>CAVFDV010000075.1:0-8942 GCA_963621315.1 Oscillibacter sp. MSJ-31
GCCCTCCATCACCTTGCCGCCCATCGTCTCGAGCATCGGCGCGAACGCCTTCCAGTCGTGCACCTCGCTTGCGTCTGCCTCGCTGTCCTACAGCTTGAAAAGCATGGGCCAGGCGGCGTTTTCCGGCTGCAGCGCGCTTGCCTCCATCGCCATCCCCGACAAGGTCGCGAGCATCCCCGACAGCGCCTTTTTGAACTGCACCTCGCTTGTCTCGGCCGCCTTGCCCGATGGTCTGACGAGCATCGGCATCGAGGCCTTCTACAATTGCAACCGCCTTGCCCAAATCGTCATACCCGGCAAGTGCCAGACGGTGAAATACCACGCCTTCTACGCGGCAGACCGCCTGACGAGCCTCGTGCTCGGCGGCACCTTGCCCGACTTGTCCACCAACTGGCTGGGCGATAGCGGCATCCCCGAGCGCGTGAAGATCTCCTACCGCGTGCGCTTCTTCGATGCGGACGGCGAGCAGATAGGCGACGCGCAGATCCTCGACGCGGGCGGCAGCGCGACGGCGCCTGATGCCGAAAGCGCGGGCGTGCCGGCAAACCAGGTCTTGCTCGGCTGGGACGGCGTCTACGAGGACGTGCAGGCGGGCGCGGACTGCCACCCTGTCGTCGCGCCCGATTTCACGTGGAGCTACGATATCGCCTCCAAGACGGCGGTGCTCACGGGCACGCCGAAGGGCATCGCCGCCACCTCGCTTTCGGTGCCCGCCACCACGACGAGAAACGGCATCTCCTACACGGTCGTCGGCATAGGCGCCGGCGCCTTTGCCAACCAAACGCAGCTCGTCTCGCTGTCGCTGCCCGCGTCCGTGGCAAGCATCGGGTCCAAGGCCTTTTCGGCATGCAAGAAGCTCGAGCAGGTCACCTGCGCGGGCGCCAAGCCCGCCTTTCCCACCGACGCGTTCTCGCGCTATATACAATGGCGCTACACCGTGCGCTTCTTCAGCAGCGAGGGCGTGCTGCTGTCCACCAGGTACGTGGACGAGGCCGCCGCTGCGGCAGGACCTGGCGTGACGGTTCCCTACGGCCAGACCTTCGTCGGGTGGTCGGCCGACGTCGAGGAGGTGCGCACGTCCCTCGACGTCACGCCCGTCTTGGAGGACAACGCCAGCTTCGACGAGGACGCCAAGACCGCCGTCGTGCACCACTTGACCAAAGACGACCTGAAGAAAGGCGTCTTGACCGTGCCCGACGTCGTGCGCAAAACGCCCGCAGGCGAGGCCTACAAGGTCGTTGCGCTGACGGGCGGCGCGAGCCTCGGGCTGGACTACACGCAGGCAAACGTCTCGAAAAACGTCGCCTCGATCGCCGCCGGCGCGCTCGTGCCCGACATCGACGACGACGACACGACCGCGCGCGACCCGCTGAAGGTGGTCTTTGCAGGCGCGCGCCCCCAGATGGAAAACGGCGCCCTGGCAGACGGCGCGGCCCTCTACTTCACCGTGCAATTCCTCAGCTGGACGGGCGGCAAGATAGGCGCGGTGCAAGAGGTCCGCGAGGGCACGGCGGCCGTTGCTCCGGCGCCCCCCGCGCGCGCGGGCTGGACGTTTTCCGGCTGGAGCGTCTCCTTTGCCGACGTGCGCGACAGCCTCGAGGTGCAGGCCCTCTACACCCAAGACCCCGTCGAGCCTTTCGAGGGCGATTTCCACTGGAGCATCGATGAGGCATCCGGCACGGCGACTTTGACCGAGGCAAACCCCGACCTGGAAGGCATCGTCTCGATCCCCGGGACCGTCGAGGTGAACGGGCGCGAGTACACGGTGGCTGCCATCGGCAAGGGCGCCTTCAAGGGGCTGTCGAAGGTCACGGGCGTCGAGATCGCGGACAGCGTCGAGCAGATCGGCGCGTCGGCGTTTGCCGGCTGCACGGCGCTTGCAAGCGTGAAGGTGCCCGAAAGCGTCGCCACGATGGGCACGGGCGTCTTCAAGGGCTGCACGGCGCTGGCGAAAGCCGAACTGGCAGCGCCCCCAGGCACCTTGCCCACGGCCACCTTCTCCGGTTGCACGGCGTTGAGAAGCGTGAAGCTGCCCGCGTCGCTTTCCACGATCGGCAGCTCGGCGTTTGCCGGCTGCACGGCGCTTGCGGGCCTGACCTTGCCCTCAGGGCTAGCGAAAATAGAGATGTCGGCCTTCGACGGGTGCAGCGCGCTTTCGGCCATCTCGCTGCCGCCCGGTCTCGTCTCGTTCGGCTCCTGCGCCTTCCGAAGCTGCACGGCGCTGAAGTCTATCGTCCTCCCGGATGGCGTGACGGATCTGGACAGCTCCACCTTCTACAAGTGCAGCGCGCTTTCCACGGTAAAGCTGGGCGCGCATGTCGCCTCCATAGGCAGCGGCTGCTTTGCCGGCTGCACGGCGCTGTCTCGGATAAACTGGCCGGCCACGCTGGCGGAAATAGGGACGCGCGCCTTTGCCGATTGCGTCTCGCTGGCGGCCGCCGACCTCGGAAAAACGCAGGTCGCCGAAATCGGCTATTCCGCCTTCGCCGGCTGCTCGAAGCTAAAGAGCTTCACCGCGCCCGCGGCCTTGCGGACGGTGGGGGATTGGGCGTTTTCGGATTGCAGCGCCTTGTCCAAGCTCGACTTGGCTTGCGGTGTCGAGACCATGGGGCAGGGGGTCTTCAGGCGCTGCACGAGCCTCGTGCAGGTGGTGTTGCCCGATTCGCTGAAGGAGATCGGCGCGAACGCGTTTCTCGATTGCACGTCTTTGAAAAAGGTCACGCTCTCGAAGGGGATGTCCGCGCTCGCGGGCGGGCTTTTCCAGGGGTGCACGAGCCTTGAAGGCCTCGACATCCCCTCCAACATCACCACGATCGGCGACTCGGTCTTCAAGGGCTGCTCGAGCATCAAGAAGCTCGTCATCCCCGATACGGTCAAGACCATCGGCTCGACCTTCGGCAACAACGGACGTCCCTGGAACGCCTCGGTGTTCAAGGACATGACGAGCCTGGAGCAGATCACGCTGCCCGCGGGGATGAGCATCATCGGCGCGGGGCTGTTCGACGGCTGCACGAGCCTTACGACCATCTTCATCCCGGGCAGCGTCGTCGAGATAGGCAAAGACGCCTTCGCGAACAGCGGGGTGGTGAACTTCGTCTACCTGGGCGACGACATCGACGCGTGGAGAAACGAGGTGCTCTTGCGCGACAAGTCGCTGAGCGCAGGGCAGCTTGCGGGCGTGATGACCTGGGCGCAATGGCTCGCGAAGTTAAACCCGGGCGGTGAAGACGGCGGCGATGGCGATCCGGACGACGGCGGGCACATCGCGCCCGGAGGCGACGCGAATGGCGGCGGCGCGTCCGGCACGGGCGGGGGAGGCGCGGGCAGCGGCAATGCGGCGGGCACCGCAGCGGGGACCGCGGGCGCGCAGGCGGCAGGCCTTGGCGCAGGAGACTCGCAGGCCATGGCGGCAAGCGTGCAGCAGGCCGCAAGCAGCGCGGCGGAGGCGGGCGCGCAGGCGCCGCAAAAGGCCGAGCAGCCTTCCGGGAGCGCGGCGGACAACGCGCAGCAAACCCAGGAAGAAGCCGCGTCGCAGTCGCCTGCCTACACGGTGGTCGAGGTCTTGAAGAAGGCCTTTGCCGAGGCCCCGCTGCAAACCGGCATCGTCATAGCCCTGGTGCTGGCCCTGGTCGTCGGCTTTTCGGCGGGCGCGGCCTTGCGCATGAGGTCCTTTCACGAGCAAACAGCCACGAGCAAAGGAGGTGCCCGCCGATGACGAGCGGCATCCAAAGCACCATACATGCCCTGTCCCAGATCTTGCTTGTGCCCGTGATGGTCGTGTTGCTGCTGCTTGCGGCCTACGCGGTCGTCGAGCTGGGCGCGCTTGTGGTCGAGGGGCTGTCCGAGCGGCGGCGCTTCAAGGCGGCCGTCTCGAAGTTCACCCGCGACGTCACAGACGCCGCTCCCGCGCAAGTGGAGGGCGTCATCGAGTCCAGCGGCCTTTTGCGCCGGCAACGCATGGCGCTGGCCGAGGTCTTTTCCATGCGCGACGTAGGCCCGGACGTGCGCGAGGCGCTGGCCGCGCGCCTGCTGTCCGAAGAGGAGCTGCGCTACCGCCGCACGCTCATGCGCAGCGATTTCGCCTGCCGCGTCGCGCCCATGTTCGGCCTGATGGGCACCCTCATCCCGCTAGGGCCGGGTGTGATGGCGCTCTCGTCCGGCGACATGGCCACCCTGTCGAACTCGCTAGTCGTCGCCTTCGACACCACGGTGGCCGGCCTGATCGTCTCGGCCGTGGCCTTCGGCATCTCCAAGCTGCGCCGCCATTGGTACGAGGACTACATGAGCGCGCTGGAGGCCGCGATGAACATCGTCGTGGACAAGGCCGCGTCCTCCGCGCCCGCCGCGCCCGCCGCCTCTGGTGTCGTGTCCTCCGCGCCTGCCGTGTCCGCCGTCTCTGATGCCGCATCCGCCGCGCCCGCCGCAGCGCCCGCCCCCGCACGCCGGGAGGCGCTCCATGATTAAGCGCCCGGGACATGGCGCCGGCCGCTTCGACGCCGGCGAGGAAGACCCCATGGCAGGCCTTTCTAACCTGGCCGACGTCATGCTCGTCTTTTCCTGCGGCCTCATGGTGGCCCTGGCCGTCTACTGGAACGTCTCGGTGAACTCCCCGCAGACCGAGGTGGTGGAGCAAGACCAGCTCTCCGATGCCGTGGACATGGACAAGCTGCTCTCCTCGACCGAAGACGGCAAGGGGCTCTACATACACCGCGGCGAGGCCTTCGAAGACCCCGCCACGGGAAAGATGTACGTGCTGGAGACGGCAGACGACGGCGGGTCGTGAGGTGAACCCTCGCAGCCCGGGCTTCAGACTTCGGGCGGCGAGTTCACAACATATAGGGAGTTTCACGGGAAAGGGGAGACGCGCGGCGAGAAGGCGCGCAGATCCCGGCACAGGAGGAGAAAGGACATGTGGATGAAGACACGCACATCTACCCGCATCTCGACTCGGCGCATGCGCCCCGCCCTCGCGGCGCTTGCCGCCGCATGCGCGCTTGCATGCGCCGCCATGTGGGCGACGGGCGCGCAGGCGGCCGCCACGACCATCGACGGCATACCGTATACGCTCAACGCCGCGTACAGCACGGCATCGGTCGCCCGTGTGAGTGCCGCCCAATCGAGGAGCTATACGGGCAGCATCACGATACCCCAGACGGTCACCGACAACGGGGTGTCCTACACCGTTACCGGCATCGAGGCGCAGGCGTTCACGGGCAGCACAAAGCTCACGTCCGTCTCGTTGCCGACGACCGTCACAAGTCTCGGGGCGACCGCGTTTTCCGGCTGCTCGGCGCTCACCCAGGTGAACATCCCCGCCGGCGTGACTGCCATCCCCGACAATTGCTTCACCAGCTGCAAGGCGCTTGAAAACGTCTCCATCCCATCGCAAATTGTCACAATCGGCGCCTCGGCATTCTCCGGATGCGCGAAGGCCTTCACCTCCATTAACATACCCGCCTCCATCACGAGCGTCGGCAACTCCGCCTTCAAGGGCTGCAGCTCGATCGCCTCCGTGCAGATTGCCTCGTCTGCCACCGCGCTGGGCACGGGCGTCTTCCAGAACTGCACGGGGCTTACCTCCGCAAGCATCAAGCTGCCCGCCGGTATGGCCAAGATCCCCGATTCCGCCTTCAGCGGCTGTACGGGCATCACCGACTTGTCGTTTCTGCCGTCGAGCGTCAGCGACCTCGGCGCGAGCGCGTTTTCGGGAACGGGCCTGACGGCAGCTGTCGTGGGCGCCTCCATCACGAGCGTCGGAGACTCCGCCTTCAAAGGTTGCAGCTCGATCGCCTCCGTGCAGATCGTCTCGTCTGCCACCGCGCTGGGCACGGGCGTCTTCCAAAACTGCACGGGGCTTACCTCCGCAGGCGTCAAGCTGCCCGCCGGTATGGCCAAGGTCCCCGATTCCGCTTTCAGCGGCTGCACGGGCATCACGAATCTCTCGTTCCTTCCCGCAAATGCCACAGAGATTGGCAATAAAGCGTTCGAGGGAACGAGTCTCGAGACGGCCGTCTTGCCCGACTCCATCACGAAGATCGGCACCGGGCTTTTCGACAACTGCACTTCGCTCGTCTCCGTGAAGCTGCCGAACAACGCCGGCGTGAAGGCGCAATACCAGACCGACACGACGCTTGCCGACCTGGGCACGGGCTTCAAGGGATGCACGTCTCTGACGAGCGTGACCTTCCCCGACGGCATCACCTACCTGCCTGTGAGCTGCTTCCAGGGTTGCACGTCCATCACCTCGCTGTCGGCCATGCCCTCCACGGTGGCCAAAATCGGTGCCCTCGCGTTTTCCGGCTCCGGCCTGACAGGCGCCTTGGAGGTGCCCGCGAACGTGACCGAGCTCGGCGCGGACGCGTTTTCCAGCACAGCCATCAGCTCGGTTGTCGTGCCTGACACGGTCGTGACCATGGGTGCCTTCGTGTTCCAAAATTGCGCACAGCTTGCTTCAGCAAAACTTCCGTCTGGCCTTTCCGAGGTTCCCGATTCCACTTTCGAGGATTGTTCTGCGTTGAAGAGCGCAAATTACGGAAACGTGACCCGCATAGGGGCCGACGCATTTCGCGGATGCACGGTTTTGGAGAATGCCGATATTCCCACCACCTGCACCAATTTGGAATCCGGCGCCTTTGCCGCATGCAGCGCTTTGACGGAGGTGACGATTCCCGCATCGGTTGTCACATTTGGAACCGGCTCCAACAAAGGGGTTTTTTCAGGATGCACGGGGTTGAAATGCGCGACGTTTGCCGAAGGAGCGACAAAAATCCCCGCCAATTGCTTCGAGAAGTGCAGCGCGCTCGAGACGGTAAACATGCCCTCCACGCTCAAGGCCGTCGAGCAGACACCCTTTACCAGCTGCGACAGCATCAAGTCCCTCGACTTTCCCGAGGGGCTAGAGACCATGGCCATGTCGATAAACGCCCTGAAGGGTCTTGAGTCCGTGACCATCCCCTCGACCGTGACGGGCAGCCCCACGACACCCGGCGTGCTTCCCGCAAATATGTTCTTCAACGATACGGCGCTTAAGACCGTCATCATCAAAAGCGCTGCCCAGCTGCCCGCGAACAACGCGTTCGGCAACTGCAGCTCTCTCGAGTCGGTCACCTTGGCGGAAGGCCCCACCTCCATTCCCAAGAATTGCTTCTTGAAAACCACGGCGCTCAAGGAGCTGGTCATCCCCTCGACCGTCACCGAGATCGACGCGACGGCCTTCACCAACAGCGGCATCGAGAAATATATCTTCGCCGGCACGCGGCCTGCGACTTTGCCCGACCAGATCACGGACGCGAACTCCTACTACTACGTCAACTTCCTGAACCCCGACGGCACCACGATCGACGCCCAGGTGCTGCAGCAAGGCGAGACGGCCGTCGAGCCTGACGCCCCCGCATACGACGCAGACGGCAACAAGTTCGTCGGGTGGAGCACCGACGACTGGAAGCAGCCCGTCTCCAACAGCGGATGGCGCGTGACGGCGCGCTACGCGAAGATCGCCTTGACGGTGAACAAGCAGGAGGGGTCGCGCGCGGTCGAGATGGTGGCCGAGTACACCATCAACGAACTGCAAAAACTCGTCGACCCGAACGCGCAGGCGGTGTCTGCCCTCTACGTGAGGACGGGCGGCTCGTGGAGTGTCGATTCCTCGCAAAACTATGTCACGCTCTCCACCTTGTTCGGAGACGCGGGCCTCGGCGACTACTACAAGGAGGACGCGACGGTCTACTATGCCGCGGCAAACGGCTTCAACAACGGCGACGTCGCCTACAGTGCCCTTGAAGGGGGCAAGTTCTACCCCGACACGCTCAAGGACTCCACGACCACGACGACGAACCCGGTGGATGTGGCGGCGGTGCTCGCGCTGACGGAGGCCTCCTCGGCCATAGCAGAGGGCGCCACGGCCGCCGAGACCCAGACGGCCAACCTCGCTGCGGCAAGCGACGCGAACGCGCCGCGCATGATCTATGGCGTGAGCGCCGAGGAATACGCCGCCGGCAACGCGCCCGGCAAGCGTCTCGTCTCGGGCGTGGCCACCATCACCTTGAAATACCCCGAGCCGACCGTCTTCGAGCTGAACGTGCAGCGCGGCTCCAAGGCGCCGGAGCTTGCGCGGGCCTACACGAAAAGCGAGCTCGAGGCGCTTGCCACGACGGGACAGCCCATGTCGGGCATGTTCTTCAAGGGCGACGAACAGAATCCCAAGAACGGTGTGTGGAACGTCTCCTCGTCGGACAACTACGTGACCTTGGCAAATCTCTTCGCCGACGCCGACTTGGCAAGCGATTGGACCGCCGGCGCGGCCATCACCTACGAGAGCAAGGGCGGCTCGACGCAGCAAAGCGTCTCCTACGAGACGCTCTACAACGAGCAGAACCTGTTCTTCCCCCAAGCGCACGGCGCCAACTCCGACGCGCCCGACGACGCGACGCAGGTCGTGCCCGTCCTGACCTTGACCGAACACTCGTCGCCCACGGTGGATGCAAGCTGGGACCGCACGGCGCTCGAGGCGCAGGGCTACAACATCTCGATGGCCGACACCGAGAACACCCCGCGCATCCTCTTCGGCATCAGCCGGAAGATGTACGAAAGCACGGACGCGGCCGGCAAGCGCTATTGGAACACCAACAAATACATCACGTTGAACCTGCCGGGCTTCGACGAGGCCGAAGTCGAGGCGATCGGCGCGCAAAAGGTGGGGGCCAAACCCGAGCCTGTCGTGAAGATCGGCGGCAAGACGCTGGAAAAGGACGTGGACTACACCTTGAGCTGGAGCGGCATCGACAAGGCGGGCACGGGCACCGTGACCATCACGCCGATCGGCGTCTACGAAGGCGACGAGGCCAAGACGGCGACCTTCACCGTCGAGGGCGACGCCGCCGGCGCGGGCGCGTGGAAGCGCCTTTCGGGCAACACGGCCATCGGCACGATGAAGGCCATCGTGA
>CAVFDV010000076.1:0-8867 GCA_963621315.1 Oscillibacter sp. MSJ-31
GGGGGGAAACTCTTTCTCTTGAAGTCAGAAATTTCTGATGAGGAGATGCAAGACGGTAAGCAGGCCGCAGAAATACTCGGTCTTTCTCTCCTTCACACGAGAACGTGTTCTATTGGTGATGAAAAGGCAAAGCGCTTGATTTTCGTTTTCGAGAAAACAGCTGAGGCGAGTATCAAGTTGCCGCGCCGTCCCGGTATGGCTGTGAAGCGTCCGTTGCCGCGAAAATGACAAAACTCATAGACTCAAGAAGTTTTGTCAGAGCTGTAAATCTAAGTTCAAAGGGAAAATTTGAACATCTGAATAAAGATGGGGAATGTCCCGTGCCCAAACAACACTTGCTTTGACAAGCAACCCGCTGGGTTGTTTTCACCGCAGTGAGATTGTACGCAGAAGACACCCCTATCTCTATATGTTTCTAACTCCAGAGGTTTTCAACTCCAAGATAGCTACTTTGTTTTGTCTTCAATCTGTTTTGGTATATGGGCTTTGATAGATGTTTTACGTGAAACATCTATTCACTGAAAACTATTCACCTCCGTTTGCAGAGCGAATGTTTCACATGAAACATTCGCTCTTTGAAAAGCAGCTCGCTTCATTTATGCAGGGGATGTTTCACGTGAAACACTTACTTATTGAAAATCAACCAGTTGCATGTATGTGGTAGATGTTCCACTTGAAACACCTGTTCCTTAAAAATCAGAGCGCTTTGTGTATATGGGAAATGTTTCACATGAAACATCTGCTTTTCGAAAACCAACCCACTTCATATATGTGGGAAATGTTTCACGTGAAACATTTCTTGTTTACAAACCCAGTGGGATGAGTGTATTTTGAATCGAGCGCATATGAGTAATCCTTGTATTGGAGGTTTCCGTGAGTTCTCGTCAATTAAAACGCAAGAAACCGGAGAATCCCGTTCTCACACTGGGCATCATCAATCAAAAAGGCGGAGTTGGAAAAACGACGACTTCCGTGAACCTTTCCGCTGCACTCGGCGAGAAAGGGTATAGCGTCCTTCTTATAGACCTCGACCCGCAGGGTAATAGCACAAGTGGTCTTGGATTCGATAAGAGAAGCTGCGAATTGAGTTCCTACGATTGCCTTCTCAACGATGATGTTGATGCACATGAAACCATCGTCGATGTGGAAAGCGAGAACGTGCGCATTATTCCCGCCACTATCGACCTTGCGGGTGCGGAAGCTGAGCTTGTCCAGGTTATCGCGCGTGAATCCCGCCTCAAGGAAGCAATCGACGAGATAACGGAACACGACGATGTGTACGATTTCGTCATTATCGACTGTCCTCCGTCTCTTGGAATGCTCACCATCAACGCGCTTACCGCTGCGCAACAGCTCCTCATACCCATTCAGTCGGAGTTCTATGCGCTGGAAGGTTTGTCAAAAATCATCGATTCGATGAATATGGTCAAAAAACGGCTGAATCCGGAACTGGACATACTCGGCGTGCTTTTGACTATGTACGACAAGCGCACGGCGCTTGCGCAACAAGTGGCTGACCAGGTGAAAGATTATTTCGGCAACAAAATCTTTGACACGAAGATTCCGCGTACGGTGAGGATTTCGGAAGCCCCCGGGTTTGGGCAACCCATCACCCAATACGACCCGAATGGAAAAGGCTCGAAGGCGTATAGGGCGCTCGCGGATGAAGTGGTGAAACGCTACAAGAAACTCTTCTAGAAGAAACGGGGAAGAAGATGGCATCGAAAAACCGCGGTCTTGGAAAAGGACTCGAAGCGATATTTGCCGACACCACCGTCGAGTCGGGAACTATCGAGAGCAATGGGGGAGAACTCCCCATCGATGAAATCAAGCCGAATCCCGGGCAGCCACGCTCCCATTTCGACGAGGACGGCATTGCGGATTTGGCTGACTCCATTAAAAAAGAAGGCCTTTTACAGCCTATACTCGTGCGTCCTGTTGCAGATGGCGGGTACCAGATCATCGCGGGTGAGCGTAGGTGGCAGGCATCGAAACAGGCGGGTTTGAAGAAGGTGCCTGTCCGCATCATGCAGATGGACGACACCCAGACCCTGCGCGTCGCCCTGATCGAGAACCTTCAGAGAAACGATTTGAACCCCATCGAAGAGGCGCGCGGGTACAAAGACCTGATGAAGGTGGGAGTGTTGACGCAGGCGCAGCTTGCCGAGTCTGTCTCCAAATCGCGCTCGGCGGTGGCCAATGCCATGCGCCTGCTCGATTTACCCGACGAGGTGCAAGAGTTGATGTACGATGGGAAGATCAGCGCGGGACACGCACGCGCGATTCTTTCCGTGCCCGAAGATGAGAAGCGCATCAAGTTCGGTAATAAAATCGCCGAAGAGAAGCTTTCCGTGCGCGAGGCGGAAAACCTCGCCCGCCTCTATGCCGCAGGCGACATCGAGCGCGAGGCGAAACCTCCCGCGCCGCGTTCCTTCAAATCCGTGGCCAAGGAGTTGCGCCGCCGCTTCGATACGGGGGTGCGCGTGAAATCGACGCGCGGCAAGAACAAGATAGAGATAGAGTTCAAAGACGAGGACGACTTGCTCCGCATCTTCAAAATCATCAAAAACGAAGATAGCGTTGGCTGAGTTGTCCGCACGCTCCGTCGATATCCGCCCCGCGCGAGTTTCTGATGGAGACCTCGATATGTTCCCTCTCCAATGCATGCTTGAATTCTTGTATGCGCGGGGAGGGAATCATTTTTCCATCGTCAATCCCCGGGTTGCTTTGACCGTCTACATCCCCCGCCGGCGGGTTGAGGGGGATGAGGTTCACGTGGCATAGCATGCCCTTGCAAAAGGAAACAAGTGCCGCCAATTCTTCCTCGCTGTCGTTCACCCCGTCAATCGGCGCATATTCCAAGCTCGGCCTGCGCTTCGTCGTGTCGCCATATGAAGAAAGTACATCCTTCAATTCGGCGAGGGGAATACTTGCCACGCCCGGCATGAGCATGTCGCGCGTTTCTTGCACCGCCGAATGCAAGGAGACGGCCAGTGTGAATTGCTCGGGCTCGCGGGCGAGGCGGCGTATACCGTCGAGCAAACCGCAAGTGGAGACGGTGATATGCCGCGCCCCCACGCCCAAGTAGTTCTCGTCGTTCATCAAGCGCAACGCGGCAAGCGTCGCCTCGTAGTTCGCAAACGGCTCTCCTTGCCCCATGGCGACGACGTTTGAGACGCGCATCCCGAAGTCTTCTCCCACAAGGCGCACCTGGTCGAACATCTCGCCACACGAGAGATTGCGCGTGAAACCGCCGCGCCCGGTCGAGCAGAAGACGCACCCCATCGCGCAACCCGCCTGCGTGGAAAAGCAGACGGTCAGATGTGCGCCGGAAGGGATGCCCACAGCCTCGACGCAGGTATTATCTAGAAACGAGAATAAATATTTACGCGTCCCGTCCTCCGACTCCTGTTTGGCCACGACCTGTGGCACGTTCAGGGTGAAGCGCTCTTCGAGCTTCGCGCGCAGCCCCTTCGACAGGTTGCTCATCTCCGCAAACGAGCCCGCGCCCTTTGCATAAAGCCAGTCGAGCACCTGTGCCGCGCGGAACTTTTTCTCGCCCATATCGAGAAATACCTGCTCAAGCGCTGCTTTATCTAGATTTTTGATATTTTCGCGCACGTCCACCTTCGCTCCTCGCGCCCAAGGGGGCGTGCCCGTTTTTCGGCAGGCACGCGCCTTCACGTTTCGTCCTTTCTAGTAAGATAGCGCAGATATCGCACGTCGGTGATGCTCGCACGAGAGGGAAGCGGTGGTTTTGCATGGAAAAGATCTCGGTTGAAACTGTCGCCTGCACCCCCGGCGACACACGCGTGACCTTGTTGAAAGGCGGCACGAGCGGCGAGCGCGAGGTGTCGTTGTCTTCCGGCGCCGCCGTGGCCGACGCCTTGCGCGCGACCGGCTTTCCCGTCGTCGAGATCGACACAAAGGACGCGGATTTCGTCGAACGCCTTGTCGCCTCGAAGCCGGACGTGGTTTTCATCGCCTTGCACGGCCGCGACGGCGAGGACGGCACGGTGCAGGGGCTGTGCGAGCTGCTGGACCTGCCCTATACCGGGCCGGGGGTGCTGGCCAGCGCCCTTGCCATGGACAAATTGCGCACGAAGACAATGTATCGCGCCTCGGGGCTGCCCACGGCGCCGTGGGAAGTGCTGGTGAAAGAAAAACACGCGGCCGGCGCCTACGGAGGGGACTTCCCCGACGAGCTGATGGAGAAAATGGGGGGCAAGTGCGTGGTGAAGCCCTCGCGTGAGGGGTCGGCGCTGGGCGTGCACATAGTGGAGACGCCTGCCGACCTCGTCGACGCCATTGCCGAGGCCTTCACCCACGACGACGAGCTGGTCGTCGAGAAGTTCGTCGAGGGCGTGGAGATCACGGTCGGGGTGCTGGGCAACGCCAACCCCGAGGTTTTGCCCATCATCGAGATAGTGCCGCAAGATTCGAGCGCCTTCTACGATTTCGACGCGAAGTACTCGGCGGGCGGTGCGAGCCATATCATCCCCGCGCGCCTCGACGACGCGACGACGGAAAAATGCAAGGACCTCGCCCGCCGCGCACACCACGCGCTCGGCTGCACCGGGGTGTCGCGCACGGACATGATCGTCGCCGCAGACGGCACGCCCTACCTGCTGGAGACGAACACCATCCCCGGCATGACGGCGACGAGCCTTCTGCCCGACGCGGCGGCCAAGGCAGGCCTTGAGTTCGGGCCGCTGTGCCGCACGCTCGTGGAGCTTGCGCTGGAAAGATAGGGGAGGAAAAGAGCGCCCCGCCCCGCACTTCGCGCCTGCGGGGGCATTTGCCCTCTGGGCGGTTTGCCCGCTTGAAGGCGGCCCCGCTCCTCGCATACCCTGTAGTGAACGGCTCGCGCGCTCGAGGCGAGGCGCTTTATCTTTATCCTAGATAAACGAGAGGAAAGGAGATACCCGATGGCAAAACTGACCGAGATCCGCTGGCATGCCCGAGCCGGACAGGGGGCTGTGACCGCAGCCAAGCTCGTGGCCGAGACCGCGCTCTCGCAGGGCCGCTACATGCAGGCCATGCCCGAGTACGGACCGGAGCGCACGGGTGCCCCTCTGAAGGCGTTCACCCGCGTGTGCGACGAGCCCATCGAGGTGCACAACAACATCACGAACCCGCAGATCGTCGTCGTGCTCGACGACACCTTGCTCGACATCGAGGACGTGACGGCGGGCATCGAGAAGGGCGGCTCCGTCATATTGAACACGACGATGGTGCCGGCCGAGGCCCGCAAGAAGCTGGACGTGGGCGACGACATCACGGTGGCGACGGTCGATGCGACGGGCATCGCCATGCAGACGATCAAGCGCAACATCCCCAACACGCCGATGGTCGCGGCCGTGAGCAAGGTCACGGGCGTCGTGCCGCTCGACTCCTTCACCGAGCATCTGAAGAGCACGTTCGGCGCAAAATTCACCCAGGAGATCATCGACGCGAACCTGAAGAGCGTCGAGCGCGCGTATGAGGAGGTGCAGACGGCATGACGAAGCATTGGGACGTTTCCAAGGTCCACGAGTGGAAGGCGGCCGAGTTTCCCATCGGCGCGGTCGAGATCGAGGCCGGCAACTCGGTAGACTACATCACGGGCGGCTGGCGCGCCGAGCGCCCGGTGTGGGATGCGGACACCTGCACGAGCTGCATGCTATGTTGGGTGATGTGCCCCGACTCCTCCATCATCGTCAAAGACGGCCAGATGGTCGGCATCGACTACGACCATTGCAAGGGCTGCGGCATCTGCGTGAAAGAATGCAAGTTCGGCGCCCTGCACATGATCTTCGAATCCGAAGCGAAGGAGGCGAAGTAGACATGGCAGCAAAGCAAACGGTGCTTTCCGCGACCGGCAACCAGATGGTGTGCGAGGCGTTTCGCCAGGCAGATCCGGACGTCGTGTGCGCGTACCCCATCACCCCGCAGACGACCATCGTCGAGGGCTTCGCCAAGCACGTGGCCAACGGGCGCGTGCACACCGAGTTCGTGGCGGTCGAGTCCGAGCACTCGTCCATGAGCGCGTGCATCGGCTCGTCGGCGGCCGGCGCGCGCACCTTCACCGCGACCTCCAGCCAGGGTCTGGCCTACATGTGGGAGGAGCTGCATATCGCGGCCGGCATGCGCCTACCCATCGTCATGGCCAACGCCAACCGCGCCATCTCCGCGCCCATCAACATCCACGGCGACCACTCCGACGTCATGGGCACGCGCGACACGGGCTGGCTGCTCTTCTTCGCCGAGACGGCGCAGGAGGCCTACGACAACACCCTCATCTCGATCCGCGTGGCCGAAGACGCGGCGGTGCGCCTGCCCGTCATGACGACGCTCGACGGCTTCATCACGACGCACGCGATGGAGCGCTGCGAGCTGATGGACGACGCGACGGTGAAGAAGTTCGTGGGCGAGAACAAGCCGGTGTATCCGCTGCTCGACACGGACAACCCCGTCACGCACGGCTCCTTTGCCGACCAGGACACCTATTTCGAGCTGCACAAGGCGCTGCGTGACGTGGCCGAGGCGAGCAAGCCCGTGGTGAAGAAGATCGGCGACGAGTGGGCCAAGATCTGCGGCCGCCCGTTCGATTTCGTGGACTGCTACGGCTGTGAGGACGCCGAGTTCACCATCGTGGTGCTGGGGTCGTGCGCGGGCAACGCGCGGCACGTGGCGCGCGAGCTGCGCGAGCAGGGGGTGAAGGCCGGCGTCGCGCGCATCCGCGTCCTGCGTCCCTTCCCGGCCCAAGAGCTGGTGGAGGCGCTGTCCGGCGCGAAGGCCATCGCGGTGCTCGACCGCTCCGACAACTTCTCCGGCCAGTTCGCGCCCATCGGGCACGAGGTCGCGGCGGCGCTGTATGCCGCGGGCAAGGCCATCCCGCTGAAAAACTACGTGTACGGCCTGGGCGGCCACGACGTGACCTGCGCGCAAATGGAACAAGTCTACTCCGAGCTGCAGAAACTCGCGGCGGGCAAGCTCGACGCGGCCACCTGCTACCTTGGCCATCGATAAGGAAAGGGGAGAAGCGACATGGCTAACATCAAGGAACTTTCTGCACTTCCCCAGCGCTTGGCCGGCGGGCACCGCCTGTGCGCGGGCTGCGGCGCGTCGATCTGCGTGCGCCAGGTGCTCATGGGCGCAGGCGACGCCCCGGTGGTCTGCGGCAGCGCGACCGGCTGTCTGGAGGTCTCGACGACCGTCTACCCGTATTCCAGCTGGGACACCTCCTTCATCCACAACGCCTTTGCCAACGCGGGCGCGACGATGTCCGGCGTCGAGGCGGCGTTTTGCGGCCTGAAGCGTGCGGGCAAGATCCCCGCGGACAAGGAGATCAAGTTCTGCGCGTTCGGCGGCGACGGCGGCACCTACGACATCGGCTTCCAAAGCCTGTCCGGCGCGATGGAGCGCGGGCACGACATGGTCTACGTGTGCTACGACAACAACGCGTACATGAACACGGGCATCCAGCGCTCGTCGGCCACGCCGCACGGCGCATGGGCGACCACCTCGGAGGTGGGCAGCGAGCTGCAGGGCAAGCAGCAGGTGCGTAAGGACCTGACGACCATCATGGCGGCGCACCATATCCCCTATGCGGCGCAGGCGTCCATCGGCAACTGGCGCGACCTGACGAAGAAGGCGGAGAAGGCCTTCGCGGTGAAAGGACCTGCGTTTCTGTGCGTGCTCGCGCCCTGCCCGCGCGGCTGGCGCATCCCGGCAGATTCCACGGTCGAGATCGCGCGCCTGGCCGTCGACACCGGCGCATGGCCGCTTTTCGAGGTCGACCACGGCGAGTGGAGCATGACCCCCATCCGCGGCGAGCGCAAGCCCCTGGTCGAGTACCTGAAGCCCCAAGGCCGCTTCAAGCATCTCTTCAAGCCCGGCAACGAGGAGCTGCTGAAACAGCTGCAAGACGAGTGCGACGAGTACTATCACTTCATCGAACGCCAATGTGCCCTCTACGAATGAGGGCGTGGATATAACGCAGATAGCCCCGTACGGGCTCCAAGGTCGCGCACCGAGTGCGCTCCCTCGCCCTGTGCGGGGCTATCTGCGTCATCCCACGCCCTCATTTTCGGGCAGGGATGTTGCTCTACGCGTCTGCTGCTATAAGGAAGCCCCGTACGGCCTTCTACCTCGCGCACGAAGTGCGTTCGGGCGGCCTGTGCGGGGCTATCCGCAGCACCTCAGCCCCTCATTTCGGGGGCGGGGTGCTGCTTTTTCATGTGCCCAAAGGGGTGCGCCGACGGCGTTTCAGGTGCGGCTGACCCCCTTCACAAGGGGTGAAAATCGCCCTTACCCCACCCTTTCACCCTGATGCGCGACCGCGACGCTGGCCTGCATGCAAAGCGTGGGCATGTTCCTCGGGTCCATGTTCGTGGGCAACGTGATCGCCGCCATCGGCTACGCGATGACCAGCGTCTGCATCGGCTCCATTTTCTTTGCCGGCTTGCTGGTGGCCGTTTTCGGCTTGAAGGGCAAGCTGCGCTAGGAGATGCGGGTCGCCGTCGAGAGGGGCGGGAGTGCGGGTTGAAACACGCGCTAGATTTACCGTTGGCCGCCTGCGTGCTTGTGGCATAATGTGACGGCTTTGCACGTGTCCCCATCGTCTAGCGGTTTAGGACGCCGCCCCTTCAAGGCGGAGATCGCGGGTTCGAATCCCGCTGGGGGCACCATTGGGTATTAAGTGGAGCAAACCAGCGGGATTCGAACCCCGAGGGGGCGCGACAGCCCGGTGGGCTGTCGCGGGCCGAGCGCCCGGGAGGGCGCGAGGCCTCGGCGACGCGCAGCGCCGAAAACGGCGCGAGCAGGCGCCTCCCGCTGGGGGCACCATTGGGTATTAAGTGGAGCAAACCAGCGGGATTCGAACC
>CAVFDV010000077.1:0-8742 GCA_963621315.1 Oscillibacter sp. MSJ-31
GCCTGCACATCCCCATCTTCCACATGGAGGCGGGCAACCGCTGCAAGGACGAGTGCCTGCCCGAGGAGACCAACCGCCGCATCGTGGACGTGATCTCCGACGTGAACCTGGCCTACTCCGAGCATGCCCGCCGCTACCTGAAAGACACCGGCTGCGCCCCGGAGCGCACCTACGTGACGGGCAGCCCCATGGCCGAGGTGCTGCGCGCGAACCTGGCAAGAATCGAGGCGAGCGGCATTTTGGCCGAGCTGGGCCTGGAGCCGAAGCGCTACATGCTGCTTTCCGCCCACCGCGAGGAAAACATCGACACCGAGGCCAACTTCACGAGCCTGTTCACGGCGATCAACGCGCTGGCCGAGCGCTACGACATGCCCGTCCTCTACAGCTGCCACCCGCGCAGCCGCAAGCGCCTCGAGGCCGCCGGCTTTGCGCTGGACCGGCGCGTGCGCATGCACGAACCCCTGGGTTTCCACGACTACAACTGCCTGCAGATGAACGCCTTCGCGGTCGTCTCCGACTCTGGCACGCTGCCCGAGGAGTCGAGTTTCTTCGCAAGCATCGGGCATCCGTTCCCGGCCGTGTGCATCCGGACGAGCACCGAGCGCCCCGAGGCGCTGGACAAGGCATGCTTCACGCTGGCGGGCATCAGCGAACGCGGCCTGCTCCAGGCCGTCCATACCGCCGTGGCATTGGACGAAGAAGGCAGCCTGCCCGCCGCCCCCGTGCCCGACTACGCCGACGAGTGCGTGAGCACGAAGGTGGTGAAGATCATCCAAAGCTACACGGGCGTGGTGGACAAGATGGTGTGGAGAAAGGGCCTCTAGTGGCCGTCTACGCCCACGTGAACACCTTCCCGCACGGATCCACCGGCGCCGTCATGATGAAAGAGCACCGCGAGCTTCAGGCCGCAGGCCGGGACTCGTACGCCTTCTGGGGGCGCGGGCGGGCCGCCGAGGGCGGGCACGAGATGCGCTTTTCCTCCGATGTGGAGGTGAAGCTCGACGCGCTGCAGACCCGTCTGGACGGCAAGGCGGGCTTCCACTCGAAAGCCGCCACCAAGCGTCTTTTAAGGCGGCTGGACGAGATAGGCCCCGACGTGGTGCACCTGCACAACCTGCACGGCTACTACGTGAACGTCGAGATGCTGTTCGAGTGGCTTGCCGCGCGCGAGTGCAAGGTGGAATGGACGTTGCACGACTGCTGGGCGTTCACGGGCCACTGCGCGTACTTCACATATGTGAAGTGTGCGCAATGGAAGACCCGCTGCGCGTACCCGAGGCCCTGCCCGCAGACGGGCGCCTATCCCAAGACGTACTCCAAAGCCTCCTGCAAGTGGAACCACGAGCAGAAAAGACGCCTGTTCAACCTGGTGCCCACGGAGCGCATGAAGCTCGTCACGCCCTCGCGGTGGCTCGCCGGCCTGGTGCGCGAGAGCTTCCTTTCCGGCTACCCCGTGGAGGTGCGCCGCAACAGCATCGACACCACCGTGTTCAAGCCCACGCAAAGCGACTTTCGCGAGCGCCACGGCATCGGGGGCCGCTTCATGGTCTTGGGCGTGGCCAGCCCCTGGACCGAGCGCAAGGGGCTTTCCGACTTCGTGCGTCTGGCGAAAAAGCTGGACAGCGAGAAGTACGCAATCGTGCTCGTCGGGCTTTCGAAAAAGCAGGTCAAGCAGCTGCCCGAGGGAATCGTCGGCCTTGCGCGCACGGACTCTCCACGAGAGCTTGCGGGCATCTACACGGCGGCGGACCTGTTCTTCAACCCGACGCTGGAGGACAACTTCCCCACGGTGAACCTGGAGGCCGAGGCCTGCGGGACGCCAGTGGCGACGTACGACACGGGCGGGTGCAGGGAAACGCTGCAGATGGATGGCAGCCGCGTGCTCGTTGCCGGCGTCGACGAGGCCGTCGAGCTCATCCGCCGCGCGCGCACATAGAGGATCGGGCTTGCTTGCCCGAGGGGGAAGCCGAAGGGCGCAGGAGGAGCATGCGCATCCGGATCGCATGCCGGGCGGCGCGGTGCGGGCGGGCGGGGTATACTTCACCCGACACGTTCGGACGAGCAGCGAGGACGCCCGTGATTTTCAACAAAGTCTACTTTCCCGCCGACTGCATCTCCCGGCACGCCGATTTCGACGGCTGGTACGAAGACGGCGACCGCTTCATGACGGTCAAGAGCCTGAACAAGGAAAACCCCTGGTCGGCGGAAAAGGACCGCGTCGCCATCTACTCGCGCCTCGACGCCGAGATGGCCTGCATCAAGCCCGACCACAAGTGCCTCAGCTACGCCGTGCGCGTCGAGCGCTGGACCTACACGCTGCACACCTTCACCATCTTCAAGCACTATTTCCTCGAAGGCATGCTGTGGCAAATCCACGGCACCCCCTCCGAAGCGCCGTTTTCCTTTGAAAACGAGGACACGGGCAAGAAGGACGTGCGCGTGCGGCGCGTCGAGTTCAACGGGCAGGACTGCTTCGAGGTGAAGGTGCGCGACATCGAGAAGCTGCGCATGGCCGTGTGCGCGGTGCTCGCCATCCTCATAAAAGAGGAGTACAAGGGCGTCTCGGAGGGCGAGCCGAACAAGGACGCGCCCTGGTACAAGAAGGTCAAGCGCTATTTCCTCGAGGAGACCATCAGCTACGACGAGATACGGGAAAACCCGGACGCGACGAAGCTCTGAGGGCGCGGGGCGACCCTGCGCGGGCGCGGCCGGAGGAGCGCGGGCAGGCGCACGTCGGAATCTTGCGGGGCGCCAGGCGCAGCGTGCGCAGCTCAGGCGTACGCCGTTGCCAGCTCAGGACTCGAGCGCGGTCGGAAGAACGCGGCTCAGGCGTCCGCCGGGTTCACGCCGTCGCGCTCGGCCACCAGCTCCTTGCGGCGCATCTGGCATATGGCCACGGGTTTTCCCTCGTGCAGCCGGTACATCCTGTAGCCGCAGTTGCCATAGCCGCTGCATGCGCGGCACTTCAGCTCCTTTAGGGGGAATCCTGAGAGGTCTTCGGGGGTGACCTCTCCCATCACGTTCGTGTCACGCGGCATCTTCACCATCCCCTTCCACGACCGCGACCTGCGCCGTCTCCACCAGCCAGTCCGTCGCCTTGTTCTGGCGGCACATGCGCCGCAGCTCCGCCATGCGGTGCGCCGCAGCCCAGCTTGCGCGGACCTCGCCCGCGTCCGCCTCGCCTGCCGAGAGCTGGGCGTCGATGTCTGCCTCGGACAGCTCGAAGCCGCGCGCCTCCCACAGCGCGGACAAGGCCATGTCGAGGCGCGCGCGGTTCAACGCCTCCTCGGCGAAGCTCTCCTTGAGCCTGTCGCCGTCGATGTTGTTGTTCAAGATGAAGTCCTGCAGGTTGGTCTTCTGCTCTTGCAGGCTTTGCATGAACTCGAATTGCACGCCCGCGCGCATGTGATCGGCGAAATAGGCAGGCACCTCGCCTTCGAGGCGGGCGACGAGCGCGGCAAGGCAGCGCTGCTCCTTCAAGACGGGCAGCTCCTTTGCCTTCTCCATGCCTATCTCCGTTTTCACCTGACGGCGCAGGTCCTCGACGTCTGCCGCGCCGAACCTGCCCGCGAACTCCGCGTCGAGGTCCGGCACGAGACGGCGGCGGATCTTGTCGATGCGCACGTCGGCATGGAGGGTGACGAGCTGCGCGCCTGCGCCCGTGCCCGCAGCGGCTGCGGCGGATGCGGACTCGCCGCCCGCGCCCTCGTCACCAAAGCCGCCGGCGCCCGCGCCCTCGTCTTCTATCTCGAAATCGAACTCGAGCGCATCGCCTGCGTGCGCGCCGATCAGGTGCGCGTCGAAGCTTCGGGGCATCGTGCCCGCCCCCAGCTCGACCATGCGCTGCGTGTCCTCGATCTTGTTCATCACCAGACCGTCGCGCTTCACCGTCATGGTGAGCAAGGCGAAATCGCCCTCGCGCAGCGTGTGCGCGGCATCGGCTATGTCCTCGTAGACGTAGTAGTAGCTGCGCAGGTCCTCGATGCGCGCGTCCACCTCGGCGTCCGTGACGTGCTCGGGCGGCATCTCGATGGCGACGGGCTCTGCCGACGACAGGGTGCCCGCGGGCGCGACGGCCCCGCTCGCGGAAAGCGAAAAGCCCTTCTCCGCGTCGGGCAGCGACGTCACGTTGAAGCTCGGCTCGTCCAAAAAGACCACGTCGGCCATGTCGATCCCGGCAAAGCCCTCGGCGTTCACGATGTCGTCGGCGACTTGCGCGAGCACCTTGTCGCGCCCGCCGGCGCTACGGTCGAGCACCTCGCGCGGCGCCTTGCCCGGCCTGAACCCCGCGATGTCGCGTTTCGCGAGCTTCGCGTAGCAGGCGTCGATATAGGGCGCGACCTCGGCGCCGCTCATGCGCATCTCGACGACGGTCTCGAGCTTGTCGCCGTCGTTTTCCGTGAAGATGTCGGCTATCTGCATGCATGCCTCCTCGACATGTCGGTTCCCCTTTTTTCAAAGACAGGGGGATTCTAGCGCAAGGGCGCGCGGGGCGGATGAAGGGGGAAGCAGCCCGCGCATGTCACGCCCCCCCCCCGCGTGCCAAAGCCCACGCGCCGGACCTCGTGAAGACGGCGCATCAACAGCCCGCGCATGTCACGCGGCCGCCCCTCACGCATCCTGCGCGGCACGAGCGGCATGCACGAGGGCGGCCAGAGCGGCGTCTGCCATGTCGAGGGCGGGCTCGCCTTGCGCAACGGGCACGATGTAGGTCTTCTCGCGCGGCGACCATATGGCGCGCATGCCGTCGAGGGCGGCCTTGGCCTCCACGTCGCGCGAGACGCGGCCGGCGAAATCGGCGCCCACGGGGGATATGCGCAGCTTGCCGCCTGTCTGCACGATGCGCTCGACGCCGCAGGAGGCGGCACGCGCCTTGATGCGCGCCCGCGCGGCCATGTTCGCCGCCGGCAGCGGCAGGCCGCCATATGCCTCGCGCAGGCGCGCCGCCGTCTCCTCGGCCCCGTGCTCGTCTTCGACCGCGGCCAGGCGCCTGTACCACGCCACGCGCTCGTCGGCGGCCGGCACGAACTCCTCGGGCAGGTAGAAATCGGCGGCCACGTCCACGCAGACGTCGGCGCACGAGAGGCCTTCGCCTTCACCGCCCCCTGCCGCCCCGCGCGCGCCGGCGCGCCCCTTCCCGCGCGCCGCCGCCGCACCGGGCTTGCCGGATTTGCCGGACTTGCCGGATGTGCCGGACGCGCCGCCCCCTTCAACATGCTCCCCGTCTGCCTCCTCGCCGCTGCGGGCGCTTGCCACGGCCTCGGAGAGCATGTTCGCGAACAAGTCGAAGCCCACCGCGCTCATCTGCCCGCTTTGCTCGGCGCCCAAGAGGCTGCCCGCGCCGCGGATCTCCAAGTCGCGCATCGCCACCTTCATCCCGCTGCCCAGCTCCGTCAGCTCGCCCACCGCGACAAGCCGCGCGGAGGCCTCGTCGGACAGCGGGCGCGACGCCGGGAAGAGGAAGTACGCGAAGGCCTGGCGCTCGCTGCGCCCCACGCGCCCCTTCAGCTGGTAGAGCTGCGCCAGCCCCAGGCGCTGCGAGTCCTCGATGATCAGCGTGTTCGTGTGCGGGTTGTCCAGGCCGCTTTCCACGATGGTCGTCGCCACGAGCACGTCTATCTCGCCTGCCGAGAAGCGCTCCATCACGTCTTGCACCTGCGCGGCGCTCATCTTGCCGTGCGCCACGCCCACGCGCGCCTCGGGGGCGGCCTGCGCCACGCGCGCCACCGCGTCGTCGATGGTGCGCACGCGGTTCGAGACGTAGTAGGCCTGCCCGCCGCGCTCCATCTCCAGGCGTATGGCCGCGGAGACCACGTCGGCGTCCCACTCCCCCACGTGCACCTTCACCGGCAGGCGCTGCGGCGGCGGGGTGGTGATGAGGCTCATGTCGCGCACGCCGGAAAGCGACATCTGCAGGGTGCGCGGGATGGGCGTGGCCGACAAGGTGAGCACGTCCACGCTCTCGCGCAGGTTCTTCAGCTGCTCCTTGTGCCCCACCCCGAAGCGCTGCTCCTCGTCGATGATCACAAGGCCGAGGTCTTTGGGGTTGACGTCGCGCGAGAGCAGGCGGTGCGTGCCCACGAGCACGTTCACCGTCCCGTCCGAAAAACCGGACAGCGCGGCCTTTTGCTGCGCCTTGCTGCGGAAACGGCTCAAGACCTCGACGCGCGCGCCGAAGGGCGAGAAGCGCTCGGAAAACGTGGTGAAGTGCTGCTGGGCGAGGATGGTCGTCGGGCACAAGACCATCACCTGGCGCTCGTCTGCCACCGCCTTGAACGCGGCGCGCAAGGCCACCTCCGTCTTGCCGAAGCCCACGTCGCCGCAGATCAGGCGGTCCATGGGGCGGTCGCTTTCCATGTCGGCCTTCACGTCGGCGATGGCCGCGAGCTGGTCGGGGGTCTCCGTGTAGGGGAAGAGCCGCTCCATCTCCTCTTGCCATGCGCTGTCGCCCGAATAGGAAAAGCCCTTCGCCGTCGAGCGGCGCGCGTAGAGGTCCACGAGGTCGAAGGCCAGCTTGCGCGCGCTTTTCCTCGCCTTGGCCGTCGCGCGCGTCCAGTCCGCCGTGTGCAGGCGGGTGAGCCTCGGCGCCGCGCCGCCGGGCCCTACGTAGCGGGTGATGCGGTCGATCTGCTCGACGGGCACGTAGAGCTTGTCGGATTCCGCGTACGACAGCAGCATGTAGTCGCGCTCGGTGCCGGCCACCTCCTGGCGCACGAAGCCGGAGAAAAGGGCGATGCCGTGGCTCGCGTGCACCACGTAGTCGCCCGGCGCGAAGGGAAAGCTCGTCTCGGTGATGTCGACGCGGCGCGCGCGGCGGGCGCCGGCGCGGGCCGAGCGGCGGGACAGGTCGTCGATGGAGACGACGGCCAGGCGCGCGTCGGGGACGAGAAAGCCCGCCGGCACGTCGACGTCGCCTATGTTGAGCACGCCCTCCTCGAGGGCCGCCGCGTCCTTTTCGATGCACTCGCGAAACGAAAGCCCCGCGTCGCCGAACAAAAGCTCCATGTCCTCGCGCACGCGGCGGTCTGCGGCGGTGAAGAGGGTGAAGTCGGAGGCGGCCACGTGCTCGCGCAGGCAGGAGATCAGCTTGTCGGTGCTGCCCTGCAGGCTCGGGCGCGCGACCTCCAGCTCGGCGTCCACCCGGCCGCCCGCGCGCATGAGCGAGAGCAGGGTCAGGCGCTGGCCGGGGCCGAAGTCGAGCGTGGCCGCGCTCGAGAAGAGGCGCTCTGTCTCGGCGGGCTTTAGCTTGGCGGCGCTTGCCATGGCAAAGACCTCGTCGTGGCGGCGGGAGGCGTCGTCGAAGAGGCTGCGCGGCTCGACGAGCACGGCAAGCGTGTCCGGGTGCGCATGCGAGAGCGGGCAGGCCATCTTGCTGTAGAGGGCGGGCACGTAACGCTCCATCTCTGCAAGGGGGCGCCCCTCCTCGAAGGCCTCGAGCGCGGCGGCGGCGGCAGGGTCGGTGGCCGCGCGGGGCGCAAGCTCGCGGCGCATACGGGCAAGGCCTGTCTTGGAGATGGAGAACTCGCGCGCCGGCCATATCTCGACGGCGTCGAGCGTGCGTATGGACTGGCCCGTCGAGGCCACCGTGCGGCGCAATCCGTCCACCGCGTCGCCGAAAAACTCGATGCGCGCAGGCGAGGCGTCGCCGGCGCCGTAGACGTCGACGGTGTCGCCGTGCACGGAGAAAAGCCCGGGGGCGTCTGCCGCGTCGGCGCGCCGGTAGCCGCGCCCGACAAGGCAGGCCGCCAGCTCCTCGTAGGAGAGCAGCTCGCCTGTGGCCGTATCCAGCGCGCCGGCGTCGCACGAGACGGAGATGGGGGAAAACAGGCGCGTCTCGGGCGGGGCGACGCAACGCAAAAGCGCGCGGGCAGACGCCACGACGACGACGGGGCGGCCTGCGGCGAGAAGCCCCAGCGCCTTTGCGCGCGCACCCACGACGGAAAGGTCGGGCGGCGCGGGCGACCAGGGCATGTCCGTCCGCTCGGGGAAGAGGGCCACGCGCGAGATGCCGACCCATGCGGCCAGGTCGCGCGCGAACTTCTCGGCCGCCTCGGCTCCGCTCGCGACCACGGCCATGGGGCGCGGACGGCGCGCGAACAGCGCGGCGACGGCAAAGGGGCGCACGGAGCCGGGTGCGGCCAGGGCCGCGTCCTCTTGCGCGGAAAGCTTTCCGAGCAAGGGGGCAAGCGACGGCGCGGCGAGCAAGTGCGGTGAAAGGGAATCTATCAACATAGCCGGCAAAGGATAGCGCACCCGCGGCGCGGCGGCGCGCGTCGCGCGGGAAAAGAAACGGCAAACTCTATGCGCTATGCGGCCCCATGCGGCGCTATGCGAAAAATCGTGGAAAACACCCTTGACGCGGGCGGGCCGCATCCCTAATATGGTTGCTCGCGCCATTGCGGGGTTGCTCGATTGGAGCGCACGTTTCGCCCACTGGGGTATCGTCTAATGGTAGGACAGCAGATTCTGGTTCTGTCAGTGCGGGTTCGACTCCTGCTACCCCAGCCAAAGGCGCGCCACATAGCACGGCCCGTTCGTCTAGCGGTTTAGGACACCGCCCTCTCAAGGCGGAGATCACCGGTTCGAATCCGGTACGGGCTACCAAAACGGACACGGGCCGGGAAGCGCAAATTTCCCGGCTCGTTTTTTACGCCACGCCTGGCACATCGGTTGTCCTATTCGATTTGGGGTTATGGCTCAAAAAGTGTGTCTCAGCGCCTGAACTCCGTCGGCATGTGGAAC
>CAVFDV010000078.1:0-8640 GCA_963621315.1 Oscillibacter sp. MSJ-31
CCCCTACGCGCAGACGACCTCGATGCCGCGCGCGTCGGACTTGCGCAGGCTGAGATGGTAGCCGCGCACGTTCAGCTCGATGGGGTCTCCCAGCGGGGCGACCTTTTGCACCGAGATCTTCGCGCCCTTCGTGATGCCCATGTCCATGATGCGGCGACGGGTCTGGCCCGTGTCGTTCAGGCGCACGACCTCGCACGAATCGCCGATCTTCACGTCGTTGAGGGTCATCTCCATCATCTGCCTCTCGTATCTCCGTTTGAGCCGCGCGTTGCGCGAAACCGAAACCCCGCACCGCACGTGCCCACCTGCAAAGTTAGCTTATGCAAACCGTAGTGTTAACCACTGCGAACTTTTTGTCAAGGGTGAATTTCGCTGCCAAAGTTTGAATATAAGCCCCTATAAGGGTAAACTTAGGGTATAGGAGGACACATGAAAGGAGCCGACCATGCCTGCGACTACAGCACGAAAGGCGGAGGGCAAGTTCCGCACCACAGCCGACGTGAAGGGGCGCGCGACCGAGATCTACTCGCATTGGGGCCTCACCCTCTCCGACGCGATCAATGTGTTTTTGGTCAAATCCATCGAGGTCGGGGGGCTACCGTTCGAGATGCGCCCGACGAAGATGCCCTCGTACGACGAGCTTGTGGCGCGCGCCTACAAGGCGCCGCTCGACGACGACGGCGTGCCCGTCCTGCCCGCCGAGTGGGACGACTACGATGAGTAGTCCCATCCCCCGCCCATGGGAGGTCTGGCACGCACGGTTCGACTACGAGGGCGGCAAGGGATACAAGTACCGTCCCGTCATAATCCTCGACGCACGCGAGGACGGTTCGGTCGTCATGATGGTCACCGGCGCGGCCAACAAGCTTCACATGGACCACGACTACCTGCTCGTCGACTGGGAGGCCGCAGGGCTCGTCAAACCCTCGATCGCGCGGATCGACCGCATCGCCGCCATCCCGACCTCGCATTTCGGCACGGCGGGAAAAATGGGCAGGCTCGCGGAGATAGACATCGCGGCGATAGCGGAAATCATGTCGCGCATCTAGAGCCGGTGCCGAGATAGAACCAGGCAAGCAGAAAGCTGCGGCGCGCACGGCGAAAACGGCGCCCATCCTATCTTTCGGGCAAGGCGTAGCGAGTGCTCCTCGACTCGCCTTCCCTTTTCAGCATGCCGCCATCCACCAAATCCCTCAACAACCCTATCGCCTTCGACTGGGAAAACCCCGTGCGTTGCTGGATTTCCGCGCGGGTGCTGCACCCTTCTTCGACCGCCTTCATCACCGCGTCTTGGCCGGCGCTCGACGGGCGCACGCCCCCGCTCGCGTTTCCCGGCGCGTGCCCAAGCGCATTCCCCGACGCGTCCCCCAGCGCATTTTCGGATGCATCCTCCACCATATTCCCGGACGCGCTCCCCCGCATGGCTCCGGACACGTTCCCCAGCGTGTTCCCGGAAACATCCCCCAACGCGGCCACGGGCACGTTTCTGTTGGGGAGCTTCACGGTAAAGGTGTTGGGGGTGACCGCGATCTGCGGCACAACAGCGCTGCCGGCATACGACGAGCGCATGCGCCCGATGCCCGTGCCCCACGCCTCGATGATGCCGAGCCGGTACATGAGCGCGGCGAGCAGCTTGTTGCGGGGCATGGAGATGTTCGCCCCGAGGTCCTCTTGCGTGATGCCGACCACGAGCCCTCCGAGGGAGGCGATCTCCACGGACGAGGGCATCACGTTCACGAGCGTCGGGCCCGAAAGCGCGTACTCCCGGTGCACGACGGCGTTGACAATCGCCTCACGGAGCGCCTGCCTCGGATAGTCGTCGTAGTCAACGCGCCGCAGCCCCTCGTAGCCGGTCTTGAACTTGTCGTGCGCGACCAGGAATCCGTAGGCGTCCTCAAGCTGCTTCAAGATCGAGCCGCAGAACTCCTCCCGCTCGAGAAACACGTCGCGGGAGTCGTCGTCGAAGGAGGCCGCCTTGACGAAGGTCGGGCACTGGTCCGAAAGGAGCAGGGCGAGGTTCGTGAACTTCTTGCCCGCCAGCATGCCGAGCGTGCGCATCTCGGCATCGGCCAGCCCTAGGTCGGACTGCGCGAAATACGATGTGGCGAACTCGAACGAGAGGTCTTGCCGCAAGCAGAGGCGCCGCTCGAAAGAATCCTCCGAGCTCTCCCGGACCATCTGGAGGATAGCCGTCTCGCTCGACGGGACGCTCGAGGCTCCCGCCCGCACGTACACGCCCTCGGGTCTGAGACCTTTCGAGGCAAGGTAATACGGGCGCTTCGGGCCTTTCCCGACCGTGGCCACGATGATGTTCTTGTCGCCGAAAGACTCGACATCGATGCCGACCATCATGAGGATGTCGGGCCTGATGTTGGTGCGCATCTTGTCGGTGAATCTGAGGAGCTCGTTGTCGACCTCGTCCACGCCCACGATTTCCCCGTCGTCTGAAACGCCGATGTAGATTTTCCCGCCGTCGCAGTTCGCGAAGGCCATCGCGGCCTTGACGGCACCGTCATTTACCGATTGCTTGAACTCGACGCGCTCACCCTCGACAAGACCCAGCTTCATGCTGCCTCCTTTTCTAACATTTGCTGACATTCTAACATGTTAGAAAATGTTAGAAACGAGGCGGCGGTAGTCGTTTTCTCGCGCAAAAACAGCAGGCGTAAATATTTGCGCGTGATTTTGCGCGCGTTCGCGCGCGGTTCGCGTGCGATTGGTGGGCAGCAACGGGCGCGGCGGGCGGGATGCGGTAAAAACGCTCGGCAAGCCGGCCGCAGAAACGCCGCCCACCGGCCGCTTCGCGCGGGCGGCGCCCGTGGAAAACGTGGGTGCGGCAGCTACCGGGCTGCTATTGGGCTGCTATTGGGCAGCTGCCAGGCGACTATTGAGCGGCGATGGGGTGGACGACGCGCGCCCAGTCGGAGAAGGCGACGGCGCGCGCGGCGAAGCGTCGCGTGGTTCACGGCAGCCCTATGCCCGGTATTTCGTGCCGCGGCCCGTGCCGACTATCTCGACGAAACCCCTCTCGGCGAGCCGCTTCAATATGCCGTGTGTCTTGGATTTGCCAAAACCGGCAAGCTTTGCGACCTCTCCGGTCGGCAACGTGCGGCCTTTGACGATTCGATACACACAAGCTTCGTCTTTCGGCAAGTCGCACGAAGATTCCCACACGGGCAACGTGACTTTGATCGAATTCTCGAATATGTCGAACGCCGGCTGCGGCGCGCTGCCGCGGTAGCTTTCCCTGATGCGCAAGACGCCGGTCCCGAATCTCTCGACGATTCCGAGCCTGAAGAAAACGTTTCCCAGAATCGGGTTGCGGAGAACCGAGGTCTGGCCCTCGAGGTACTCACGCTCGGTCAAGCCCTGCGGCAGCCCGCCCGGCGAAGCCACTTCTACCCTGTCGTCGAACATCGAAACGCGCACGTGCGCCGCGACGTCCCATTGCCTGTGCACCAGGGCGTTTGCAATCGCTTCCCTAAAAGCCGCCTCGGGAATGCGTTCGCGCACGGTACGCAGCGCCCCGTCGACCTCCTCGAACTGGTAGTACCTTTTGTAGAAATCCAGCACGTGGTCGAATTGCAGCAGGACCGATTCCCTCTCGAATGTAGCCCGGTCTTTGAAAATGTTGATTGTCTCGCCGAAACGGACAACGTCGATCCCGGGAAAAGAGTTCACGTCTGCGAGGAGTTCGGCGGCGATGTTGAAATCCCCCTGCGGGCTTTCAAGCTCGAGCGTCTTCAAGACGTCATCCGTCAGGTCCTCGACCCCCATCTCCTGCTCGACTTGCCGTCCAAGCGTTGCAAAGGCCAGCGAAGTGGAATGTGCAGGCAACTTGTCGAAGGTGAGGTTTTGGCCCGACAGCACGAGTCTCCCGTATTCAAGACGGTCGACTTCAACAGTCGAGGAGTCGTTTCTCCTGTAGGCTTTCGACTTGTAGCAATAGGGCTTGTCCGGGCCTTCTTCCACAACGAGGGCGATGGTCCTGTTGCCGTAATCGGGTTCTATGGTGTACCTCGGCACGGGGTCGACCGAGTCGTTGATCTTGTTCTCGATGGCAAGGCAGGTTTCCCCTATGTCGTCGATCCCCGACACCGTGCCGTCGTCTGCAATGCCAAACACAATGGTGCCGGAGTTGTAGTTGGCATAGGCGCTCACGGTCTTGAGGAAGGTGCTCGTGACGGCTTTCTTGAATTCCAGAGTCCGCGATTCTCTCATGACAGCTCCAATCAAGCGATACTGGTGCGATTCTATTGATTTTCGCGCGTAAAAACAAGCGTAAATATTTACGCGTGATTTTACGCGCGTTCGCGGGTGGTTGCGGGTGCGCAGGAGGTGCTGCGGGCTGTTATCGGACGGCGATGGGGTGAACGACGCGCACCCAGTCGGAGAAGGCGGCGGCGCGCGCAGCGAAACGCTGCGCGGCCGCGTCGTCTGCGCATATGGCAAACGAGGTCGAGCCGCTGCCCGTGACGAGCGCCGCCAGGACGTCGGGGTCTGCCTGCGCGCGCTCGACGCGGCCGCGCAGGCGCGGGTTGCAGGCAAAGGCGGCTTCTTGCAAGTTGTTCGCGCACGCGTGCGCGATCGCCTGCGCGGCCGCGGGTTCCAACCCCTCGCGGGCAGGGGATATCTGCGCAGCTGCACACTCCCCCGCAGACGCAGACGGCGACGCCACACAAGCCGGCGTCGCTTGCATGGCGGCGTGTTCGGCGCGCGCGGCAGCCATAGAGGCCGCGCCCGCTGCGCCGTCAAGACCCGCAGCCCGCGCGTGCTCCAGCGCCGACACGAGCGCGGCCGCGTCGGGCGCGGGCTGCGGGGCTGCGTCGAAGGCGGCATAGACGGCCGGCGTCGAGTTGCCCTGCGCGTCGCCCATCAACACGAGCGGCAGCGGGCAGGCGGGAAGGCGGCGCTCCAGATGCTCGCCCTTGCCCGACATGAGCGTGGCGCCGCCGTAGAGAAAACAGGCGACGTCGCTGCCCAGCGCCGCCGCGACACCGAGCGCCTCGTGCCCGAGCGGGTCGAGGCCGTGCTCTGCGGCATACCACGAGATTGCGGCGGCGGCGTCGCTTGACCCCCCGCCCAGCCCGCCGCCTGCGGGAATGCTCTTCTTCACCTGGACATGCAGCGCCTCGCCGCACCCGACGAGCGCCTGCCCGCATGTCCGCTCCATCGCGTCGAGCGCGCGAAACACGAGGTTGCCTTTGCAAGGCTGCCCCACATCAGGCTCGCATTCGAGGACGACGGCGCTGCCCGCCGCAGTGAAGGCGAGCGGCCTTGCCGGCGCTGCAGCGGGGCTTTCACCGCCACGCCCGCAACCGGCACCCGCCGCGCCAGCCGGGCCTTCACTCACCGCGCCACCCGCGCCCCCCTCGCGAAAAAACGCGAATTCCCCACGCGGCACCCACGAAAAATCCAACTCGTCGGCCAGATCCACAGTCTGGAACACAGATTGCAGCGAATGAAACCCGCCCGCGGGCGGATAGCGCACCGCCAACAGCAAATTCACCTTCGCATATGCGTATATAGACGACATGCGCGGCCTCGATCGCCCCTTTCAGCACAGCATTCTGCTTTCAAGAAAAACGCGGCGCACCCCAGGCGCCGCGCGCGAAACGGCCCGCCGCAAGCCGCAAGCCGCGCACCGCAGGACGCGGCGCTAGAAAATCTCTTCTTGCAGCTCGGGGAAGAGGCGCTGCTCGTTGTCGAGGTCGGTCAATTCGACCGTGCCCGTCAAGACGTCCACATATTGGAAGGACTGGCGCGCCTTGCGCCCGCGCTTCTCCTCGACCTCGATGATGAAAAGCGAGTTGTGCGCCTGCGTCAGCGTGCCCTCGCGCTCGACTATCTTGGAGCGGCCGAGGTTTGCCCGCACACGCAGGCGTTTTCCCTTCATGTCGATGAGGGTCTTGTGGATGCTGTTGACGTAGGCAACCTGCTTTGTGATGGGCTCTTCGTCCATAAACCATGTCCTCCTGACATACAGAATCTACATTGTACCATGCGCAAGAGGAAAATGGTGAAGTATAATTACACGGCTTAGCTTTTTTCGCAAACACGCCCGCGCGCCCCGTGCGGGCTATTGCACGGAAAGGATCTCGCATGTCCTTCATCGACGGCGCCTCGCTGGGCGCATCGGATGCGGCGCGCAGGCTGATCGAGCACCACGTGCCCTCCCGCATGGCGGCAAAAGACGGCTCGGTGTTCGAGTTCGACGCGAAGGTGGGCGAGTACGCGGCATCGCGCCTCGGCTGGACCACCCTGGCGAGCAAGCCCCCCACCGACCCCTCCGAAGTGGCCATTTTGGCGCAGCAGGCACGCGGCGCCGGGCTGGACGCGGTCGTGCTGATCGGCCAGGGCGGCTCGACGCAGGCGGCCCAGACCATCACCAAGCTGCACAGCCTAGAGGTCACCGACGAGGTGCCCTTCCGCACGATGGACTCGCTGTCGCCGGTCTACGTCAACCACATACTGGGCTCGTCGGACCCCGCGCGCACCCTCTACATCGTGTCCTCGAAGTCGGGCACCACGCTCGAACCCACGGTCGCAAGCCACGTCGCGTGGAAATACGTGTGCGCGCACCTGGGCGAGGAGGCCGCCGGCAAGCGCTTCGTCGCCATCACGGACCCTGGCAGCGAGCTGGAGCAGGTCGCGCAGAAAAACGGCTGGCGTGCCGTGCTGCACGGGTGCCCCGAGGTGGGCGGGCGCTACTCGGCGCTGTCCGTGTTCGGCCTCATGCCCATGGCCTCGGTCGGCATCGACGTCGAGCAGACGCTGGCCGACGCCGTCGAGATGGAACAGCGCTGCGCGTCCGATTCCGCCGACAACCCCGCGTTGCGCCTGGCCTCCTTCCTCTACGAGAACTGGCAGGCCGGCCGCGACAAGTTCTCGCTGGTCATGCCCCCGCGCAACCAGGTCTTCGGCTTGTGGGTCGAGCAGCTGGTGGCCGAGTCGCTGGGTAAATGCGGCGTCGGCATCCTGCCCAACGTCGAGGTGGACTCGGGTATCCTGGCCGACTACTACGACGACCGCAGCGTCATCTTGTGCAACATCAACAACAGCGAGGCCTTCGAGCACGCGCGCACCTGCCTCCACCCCGAGCTGCCGGTTTTCCGCGTGGACATACCGGACGTCAACGCGATGGCCAACTACTTCCTCGTGTGGGAATACGCCGTGGCCTTCGCCGGCTGGCTCATGCAGATAAACCCCTTCGACCAGCCGGACGTCGAGAGCACGAAGGTGGCCACGCGCGAGCTGCTCGCCCTCGACGAGGCGGCGTCGTTTGAAGTGCCCGCGGCGGCAAACGGCAAGCCCGCGTGGCGCGAGTACGAGGTCTCCGACATCTGCGGCGCCGACCGCGTCTACGTGAGCGCGTCGCTGCTCGACGGGATGGACCGAGAGTCGTTGGAAAACGTGGGGCTGGGCGTCGCGTTGCGGCGGCTGTTCCGCTCGGTCGGTGAAAACGACTACTTCTCGTTCAACGCCTTCCTGCCCTTTAGGGGTGTGGGGCGGCGCGAGTGCCTGGAGCGCGTGCGGCACCGCGTGGCCGACCGCCTGCGCGTCGCGTCGTGCCTGGAGATCGGCCCGCGCTACCTGCACTCGACCGGCCAGCTGCACAAGGGCGGCTCGAACACGGGCGTCTTCCTCGTGGTCAGCTCCGACGAGGCCTACGACATCAAGATTCCGCACAAGGACTACACGCTGGGCGATGTTGAAAACGCCGAGGCGCTGGGCGACTTCTCCGCGCTCGCGTCGCGCGGGCGCCGCGCCGTCTACGTGCACCTGAAGGACAACGACTCGAAGTTCCTCACGCTGTTTGCCGACGAGGTGTGCGCCGCCATCTCGGCGGCCTATGCCCGCAAGGCGCACTAGCGAGGCACGGCGCTTCATGCGCCCGGTCTCGCGGGCCGCTTACGCGCTCGGTCTCGCGGGCCGCGCACAGCCTTGCGCGGCTGTGCGCGGCCACGAAACCTTTCGGCGCGCCTAGCCGGCCTTCACCACAGGCTTGATGATGCCGTAGCCGCCGTTCTTGCGGTGGTACACGACCTGTATCTGGTGGGCGTCTTGGTCGAAGTACACGTAGAAGTCGTGGCCGAGCAGGTCGGTTTGCACGAGCGCGTGCTCCTCGGTCATCGGCTCCATCTCCACTTCCTTGGTGCGCACCATGAAGTCGTCGTCGTCTTCAACATCGACGGCGGGCAGCTCGATATCCAGCTCGGCCGGCTCGATCTCGCGGATGGAGCCGCGGCCGCCGCGCCTGTCCACGACCTTGGTCTTGTACTTGCGCAGCTGGCGCGTGACCTTGTCGGCGGCCACGTCGATTGCGGCGTACATATCGGTCTCGGCCTCGGCCACGCGGATGACGGCGCCCTTCGCGCGCACCGTGACCTCGCATATCGCGTTTTTCGGGTTCGCGGGGTTCTTCTCCGCGCGCAAGACGACCTCGGCGGCCAGCGCGGCGCGGTCGAACACCTCGAGCGCGCGGCCCACCTTCTCGTCCACGTAGTCCTTCAAAGCGGGGGTGACGCTCGTCTTTCGTCCGGTAACGGTGATTGCCATGATGGACCTCCTTGCTTTCGACGAAGGCGCTCTCGCGCCGCTTCTCTTCCCAAATGATACCGCCGATGCACGCCTTCTAGC
>CAVFDV010000079.1:0-7131 GCA_963621315.1 Oscillibacter sp. MSJ-31
GTCTTGCCGTACTCGTAGATCGCGTTCGCGGTGCCGATGGCCGTGTTGCCGGCCACGCGCTCCACGCCCACGCCGAGCGCCTTGATCTGGTTGAACACGGCATTCGAGACGGCGGAGGTGCCGCCCACGACGACCACGTGCTTCACCTTCTTGGACTGGATCAGCGCCTTCGTCGCGTTGGAGAGCTCGTCCGGCGCGGTCATGAGGATCGGGCAGTCGAGCAAGCCGGCAAGCCCGCTCGCGCTCAAGGCGTCGTAGTAGCCGCTCGTGGTGGCCACGATCGCCCACTCGCTTTCCTCCCACCCCTCGTTCACGATGGCCTTCATCGTGCCGATGGCCGTGTTGCCCGCGAGGCGCTTCCACGTGCCCGAGCTATTCTCCGAGCCGAACTCCTGCACCCAGTAGTGGATGCCGTTTTGCACGTAGTGGGCGATGCCGATGCAGGTGAAACCCACGCTGGAGACGCTTTTGGAGCCCGTCTGGTACACGCCGCCGAGCATGTTGCGCCTATGCCCCTGGCCGCTATAGGACTCGTTGGCCTCGGCCCACCCGGCCATGACGGATTCGACGCTTCCATAGCCCATGGCGATGTTCTCGCCCTTTGCCGGAGTCGAGACGCCGAGCTCCGAATAGGCGGTGTCGAAGCTCTGCCCGTTCGGACGGGTGTGCGAGAAGCTGGACGCGATCTCCTTCGCGCGCAGCATCGCCACCTTCTCAAGCCCGCTGTCCCACGCGTAGTTGTCGAGCTTCGGCAGGTTGTAGCGCGTGTTGTCCGCCAGCGTGATCCACGCCTCGTTCGCGCGCAGGTTGTTCACGTTCGAGAGCATGCTGCGCGCTCCCGTGCGGTCGTACGACGCATCCGCTTTGGCGCTCGTCGGTTGCGCGCAGGCGAAAACGACGCACAAACAAGCCGCGAGCAGCGCCGCCGCGACGAGTGCCGCGCGATGCGCGCACGCCGTGGGTGCAAGTGTCTTCATGTGCATGGGCCATCTCCCCTTCGTCTTTGTGCCGCAGGTGCATGCGCGTGAACGCGCAGAACACACGCATGAACGCGCAGACGCGCCACACCGCGGACCGCTCCCTTCTCCACGAGCCGAAATTATACACAGCACGTGTCCGTAGAGGCTCAACTCGCACTACAACCGTGTCTTCGGGCAATTGCGCCGAGAAAGCCGGGGAAACGCGCGGACGAGAAGAAGGGGCGGGGCTGACGTGGCGGCAACGAAGGCGGACGCCGAGCGCGAGCGCTTCGTGCGCGCAGCGTCATCGGCAAGAGGCGATCTCGGGCAACGCTGCCATCAGCAGGGCGCGAACGCTTCGAGGAAGGTCCGCTAGCCGCGCCCGTGCAGGTCGGCGAAGCTCTTCGGCAGCGCGTCGGCGTCGCGCGGGTCCATCTTGTCCTCGTCGCCGCCGGCGGCCTTCAGGCGCGAGAAATAGTCGCGCGTCTCCTTCACCACCACGCCCGACAACACGATCAGCGCGATCATGTTCGGGATGGCCATGAGGCCGTTGAAGATGTCGGCGATGGTCCACACGGCGCTGACCGTCATGTACGGCCCGATCAGCACGGCCAGGATGTACAGCCAGCGATACACCTTCACCGCGCGCATGCGCCCGCCCGTCAGGTACTCCAGGCAGCGCTCCGAATAGTAGTCCCAGCCGAGGATCGTGGTGAATCCGAAGAGCACGAGGCAGAGCATGAGGATGAAGCTGACGACCTCGGGCTGGATGAAGGGCAGCCCCGTCTGGAACGCCTGGGCCGTCACGGCCGCGCCCTCCAGCCCGGAGATGTCGTAGGCGCCCGTCATGACCAGCGCAAGGCCCGTCATCGAGCAGACGATGATGGTGTCGAGGAAGGTGCCCGTCATGGAGACGAGGCCCTGGCGCACCGGCTCGTTGGTCTGCGCCGCCGCCGCCGCGATGGGCGCCGAGCCCAGGCCGGCCTCGTTGGAAAAGATGCCGCGCGCGATGCCCTTTTGCATGGCGACGAGTATGGCGCCGAGCGCGCCGCCTGCCGCCGCGCGGAACCCGAAGGCGCCGGCGAAGATCTCGACGAAGGCGCCGGGCAGCGCCTGGATGTTGGCCACGATCAACACGAGCGAGAAGGCGACGTAGACCACGACCATGAAGGGGATGACCCGCTCGGCCACGCTCGAGATGCGCTTCAACCCGCCGATCACGACAAGCCCCACGCACAGCGCGAGCACAAGGCCGCCCACGATGGTGGCCACCGAGTAGTCCATGCCGAAGAGCTGCACGGTATAGGCGCCGTCGGGGTCGAAAAAGCCCGTGATGGAGCCGGAGATGGAGTTCACCTGGGTGAAGGTGCCGATGCCGAACAGGCCGACGCACACGCCGAAGAAGGCGAACAGCTTCGCGAGCCAGCGCCAGTTCTTGCCCATGCCGCGCTCGATGTAGTAGAACGGCCCGCCCAGCACGTGCCCGGTCTCGGGGTCGTGGCTGCGGAACTTCACCGCGAGCAGGCCCTCGGAGTACTTCGTCGCCATGCCGAAGAGCGCGGCCAGCCACATCCAAAACAGCGCGCCCGGGCCTCCGGCGACCACGGCGGTGGCCACGCCGACGATGTTGCCCGTGCCGATGGTGGCGGAAAGCGCCGTGCACAGGGCGGCGAAGCTCGTGACCTCGCCTTTGCCGCCCTTCTCGTTTTTCACCATGTAGCGCAGCGCGCGCGGAAGCCGGCAAAACTGCAGGCCGCGCAGGCGCAGGGTGAGGAGTATGCCGCCTGCCAGGATGAGGACGATAAGCGGGACACCCCACACCGCATCGTCGATCGCCGTCAGGATGTCGTTGAAAGCCGCGAAGAAACCGTCCACCTAAATATATCCTCCAGTCGTCGTAGGCGTGGGGCGTACTTTAGCACGTGAAAGCGGCGGCGGGCGCCGGGGCGCGGCGGCGTTGCGGCCAACCGGAGCTGATGCGCACGCAGGCGCAAAGCGCAGGGAACCGCCGGGCACGGTGAAAACGGGCGACCGCGTGCCGAACGTTGGTGTCACAGCCGTTTGCCGCCTGGCCCGTGGGGGCTGAACGCAAAACGGCCGCTTGATTTTTATCTCTAGCAAAACGACTCCGGACTCAGCGGAACATGTTCGGATGGGTCTGGAACATTTCCCCGAAAAGGCCTAACCCTTCCTACACGCGCGCGCCCGCAAAAGGCGGGAGCGCAATACCCCGGAGAAAGGAGGGGACGACATGGCGAAGAGAGCGTACCGCAGGCCGGACAAGGCGGAGAGGTCCGCGATAGAGGTGCGAGTTAAGTTATTCAGCTTTCTAACAGTCAAGAATCGTGCGGGTGATTACGGTTTCCTCGACACGGGCTTCTCGGGCGCTCTTTGATATGAGTGCCTCGCCAATCATAGATTTGCCCAGGTGCCCGCCCGTCTCTATGTTTGGCGTCGTCTCGGTCGGGCGGGCGCGAGACGGCCACGCGCTTTGCCTTGCGCTCGGCCTCGTCTACCACCCAGCCGGGAAAGCTGTAGGTCGCCTTGCGGACGGCGGCCGCCTTCTCCCTGTTGGGCTGCCTGATGGGGCCGAAGACGATGAACTCGGTCATATCGACCTCGCCCGCGTCGGCAAGCTCGTCGATCTCTTCAGCCGTCAGCATTTCTTTGCTTGCCATGCAAACCCACCTCTCCTTTGATGGCGCGGCGGACGCTTGTGATTCTCGTTCTCTCGCCGCGCATCGTGTACACGGCAAACCAGACGGCGCCCGCATAGCGCGCCAGCAAGGTCCAACGGGACTCCTCCTTGCACTGCAAGCTGAACGCGAGCAGATACGGGTCGTCCCACAGAGCCTGCGCCTCCTCCCCGCCCCCTACAGCGGCTCGCTGGTCCAGGCGCCGATGTTGTGGGTCTCGCAGTTGAAGGCGATGCCCAAAAGCGCCACCTCGTCGTCCAGACAGCGGAAAGGATCGGCGTAGCCGCGTTCGCGTATCTGCGCGAGGGCCGCAGCCGCCGCACGCTCGCCGGCTTCCTCGCCGCTGGCCACCTTCATCTCCACGACGAACACGTGCCCGGGTGCGCGCATGACCAGGTCGGCGCGCCCGCGCGAGGTGGTGACCTCGGCGTCGAGGTAGATGCCGACGAAGCGCAGTATCGCCACCACGATGTGCTGGTAGGCCTGCTCGCTCAGACGGTCGGAGAGGTCGTAGCCGATGGAGGAGAAGAAGCTTTCGAGCGTGGAGACGAACTCGGCCACGTCGCCTTCGGCCACAGCCCGGCAGCAGGCAAACGCCCAGCCGCTCGTCTTGGAGACGTCGGTGCCGGGGCGCATATAGGCGTTGGCGAGCCAGCGGCTGAAGCCATACGAGACCTCCCTGTTGGGAAATCCCAGTTCGTAGGCAGTCCCGACATCGTGGACCAACGCGCCTTTGATGGTGAGGTAGCCGGTCTGGAACAAGACGGCGGGCATGTAGGGGTCGGCCGGCTCGAAGGTGCCGAGGTCTGTCTCGCTCACCATCAGGCCGTCCACCTCGATCGGCGCCTTTTTCGCATAGGACATGAGCCAGCCGGGCGTGCCCGTCTCGAACCAGTAGGAGCTTATGTCGAAGGTGTCGAGGGCGCGTCCCAGCGACACCGGGTTGAACACGCGCGTCATCGAGCGGTCGAAGCAATAGCCGTCGTAGGCTCGCGCGAGGCGCGCGCACGCCCCGTCGATGTCGGAGCCCATCTGCTCTGCCAGGGCCGCCAGACGCGCGGGGAAATTGGCGCGGACCTCTTCGTGGGTGTAGCCCAAAAGCGCCGAGGCGCGCGGATCCATCGTGATGTCGGTGAGGTTGTTCAGGTCCGAGAAGATGGAGACCTTCGAGAACTTCGACACGCCCGTCATCAGGCAGAAGCGCTGTTTGGACTCGGTGGCCTTCACCACGGAGTAAAACGACTTGAGGAAAGCCTGGAAGGGCAGCACCTCCTGCTCGCCCACCCAGCGGGTGAGGGGCTTGTCGTACTCGTCGACGAGCAGGACGAGCTTGCCGTCCGGGCCGCCCGCCGCGACGTCCTCCACGAGCAGGCGGAACTGATCCCGCAAGGCTTCCCCCTTGTGCAAGGCCACGCCGAGCCTTTTTGCCTCCTGGCGCAAGGCGACGGCGACCGACGACTCGACCTCCCCGAGCGTTTCGCCCGAGCACAGGCTCATGTCCAGGTGCAGCACGGGGTAGACCTCGGACCAGTCCCAGGGCAGCGAATCGATGGCCAACCCCTCGAACAGGCCGCGCTTGCCCTCGAAGAGCTTTTGGATGGTCGAGCACAGAAGCGACTTGCCGAAGCGGCGCGGGCGCGACAAGAAGAACTGGTTGCCGCTGGATTGATTCACCAACGGGTAGAGCAGCCCCGTCTTGTCGACGTAGGAAAGCCCTATCTTGCGCACGTACTCGAAGTCGTAGGTGTTCGTCGCTATCTTTTCCAGCTCCATGCCGGCCTCCTCGCATCGCCGCGCCGCACCCGCCGCAACCGGCCCCATTCTAGCGCACGAGCCGATCCGCCCGTTTTGCTGTGGACAGCATGCGCGGCGGCTTGGCAGGCGGCTTGGCAGGCGGCATCCAAAAGGCCTCGTAAAACCGGCTGCCCACCGGGCATCCGCCTGCGTGCCGGCGGCGCGGGGCAGCGCGGCACGGCGTGGTGTGTGCGGCGCGGGGCGGCATGGCGCGGCGTGCGCGGCGGCAATGCACGGCACGTGTTGCGCGCGGCGGCAATGTACGGCACGTGTTGCGCGCGGCGGCAATGCACGGCACGTGTTGCGCGCGGCGGCAATGTACGGCGGCGCGCGGTGCTTCGCATTCACAAATAGAAACACGCTTCACGTATTGGAAGCGAGTTGAAATTGCCCAAATTCACATATATGCACAACGCACGTATTCGGCTATCATCTCTGAATCTGCACGCACGAGGAGGACGCATGCCTGGACAAGAGACGACATGGGCAAAGGGCGGCAACATCTGCGGTTGCGACGCGGGAGGGCCTGCCACCCCGGGCATCGAGGGGCGCATGGGCGCCGACGACTACGCGATCGCCGCCGCCGAATGGGACAAAGCCCCCTTCGCGGCCTGCGACACCCTCTATTCCGTCGGCGGCCTCTACGGCAACGTGTGGGCCATGAAGGCCGTCGTGAACATGCTCGAAGGCGAGGACGGCGACGTGTGCGTGGCGCTCAACGGCGACTACCACTGGTTCGACGCGACGCTCGAGAGCTTCCTCGAGGTCGAGGAGATGGTCTCGCGCTTCAGCCCCATGAACGGCAACGTCGAGCTCGAGCTTGCGCGCGCGCAGGCATGCGGCGTGGGCTGCGGGTGCTCGTATCCCACCTCGATGTCGGATGCCTTCGTCGGGCGCTCGAACGCGATATACGCGCGGATAAAGGAGGCGATCTCGGCCAAGCCGGGGCTTGCCGCCTCGCTTGCGGGCCGTCCGGCGTGGGGCATAGCGCAGGTCGGCGGCACGCGCGTGGCCTTGACCCACGGCGACGAGAAATCCGTCTCCGGCTGGGGATGCTCCACCGACAGCCTGCGCGAGGCGGCCCGCCTCGAAGAGCTCGACGCGTTTTTCACCGCGCATGGCATAGGCGTGCTCTCGACCACGCACACCTGCGCCGCCGCCGCCGTCTGCACGCCGCACGGCGCCGTGATCAACAACGGCTCGGCCGGCCTGCCCGAATACAAGGGGCTGCTCTACGGCCTCGTGAACCGCATCTCCACCACGCAGCACCCCGACGCCGTCTACCGCGCCCGCGTGGAGGACGTGTGGGTCGAGGCCGTGCCCGTGCGCTACGACCAGGACGCGTTCATCAGATGGTTCGACGCCATATGGGAGCCGGACTCGCCGGCCGCAATCAGCTACCGCCCGCGCGCCGTCGCAGGGCCGGACGTCTCCTTTGCCGACGCCGTGGGCGCGGGCTTCGAGGTGCTCGCATGAGGGCGCGCGGCGCTTCGCGGCGCAGGCGAGGACAGCGCATCGGGCGCCAGCGCCACCACATGGGATAAGCCGGCAAAAGGAAAGGGAGTCCGGATATCCGCCCGCAGCACCCCCGAAGGCCGAAAAGGCCGAAAGGCTTGCCGCGGGCGCCATAGAAAAGCGTTTCGGGAAAGAAGAGAAAGAAGGGAAAGAGCATGGCACACGTG
>CAVFDV010000079.1:7141-8542 GCA_963621315.1 Oscillibacter sp. MSJ-31
CGTGAATCGCAGGCAGTTCATCGGAGGGGCCGCGGCGCTCATCGCCGCGGGCGTGATGGGAGGCGGCCTTGCGGGCTGCGGCGCATCCGGCTCGTCGTCGGGCGGCAGCAGCGCCTCCAAGCTCGACAAAGTCGTCTTCGTCTGGGAGCCCAACGAGTCCACGACCACCTACGACGGCATGCGCGAGGAAGTCGCGAAGTGCTTCGAGGCCGGCGGCGGCATCCCCTGCGAGATGATGACCACGACCGACTACAACGTGACCATCGAGTCGCTCGTGTCGGGCAAGGCGCAATTCGCCTCGCTCGGCGCCTCCGAGTACCTCGAGTCGCATGCCAAGAACAAGGACATCGACATCGCCTTCGTGCTCTCCAACGACAAAGGCGAGCTAGACGAGGTGTCCTACCACTCCATGATCTGCGTGCGCACCGAAGAGGCCGACAAGTACAAGGACGCGAGCGGCAACTTCACCCTCGACGGCATCAAGGGCAAGTCGTTTTCCTTCGTGAACCTGAACTCGACCTCCGGCTTCGTCGTGCCCGCGACGGTGATCAAAAACCAGTTCTCGCTGGGCAGCACCGACGATCTGGCCGAGGGCGGCGCGGACAAGTTCTTCTCCAACGTGCTGTTGCCGGGCTCGCATCCGGGCTCGCTCTACAACCTGATCTCGGGCGACGCCGACCTGGCGGTGTTTGCCGACTACCTGACCGACCCCTTCGACGAGCTGGTCTCGGGGACGGCAGGCGAGACGGGCGCCGTCTACAAGATCAAGGAAGGCGTCGACACGCCGCTCGACAAATCCGGCGGCAAGTCCTTCACCGTGATCGACTCGCTGGCCGTGCCGGCAGTGCCCATCTGCGTGAACAAGGGCGCGATCGACGACGAGACGCGCGAGAAGATCATCGCCTACATGACAGGCGACGAGGTGGCCGCCAACAAGAAGATCTTCCCCGACCCCAACGACACCGAGACGGTCTCGAACTGGAGCAAGACGACCGACAAGGTACGCTTCGTGCGCGCCGACGACAGCTACTACGACTCCTTCCGCAAGATGATCGGCTGGACCGAGGGGTAAAAGCCCCAAGGGCCGAAGGGTAAAAGCCCCCGAGGGCAAAGGGGTAAAAGCCCCAAGGGCCGGACAGCCGAAAGCCGAGGAAAAGGAGCCGCATGAAGACGATGGAGACGGACATGGGCAACGCGCGCGCGGCGCGCGACGAGGCGCGCAGCACGCCGCACGGCACCACGCACGACGCCGCGCACGGCACGCCGCTTTTGCGCGTGGAAGGCCTGGTGAAAAGCTACGACGGCAGGGAAAACGCCATCGAGGACGTGAACCTGTCCGTGGGGCGCGGCCAGTTCGTCTCCATCATCGGCAAATCGGGCGCGGGCAAGTCCACCTTCCTG
>CAVFDV010000080.1:0-8446 GCA_963621315.1 Oscillibacter sp. MSJ-31
GAAGTAGCCCGTGCCCGTCAGCCCGAACAAGATCGTCTTGGCCTCGCCTGTCTCGGCGCAGCGCTTGGCCTCCTCCATGGCCACGTAGATGGCATGCGAGCTTTCCGGCGCGGGCAAGATCGTCTCCTCGCGCGCGAACTCGACCGCCGCCGCGAAGACGTCCGTCTGCTTCACCGCGCGCGCCTCCAGGTAGCCGTCGTGCTTGAGCTTGGACACGATGGGGCTCATGCCGTGGTAGCGCAGGCCGCCGGCGTGGTCGGGGCTGGGCAGAAAGCCGTTGCCCAGCGTGTACATCTTGCACAGCGGGCAGGTCTGGCCCGTGTCGGCGAAGTCGTAGGCGTAGCGTCCACGCGTGAGGCTCGGGCAGCTCGCCGGCTCGACGGCGATGAAGCGCGTGCCGGGCTTTTCACCGCGTATCTTGTCGCGCATGAACGGCGCGATCAGCCCGCCCAGGTTCGACCCGCCGCCCGCGCAGCCGATCACGAGGTCGGGGTATTCACCCAGCTCTTCAAGCGCGGCATAGCTCTCCAGGCCGATCACGGACTGGTGCAAGACGACCTGGTTGAGCACCGAGCCCAGCTGGTAGCGCCCGCGGTTTTGCGGCACGTGCAGCGCGCGCTCGACGGCCTCGGAGATGGCCGTGCCCAAAGAGCCGGTCGAGGTCGGGTTGTCCGCGAGCATCTTGCGCCCGATCTCGGTGGTGTCCGACGGCGAGGGTGTGACCGTCGCGCCGAAGGTCTCCATGATGTTGCGGCGGAAGGGCTTTTGCTCGTAGGAGCATTTCACCATGAAGACGTCGAGGTCCACGCCGAAGTGCTCGGCGGCCTCGGACAGCGCCGTGCCCCACTGGCCCGCCCCCGTCTCCGTCGTGATCTTCTCGAGGTTTTGCGCCTGCGCGTAGTAGGCCTGCGCGAGCGCCGAGTTCAGCTTGTGCGAGCCGGAGGTGTTGTTGCCCTCGAACTTGTAGTAGATCTTTGCCGGGGTGCCCAGCGCGCGCTCCAGGTTGTAGGCGCGGCACAGCGGCGAGGGACGGTAGACCCTGTACATCTCCATCACGGGCTCGGGGATGTCGAAATACGCCGTCGCGTCGTCGAGCTCTTGGGCCACCAGCTCGTCGCAAAACACCGGCGCGATGTCGGCCGCCTCGGCCACTTTGCCGTTGGGCAGGCGCATGGGCTCGGGCGCCTCGGGCATGTCGGCCCGCAGGTTGTACCACCGCGTCGGGATCTGCTCCTCGCGCAGGTAGAGGCGGTGCGGGATGGTGCTTTGCGTGCCCGCGGCACCCTTGTTCGTGGTCGCGGCGGTCTCTGTCGTGCTCATGGTGCGTCCTTTCTCCAACGCGGTCGCGCGCCTTCCTTGCGCGCGGCCTTCTTCTAGGGCTTTGCGTGCTCGCGCATCGGCCTTGCGCGGAAAGGGGTTTCATGGTGAAGATGAAAGGCGTCCCCGCGCAAGAAAAAGGCCCTCGGGGTTGCCGAGAGCCTTCAAACCTTTGCGGAAACGAAAAGCTAACGGAAACCCGGTCAGGCCTCGTTCCACCACCAAGCATGCAGGCGCGACGCGCAGGCGACGTGCTCGATATGCGCGCGTGCGTTCATGCCCGATGGCTCCTCTCGTGCCGTTTCGCGGTTCCGTACGGTGGGCATGATAGCGCAAAGCCCGCGGCGCGCGCGTTTTTTTACACATCGGAAACCTTGAGCGGCAGACATGGCGCTTGATAGGGCGGCGGGCAAGGTGCTTGGCGGGGCGGCAGACAAGCCTGATTGATGCGCCTGATGGCTTTCAAGCCGCCTTGCATCCACGCCGCGGCAAAAAGAGGCAAGAAGCCGATAGCGCAAGAGGCGGGCTATTACAATTGCCGAAAAGAGGGAGCGACATGATTGCAGGCGGAAGGATGCCATATGAAACAGCTTAGCCCCTATTTCAAGATGCTCGCCCGCGAGAAGCGCATCTGCCCGAAGTGCCTGAAGGGCCGGCTGCGCGTGGCGCCGGCGGGCCTGTCGCCGAACGTGGCGATGGACCGGTGCGAGTGCGGCTACATGCAGGTGCGCGTTGCGCCGGAATCGATGCAGGTCGAGGAGGAGCCCGCTCCGAAGGGCATGTACGGGCAGTTGGTCGACGAGCTGAACGCGCGCCACGAGCGCCAGAGCACGCGCCCGGATCGGGTCACGGGGCGCGAGGAAAACGTGATACGGGTCGATTTCACGGCGCGGGGCGGGAAGAAATAGCGCGTTGCGGCGCAGGTTCACCGCATTGCCGGCAGACATGGGGCACAGCGCCCGGCCGCCTGCGCCCCCGACGAACCGTGCGCGTTTCTCGCCGAAAGCCTTCCGCGGTCCTTTCCGCAATATGCACACGCAGGCGCGGGCGCCTTTGACTCGACGGGAGAAGGGGCGCGGACAGCAAGGCGTTTTCCCTTTCCCCGCAGCACCTACGCTATGGCCATAAGGCCGTCGGCGAGGATCCCCCGGGCGAATGCGCCCGTGGATTTGCCCTCCGCCTTCGCCTCCCTCTCGAGCGCCCGCTTCATGGCGGCGGGGACCTTCAGCGACAGCGTTACCGTCTCGGGAGCCGCCTTCGGAAGCCTGCCCTCGACAATCTCGCCGACGTTGACCCAGCCTTCGGGCCACTCGTCACGTTCCAGTGCGCTCTCCCAGCCGGCAATCATCTCGTCGGTCACTACGGTGCCGTCCTCGGCGACGATCCCGTCCATGTCTACCTCCATCCCAGCTCGCGCTTGAATTTCTTCGTCGGCGGCACCAGCGCATGAAACACGCACCAAACGCCGTCGATATCCATAAACCCAATCAGCTCGGCAAATCTTCCGTCCGGAAGCGAGCCGACCGAAATCCATAGCGGTGGATCATCGGTGCCGTTGCGGCGGCGGCACTTGATCGGGTTCTCCCACGCATACGCGACTTCCCCGCTGGTAAACCCGTGCTTGAGGGCGTTCCCGTGAACTCTGACCACTGCCGCCCTCCTCTCTTCCTCGAACAGTGTACCAAATTGGTATACAAATATTTTCACACTTTCCACGCGCGTGCGCGCCGGGCGTGCTGCCATCCGCCTGCCAGCTCAGGCGGGTTTTCCATTTGCCCCCACGGCCGATTTGAGGACAGGCGCGAGACGCCCCTTTTCCTGAATAACTTAGCTTGCACTTCACCACGTATAATCTGGCGCGGCACGTGCGCGGGCGCGTGAAACGCAAGCGCGGTGCTTCACCATCCACGCGCGTGAAAGCGCACGGGGCACGCACGGCGCAAGGGCGAAACGCGCAAGGCGCGCAGCGGGCGCGGACGCCGCCCGCGCGGGCGCGGCAAGGGCGCATAGTATATGCACGCGAAAGGAGCGAAGGCGAGACGTGGCGCAGCAGCGCATCATCCTCGACAGGTACGCGCAGATAGAGCGGCTGGGCTCGGGCGCGACGGGCACGGTCGATCTGTGCTGGGACGCGCGCATACGCCGCTATGTCGCCATCAAGCGCCTGCCCCTGTCGCAAGCGGCACCCGGCGCGCAGGTGGCAGGCCTTGCCGAGGCGCGCATGGCCGCCGCCCTCAACCACCCCAACATAGTGAGCGTCTACGACTTCGAGGCCGCAGACGGCGAGGCGCTGCTGATCATGGAGGCCATAGAAGGGCCGGCGCTGTCCGACATACTCGACGAGACGCCGCCCGGCCAGCTCGACCGCGACATCATCGCCTCGATCGCGAACTCGGTCGCAAGCGCCTTGAGCTTCGCCCACTCCAACAACGTCTTGCACCTCGACGTCAAGCCCGACAACATACTCGTCGACCTCGAGGGGCGCACGAAGCTCTCCGACTTCGGCATATCCAAGCTGGCCGACGCGCGCGGGCTGGCGCTGCCCTCGGGCGGCACCATCGGCTACATGCCCCCCGAGCAGCTGCGCGCCGAGGAGCTGGACCAGCGCTGCGACGTGTTCGCACTCGGCATGGTCGTCTACGAGATGCTCACGGGCGAAAACCCCTTCCTGGCCGACACGCTGGAGAAAAGCCGCGCGCTCGTCGAGCGCTTCGCCTTGCAGCCGCCCAGCGCCATACGCGACGACGTGCCGCCCGCGATAGACGAGGTGGTCTTTGGCGCGATCGAGCCGGACTGGCGCGACCGCTACCCCGGCCCCGAGGCCTTCATGCGCGACCTGCTGCCGCTTTTGGGCAATGCGCGCCTCGGCGCCTCGAAGCTCAAGGAGGCCATCTCGGCAGACGAAGACGACGCGCGCGAGCTTGCGACGCAAGGGTGGGCGCGGGCGGATGCAGATGAAAGCGAAGGCGAGGCCGGCGAGCTTGGGAGCGGCCGGGGCGCCGGGCGCGGGCGGCGGGCGGAGCGCGCGGCGGAAAGACGCGGGCGCGCAGGCGGCGCGGGCGGCGGGCCGGACGGCGGCACCATATGGAAGCGCCTCGGCACGCGCACGGGGGCGCTCGCACGCTACCTGGCCTCCTTTGCCCTATGCTGGTGGACCTCGGCCATAGGGCTTGTCGCCTCGGGGCTGCTGCCCACGGGCTGGGCCTTTGCCGCCGCGTTGCTCGTGGGCGCGCTCGGGCTGGTCGGCCGCAGGGTGGGCGCGCTTGCCGCCGTCGCCGTGCTGGGCGCCGGGCTCGTCTTCAACCCGGGTGCCTCCACCCCCCTCGGCTGCGCGCTCGTCGCGCTAGCTGTCGCTTGGTTTGCCTTCTCGGGGCGGCGCAGCTTTGCGGCCGGGCCATGCGCGCTGTCCGCCGTGCCGGCAGGCCTTGTGTGGTTCACCCCCATAGCTCCCGTGCTCGCGGGCTATTTCCTGCGCCCGCTGCATGCGCTGTGCGCCACGGCCTTGTCCTGCGCGCTTGCCCTTTGCCTTGCCGCAGAGACGCAAAGCGCCTCGTTGCTGCACTTCAACATCGGCGTGGTCGCGAGCGCGCACGACGTCGCCACCCTCTTCGAGATGGTGAAAACCCCCGGGCTTTGGCTCGTCGTGGGCTCGTGGCTTGTGGGAACCGTGCTTTTCTCGCTGCTTTGTTCGCGCGAGACGAAAATATCGTCCATAATAGGCGCATGCGTCATCGGTGCGCTCATGCTCGGCGCGCACGTCCTCGCCGCCTCGCTTGCGGCAGGGCAACTCGCAGCTCCGCACTTCGCGTGGACGGCCTCGACGGCGTGTGCAACGGCAATCGGCATATGCCTGGGCGCGACAGGCGCGCCCGCGGCTCGTGAAGGAGATACATGACCATGGGTCTTTTCTCTCGCTTCGAAGACAAGGCAGAAGACCTGATAGAAGGATCCGGCTCCTCCAAATACGGAGGCATCGAGCCGGTCAAGCTGGCAAAACGCGCCTACAAGGAGATGCAGCGCGAGAAGATGGTCGGCGTCGGGCACGAGTACGCGCCCACGCTCTACAACGTGCTCGTCTCGCCCCAAGACGACCAGCGCATGTCCGGCATGTACCCGAGCCTTGCCGGCGAGATAGAGACGTACCTGACGGGGCGCGCGGAAAGCAGCGGCCTCGTCTTCGACTGCCCGCCGCTCGTGCGCTTCATCGTCGACGAGGGCCTGAAGGCAGGCCGCTTCGACATCATCGCCGAAAGCGTCAGCCCCTCCATCATCGAGGAGCTGCGCCGCGAAGAGATGGAGCACTACGGCATCCAGGAGCACAAGCGCGGCGGCGGCATGCGCGACGACGCGAACCTGCAGCCCCTCGACGCCTACGGGGCCGAGCCTGCGGCGCGTGGACGGGGCTACGACGACTACGGGCACGATCCTTACGGGGGCGACGCCTACGGGCGCGACGACTACGCCCAAGAGGCGCCCGCGCCCGCACCCGCGTTCGACCCGCTCGCGCCGGCCGACATGCAAGACGCCGTCTACACCCCCTCGCCCGAGGAGATCGCGCAAGTGCATCCCGAGCGCGACATGCGCCCCGTGCCCGAGCCCGTGCCCGAGCCGGCCGCGCAGCCCCGCCCCCAACCGCGTCCGCAGCCCCTGCGCCCGCAGCCGGCCTCGGCGTCGGCGCACGCGGCAGACGCATGGGAGGAGCCGCCGGCGCAGCAGCAGCAGCCGCAGCGCCGGCCAGCCGCGCAGCCCGCGCCCGTGCAAGCCGGCGCGCAGCCCGCGCCCGCCATACGCAGCTATCTCTACGACCCGCAGACGCGCCGGCGTTTCCCCCTCGACGCAGACCGCGTCGTCGTGGGGCGCGAAATCTCGTGCGACATCCAGGTAAACGACCCGTCCGTCTCGCGCCACCATGCGGAAGTCACGCGCACAGCCCAGGGCTGGGCCATACGCGACACGGGCTCCACGAACGGCACCGCCGTCAACGACACGCCCGTCTCGCAAAGCCGCATCTACAACGGCGACCGCATACGCCTAGGCAACACGCAGCTTGTCTTCCAGGAGGGGTAGCGCCGCCGTGGTCAACTTCGTCTTGCTCGTCGGCAGGCTCGTACTCGTCGCGTTGCTCTACGTCTTCCTCTTCGCCGTCATGCGCACGGGCGTCGGGTTGGTGAAAGGCCAGCGCAAGAAAAGCGAGGCATGGACGGTCGCCGTCGAGCACGGCCCGCGCACGCTCCAAGGGGTGAAGCTGACGGTGGCAGGCCCGTTGATAGTGGGACGCGCGCCCGGCGCCGACATCCTCATCCCCACCGACTACGTCTCGGGGCGGCACGCGCGCTTCTCGCTGCTCGGCACGAGCCTGATGATAGAAGACCTCGGATCCACGAACGGCACCTCGCTCAACGGACGCTCCGTCGGCGAGATGACCGCCTGCACGGTCGGCGATGTGGTCACCGTCGGCGACGTCGACATAAGGGTTGGTCGCTCATGAGCTTTTTCAAGAAGACACCGCAGGCCTGCGAGGCGTATGCCGCGCGCAGCGAGGTAGGCCTCGTGCGCGGGCACAACGAGGACAGCTTCGCCATCGCGCCGCCGCTGTTCGTCGTGGCAGACGGCATGGGCGGCCACGAGGCCGGCGAGGTGGCAAGCGCCATCGCCGTCGAGTCCATGCTCAAGGCCGCCCCCAAGCGCACCGACCCGGACGCGCTCGACGCAGCCGTCTGCCGGGCCAACAAGGCCGTGATCGAGGCGGCGCGCGACGGACGCGGCAAGCCGGGCATGGGCACCACCATGACGGCGGCCACCGTCATAGGCGACGAGCTGGTCGTCGCGCAGGTGGGCGACTCGCGCGCCTATCTCCTGCACGACGGCGTGCTCCAGCGCCTCACGCGTGACCACTCCCTCGTCGCCGAGCTCGTGCAGCAGGGGCGCATCACCGAAGAAGAGGCGCGCTACCATCCGCAGCGCTCCGTCATCACCCGCGCGCTCGGATCCGACCCCGCCATGCGCCCGGACATCTACAGCCTGAACGTCGTCGCAGGCGACCGCCTCATGCTGTGCTCGGACGGCCTGTACAGCATGGTCGACGACGCGAAGATCGCCGACATCATGCGCACCCAGCCCGACCCGCAGGGCTGCTGCGACATACTCGTGAACGAGGCGATATCCAACGGCGGCCTCGACAACGTGACCGTCGTCGTGGTAGACCCGCTCGTCTCGGGAGACGCCGCGGCGGCGCTCGCGCAAGGCACCGGAGCCGGCGTGGCGCCCGGCGCGGCGACGGCGGCCGGCAGCACGCCGGCGACGCCTGCGGCAAAGAAACGCTGGCGCGCGCCCCTCATCGGCATCGCGGCGGTGCTCGTCGTGCTCGCCCTTGCGGTGGGAGGCGTTTTCGCCTATGCGCAAAACTCGTGGTACCTCGTCTCGGAAGACGGCATGGTCACGCTCTACAAGGGTCTTCCCGGCCAGCTAGGCCCGCTGCACTTGTCGTGGGTCGAGGAAAAGACCGACATCCAGACGAGCAAGCTGGCGGCAAGCACCGCGCAACGCCTCGAGGAGGGCGTCAGCGTGGGCTCGTACGAAGAGGCGGAGAGCCTGCTTGCCTCCTACCGCAAGACCGTGGAAGCCGAGAAGAAGGCGAACGCCTGACGCCTCGGCGCCGCAGGCGGCAAGGCAGACGCGACGCGAAGAGCGGACGGGCGGACCTAGACGACATGACGAACCGGCGCACAACAGAGCTGTGGCTTTTAATCGCGGCAGTCCCCGTGCTGCTCGTCTTTTTCGCCATGCTGCTCATAAACAACGGCGCCGAGCTGTCCGTCGCCTCGTTTTCCGTGCCCATAGGGCTGGCCGTCGCGTTTTTCGCCGCGCATATCGCCGAGCGCAAGTTCACCCCCAACGCCGACCCGGCCATCCTGCCCATCGCCTTCGTGCTTTCGGGAATCGGCATCACCTTCGTCTTACGTCTGGCGCCCGACTCGGCGATCAAGCAAGTCGTGTGGCTTTTCGCCGCCGTCGTGTGCATGGTGCTCACGCTGCTGCTCGTGTCCTCCCTGGAGAAAATCGGGCGCTACAAGTACTCGTGCCTGCTCGTGGGCGTCGTCTTGCTGCTCTCGCCCATGCTCCCCGGCAT
>CAVFDV010000081.1:0-8186 GCA_963621315.1 Oscillibacter sp. MSJ-31
CCTACTCCCCGGGGACGTCCGCCGGGCCGGTTTTCCTGAATAACTTAACTCGCACGGCTCCAATATCTAGCGGCTTCAATATCTAATATTTGATATATTATCCACATAGTACGCCCGATGCGAAAGGATGCCGTGAGGATAGAAATCATCGAGTCGGCTCTGAAACATGGGCTGTCGAGAGACGAAGTCGTCTACGCCCTGGAAAACTCCAGGAAAAGCCGCACCGTCAAAAGGAGCGGCAATGTCGACAAGGAGGTTGAGTTCGTCTTGGGGGTTTTGCCAAACGGGAATTTCTGCGAGTTGGCCGTCGCGCTCTCGTACGACGAGCAAGCCTTGCTGGTATTTCACGCGCAGACGCCGCCGACAAAAGGATTTTTGCGGCAGATAGACGGGAGCTTGTGATGGGTTTCAGGAACAACCACGGCGACGAGATCTCGACGGAGGAGTTCGAGCGCTGGGAGACGGAGATCGCCGGAGGGGACTTCGAGGGATGGGAGCCGGTCGGCGAGGTCAGGTACGGAAGCGCGTTGCGCACGTCGGGCGAGAAGACGACGATGTCGTTCGTCTTGCCCGTCGCCATGAAGTCGAGGATCGCCTCGGAGGCAAAGCGGTGCAACTGCTCCAGCAGCGACCTGATACGCAGCTACATATCTGACGGCCTGCTGAAAAGCGCTTCCTGAGGCGCGCGCCGAAAACTTGCGGGCGGGCGGGGCGGCGGCGCCAACGGCGCCGACCCCGTCGCGGCGGCGATGGCCTGATGGGCAGGCTCGCCACCGAGCTCTCGGCCACAAAACGTTTCACCCGTCCGCCAAGAAGTCTCCCGCAAAAACAAACGGCTCTTCGGGGGTTTGTGTGGGTTGAAAGCCTGACAGGCCCGCATGCCTGGCAGCGGGAACCCCGCTCGGGTATGGTTGCATTTCCAGCCAAAAAAACGCGACCCGAAGAGAGGGGCCTTCGCATGTCGAACAGGATACTCAAGAAATGCCTCGGCCTGGACGGCGCCGTGGTCGAGGGCGCGAGAATCGAGGGCAAATCCATAATCGTCTCGGCGAGGCCGCGCAAGGCGGCGCCGAGGTGCCCGGTGTGCGGCAGGCGCTGCCGCCCCTACGACAGGCTGAAGGCCAGGCGCTGGCGCGCGCAGCGCATAGGCGTCGACGAGACGAGCTACAAGAAGGGGCACAAGTACATGACCGTCGTGGTCGACCACGACCGCGGGCGCGTCGTTTAGGGCGGCGAGGGGGCACGGCAAGGCGGTCCTCGAGTCCTTCTTCGACCTGCTCACCGACGAGCAGCGCTCCTCCATCAGGGTCGTCACCGCCGACGGGGCGCGCTGGATAGCCGACGTGGCCGCCGTGCGCGAGCTGTCGAAGAAGGTGCGCCGCCACAGGGAGGCGATCGTCCGCTCCGTCGCGCTCGGCGTCTCCAACGCCCGCGTCGAGGCCGTCAACAACAAGATCAAGCTGGCGGTGCGCATGGGCTACGGGTTCCGCAACATCGACAACCTCATAGCGCTGGTGATGCTGCGCTGCTCGAACCTGAAGCCGGCGCTGCCGGGAAGGGGGACGGCGTGATTTTCACCCACACGAACTCACGAAGCCTCTGAAAAAAGCTGTTAGGCGGCACGCGCCCGCCGCCCGGGGCCTTTCCCCGTGCCCATCGCGTCAGCGCCGGCCTAGAACGGGGCAGAAGGCCGCAGCCAGGCGCTGCGGGTGAAAACGAACGGCATATGGGAGAGGCAGCAGGCGGGCTAGCGCTCCCCCTCAGGCGCTGCGGGTGAAAAGCGCGACCGTCTCCACGTGGTAGGTCTGCGGGAAAAGGTCCACGGGTGTCGCGCGCTCGAGGGTGAACCCGTGCCCGGCCAGGCGCTTCGCGTCGCGCGCAAGCGTCGTGGGGTTGCAGCTCACGTAGGCAAGACGCGAGGCTCCGCTTGCCGCCAGGGCGTCGACCACCGCCGCATCGAGGCCGGCGCGCGGCGGGTCGACCACCGCCTTGTCCAGACGCCCCAGCGAGGGAAGCTCGCGCGCCACATCGCCGCCCACGACATGCGCGTCCAGCCCCGCGTCCTTCAAGTTGCGCCGCAGGTCGCGCACGCTCGAACCTTCCATCTCGACCGCGTGCACGAGCAGGCTCGCGCAGGCAAGCGGCAGGGTGAACGAGCCGGCGCCGCAATAGAGGTCGGCCACCACGTCGATCCCGCTCGGCGCAAGCCCCTCCATCACGAGGCCCACGAGCTTTTCGGCGCCCGGCGTGTTCACCTGGAAAAAGCTCGGCGCCGACAGCTTCAAGACGCGGCCGTCCAGCTTCTCGCGCCACGACCCGCGCCCCGCCAAGACCTCGACGCCGCTCGTGCGCCGCTGCTCGACGGGGCCTTTCACCAAGACGCGCACGACGCCGGCGCCCTTTGCCTTGAGGGCGTCTTGGGCCACCTGCGCCACAAGCTTGCGCGGAAAGCGCCCGGGCGGCGTCCAGATGGCAAGCTCCACATCGCCCGTGTGCGAAGCCACGCGCAAGCCCACGCGCTCGACGCCGGCAAACGACTCGCCCAGGGCATAGCGCAAGGCGCCCGCAAGGGTCTTCGGGGCGCCGTTGAAACGCTCGGGGGCGAGCAGGCACTTCTCCACCGGGCAAAACGCGCCGTCCGGCCCGTGCATCCCCAGCGCATGGCGGCCGCGCGCATCGGCGGCGCAGGAGAACTCGACCTTGTTGCGGTAGCCCCACTCGCGCGAGGCGGGCGCTATGGGCTGCACGACCTGCGATATGCGCGTGCCGTCCAGCCCCGCGATGCGCCCCAGCGCGTCCACGAGCGCCTGACGCTTCCAGGAAAGCTGCGTCTCGTAGGCGATGTGGGACCACGGGCAGCCCGCGCACGCGCCGGCGGCGGCATATGCGCAGGCAGGTTCCACGCGCTTTGCCCCCGGGCGCACGAGACGCTCGATGCAGCCGCGCACGAAGCTGTCCTTTTCGGCAAGCGCGCGCACGTCCACCGTGTCGCCCGGGCAGCTGCCCGGCACGAAGACGACGCGTCCATCAGGCACGTGCCCGATGCCATCGCCGCCGAACGCGAGGCGCTCGATGCGTATGTCCTCGTATATCTGCATGGCGCACATGATACTAAGAAGAGGGGCGGCGAATCAGAAAAGGTGCCCGGGCTGGGCAAAGACGGGCGAAACCAGCGAGGCGCATGCGAGGTGAGTTGACGGTTGCCGGCTGCGGCATCGGACAGGCGGCCGGACAGAAGAGCCGTCCGTGCCAAAATTTTTTGGAAATTGCCTTGCGCTTCTACTTGCATGTGTCCTATACTAGCAACCGTCAACTCACCTCGCATGCAGGTGGCGGAGACGGTTTGCAGGTCGTCTCCGTATCGAGGCACCGTGAAAAGCTCCCCTTGATCTCAAGCTTTTCACGGTGCCTCGATGTTCCTCCTTCCCTTTCACCATGTCCCGCGCCGTCGCCTTGCGGGTTTCCCGACTCTCCCTTCGCTCTACGGGTTTCCCGGGTCCGCGCCGTCGCCTTGCGGGCTTCCCCGACCTTTCACAGAGGACCGCAGGATCTTTACGGGGGTTTGCAGGATCTTTACGGGGGTTTGCAGGGGGTTTGCAGGAGGTTTGCGAAACACCTGCAGGCGCGCGCGAATTCCCCGCGACTTTTCCGCGCCGCGCCCGATTTACGCGCTAAAATAGCCCCCATGAAACGACAAGAGGCAACACACATGTGGTCGGCGTGCCACCCCAAGTCCGAGAGCGACCTGAGCGAATGCGCCCAGCTGGGCAAGACGCTCAGCCGCCTGACCCAGCCCTCCATCCTCGCCGTGCTGGCCGCGTCGGGCAAGCCCATGCACGGGTACCTGATCGTCCAGCAGATGACGGACGGGCCCATGTTCGGCGGCGGCACCCCCGACCCGACGGGCGTCTACCGCATTCTCAAGCAGATGGAGAACAACGAGCTGGTCACGAGCGAGTGGGACACCTCCGAGTCCGGACCTGCGCGCCGTGTCTACTCCCTCACCGACGAGGGGCGCGCCTGCCTGCGCCGCTGGGTCGATGCGCTGGCCTGCTACACGGCCTCCATCGAGGAACTGCGCGCGCTGTCGTGCGTTGCGCTCGGCATCGACGTGCCCGAGCGCCCCGATTGCATCCACATCGAAGACCCGCTCACATCCGACGCGGATTAGCGCCCGCCCAAGGGTCTACCGGTGCACCTTTAATCTGCCGTCGCGCCTTTAGTCTACCCTCGCGCCTTTGCCCACCGCATCGCACGCCTGCAAACGCCCGCCGCGCCGCGCCCGTTTCCCCCTGCATATACGCCGCACGTTCGCGAGCGGCCGCGCCCCTTATTCCGCCGCCGCCTGCGTGTTCGACCCCGAGAGTATTTGGTAGGTGTCCGAGGAAATCTCCTCCTTGCCCTCCTTTTGCCCGCCGCGGTACGTGACGAGATAGGCTGTCACGTCGTAGTAGTCCGCGCGGGTCGATCCGCCGGCGTAGCCCTTGTAGCGGCTCGTCACCTCCGAGGTCGCCTTGCGCTCGACCTCGCGGCTGTCCTGGGGGTCGGCGCACAGGACGGAGGCGGCCACCGTCTGCCCGTCGCTTTGCACGCGCAGCACGACCGGCTGCTCGTAGGCGTTGCATATCTGCAGGTCGTAGGCACCAAAGCTCAAGGTCGCGTCCAACCCCACGGGCACATAGTCCACAGCGACGCTGTGCGCGTGGCGCTCGACGATGGACAAGCCCGCCTGCAAGGCCGCCACGTAGACGGCGGAGCTGACCTGGCACACGCCGCCGCCGCGCTCGGCCACCGTCCCCTCTCCGTCGTAGGCAGGCGCCTCGGAGTAGCGCCTGTCGGCGCCCGTGTCGCCCAGCAGCTCGTTTAGGGAGATGGTCTGACCGGGCGCGATTTGCGTGCCGTCGAGGTCGTGGGCGGCGATGGCCATGTTCGACACGCGCGCGGCATCCGTGGACTGGGAGATCGCGTTGTAGGTGCCCAGGGTGTAGCTCGCGTCTGCCTGCACCTCCGAGGAGGGGGCCGTCGCCCGCCCTGTCGAGCCGAGCGGGGCGAAGGTGCCCGCGAGCAGCATGGCAAACGCGGTGAACAGGGCGCACAGCACGGTGCGGCCGGGCACTTTCGGCGCGGGCCGCTTGGGGGCGCGGCGCACGGTGGGCTTACGCCCGGCGCCCGCACTGTAGCCGGCGTTTCGGCTGTTGCTGTCGGCGGGCATGGGCGGGACGGTCCGCAATCCGGCGGGGAAAGGGGGCTAGCCCTGCGCGATGATGGCGTTGAGCTTCACCCGCTCGGCGCGCGTGAGGGTCGATTCGCGGCGCAGCGCCCGGGCAAGCTCTCGTGCCTTGTCGTCCTTGCCCGCCTTCACGTAGCAGGAGAGCTGCTCGAACGCGACGACGCGGCGGCTGGCCTTGTTCGGCGCCGTCTCGGCGGCTTTCTCGAAAAGCCCGGCCGCGATCAGGTACTTGCCCTTCGAGCGAAACGCCTCGGCTTTCTCCTTGCGGTCGGCATAGGCGATGGCCGCCTTGCGCGTCGCCTCTTGCGCGGCCTTCCTGCGGGCGACTTCCTTCTCGTCGATGCCCGGCTCGGCGGGGTCTGCTACCGGGGAATCGGCAAGCGCGGCGGCCTTCACAGCGGCCTTGCTCGCCCGTTCGGGCTGCGAGGTTTCCTGCGTGCGGACGGGCTGCTGCGTCGCCGCCGCCGCCTGCGCCCGGTTTGCCTGCCGGTCTTGAGCGCCTTGCTCCTGCGACGGGGTCTGCCCCGTCTGTGCCTGCTCGGGTTGCGAGGCCTGTTGCGCTTGGACGGGCTGCGCCCCCGTCTGCGTCCGCCCCGCCGGCGTTTGGCTTGCCTGCGCCTGGCTCGCCTGCTCTCGGTCAGCCGGCGCCCGGCCTGCCCGCTCTGCCTGCGCCGCGCCCTGGGGCCGCACGGGCTCGAGCACCGCCGTCTTCTCCGCCTCGTCTGCATGCCCCGGCTGCGTGGCCGGCTTTGCCTGCTTCGGCAAAACCGTCTGGTTTTCCGAGGGCACCAGGCCTGCCGCATCCGCCGCATTCGCCTGCGATGCCTGCGCCGCCGTGCCGGACTGCCCCGCCCGCCTCAGCGCCTGCGTCGAGTCTGCGTCGCCCTTCACCTGCACGGGCTTCTCGGCGACTCCGGAAGCGGTGGCCACGGGCGCGAAACGCTGGGTGACCTCCTTGCCCGTTTGCGGCGTCGCGGATTGCGCAGACTCCTGCGCTGCAGATGCCGCGCCCGATTGCGATTGCACGGGCTGCACGGATTTAACAGGCTGCGTGGGCTGCGCAGATCGCTCGGGTTGCGCGGATTGCGCAGGTTGCGGCGTCTCGGCTGGCTGCGACGCGCGGACGGGCTGCGCGACGGGGACGGGGCGCAGGGGCTGCGCGGGCTGCGTCGTCGGCGCGGGCCGGCTCCCCCGATCCGCCTGACCGGCCTTGTCCGCTTGCACAGGTTGCGGCGCCTGCGCAGGCCCTCGCAGGTTGTTCCACACATCGTCTTTGGAGCGCGCGTCGCGCGCCACATCGTCGCCCGACGCCTGCGCATCCGCGCCCGCCTCCGCTTTCTTCTTGGCGCAGCAGCGCTGGACGATCGAGTAAACCGCGATGGGCAGCACCGCGCACGCGAGGGCCAGCACGACCGGCACCGCGCCGCTTTTGTGCATGCCGGCTACCAGCACGAGAAACAACGCCACGACGACGACCTGCGCCGTGAAGGCGGCGACGACTGGGACGCGCTCTTCATGCGACTTCGCCTGCACGAGGCCGGCGACAAAACCCGCGAGCGTCAATATGACGATAATTGCCACGCATACGTTGAACGCGTTCACCTTGGCGCAGCTCCTTTCACCCACGCTTTTCAATCCGCAAAAGTATACACGCAACACACGGGCAACGCGCGCGCCTTCAACAGGCACGCATACAACCCGACCCCAACCGCACTGGCGCTTGGCAACCGGCACGTCGGGCGTCTGAAACGCATCCCAATAGCTGCGCAGCGCCCGAGCGTCCCTGTTGCCGCAGGCGGTTCAGCGCTTGCCGGCGCGCGGGTGCGTGCTCAAATATTCCTCGCGTATATGGCTGCGGTCCACGTGCGTGTAGATCTGCGTCGTCGAGATGTCGCTGTGCCCGAGCATCTCCTGCAGCGAGCGCAGGTCCGCGCCGCCTTCCAGCATGTGCGTCGCGAAGCTGTGGCGCAAGAGATGCGGGTGCAGCCCCTCGATCCCGGCCTTGCGCCCGTAGCTTTCCACTATGGTGAAAACGGAACGCCGGCTGATGCGCCCGCCGCGCGCGTTCAAAAAGACCGCGTCCGGGTCGAGCCGGTTGCGCCTCTTCGGGTGCAGATGGGGGCGCCCCTCGTCGAGGTAGCGGGCAAGCGCGCGCGCCGCGCACCCCAAAAAGGGCACGAAACGCTCCTTGCCGCCCTTGCCGCGCACGCGCAGCAGGTCGTCGTCGAGCATCAGCCACGAAAAATCGAGCCCGACAAGCTCGCTTGCGCGCAGGCCGCATCCGTACAAGACCTCGAGGACCGCCTTGTCGCGCAAACCCGCCGGCGTCGCGGGAAAGCTCTGGTCGAGCAGCTTGCCCACCTGCCCGATGCTCAAGGTCTGCGGCAAGACGCGGTCCACTTTTGGCAGGGGCACCGAGGCGGCGGGGTTTGCCTGCGTGAGGTCTTCTGCCACCGCGAAACGGTGAAAGCCCTTCAACGCGGCCACGTGGCGCTCCATGCTCTTTTGCGCATAGCCGCGAACGCGCAGGTCCTCGATGTAGTCCACCACCGTGTCGTGCGTGACGCCTTCGTAGGCGCGCACGCCGCGCTTCGTGAGAAACCCGAGGTAGTCGCGCAAATCAGCCGCATACGAATCGACGCTCGCGCGCGACAGCCCGCGCTCTGCCGACAGATAGACGAGATACTCGTCGAGGTCGTCGGAAAAAGCGCCCGGGTCGGCGTCGGCGGCCTTTTTTATCTCGCGCGGCACGAGCAGCGGCCCGTTTCCAGATTCACCCGCACGCCGCGCACCGCCGAGCACACGCCGTGCTCGTCACAGCCCCCGCGCCCGCTTCGCCCGCCGCGCCCGCCGCACGTCATCGCCAAACGCTCCTAGCGGGCGGCGCGGTACCCGACGGCGGCCTGCACCAGCCCCACGAAAAGCGGGTGGCTGCGCGTGGGGCGCGACTTGAACT
>CAVFDV010000082.1:0-8155 GCA_963621315.1 Oscillibacter sp. MSJ-31
GATCTTCAGCAGCGCCTGCTGCACGCCCTCGCCGGAGACGTCGCGCGTGATGGAGAGGTTTTCCGCCTTCTTGGCCACCTTGTCGATCTCGTCGATGTAGATGATGCCGATCTGGGCGCGGTCGATGTCGTTGTCGGCCGCGTTCACGATCTTGAGCAGGATGCTCTCGACGTCTTCGCCCACGTAGCCGGCCTCGGTGAGCGCCGTGGCGTCGGCGATGGCGAAGGGCACGTCGAGTATGCGCGCGAGCGTCTGCGCGAGCAGGGTCTTGCCGCAGCCCGTAGGGCCGAGCAGCAAGATGTTGGACTTGGCCAGCTCGACCTCGCCGCCCTCGCCCGCATCCTCGTCGGATCCGCCGCCCTCAAGCCCCAGCGCCACGCGCTTGTAGTGGTTGTAGACGGCCACGGACAGCGCCTTTTTCGCCTTGTCCTGCCCTATGACGTACTCGGACAGCTCGGCGTCTATCTCGCGCGGCGTGGGCAGGGTATCGAGCGAGATCAGGCCCTCGGTGCGCCCTTGCGCCTGGGGCAGCGGGGCGCGCGAAAAGGCGCAATCGAGGTCGATGCCCTCGTCGTACATGATGTCGGCGCAGGCGCTCACGCACTCGTCGCAGATATAGACCTCGTCGCCCGATATGAGCTTTTGCACCTCGTCTTGGGTCTTGCCGCAAAACGAGCAGCGGTACATCGGGGTGAACCCGCCCGCACCGGCGTGCCTGCCATATGAATCGTCGAACCCGTCGCCCATGTGCTAGTCCTTCTTCTTTTCGGCCGCATCGGCGGTCTCCGAGCGCGACAAGACGACGTCGTCCACAAGACCGTAGTCCTTGGCCTCGTCAGGCGTCATGAAGTTGTCCTTTTCGGTGTCTTCCTGGATCTTCTCGATGGGCTGGCCGGTGTGCTTGGCCAGGATGCTGTTGAGCTGCTCGCGCGTGTCTTTCATGAAATCCGCCATGATCTGGATGTCGGTCTGCTTGCCCTGCGCACCGCCGGAGGGTTGGTGGATCATGATACGCGAGTTGGGCAAGGCGAAGCGCTTGCCCGGCGCGCCGGCGGCCAGAAGCACCGCGCCCATCGAGGCGGCCATCCCCAGGCACACCGTCGAGACGTCGGGCTTGATGAACTGCATCGTGTCGTAGATGGCAAGGCCTGCCGTGACCGAGCCGCCGGGCGAGTTGATATAAAACGAGATGTCCTTGTCCGGGTCGGCGCTTTCCAGATGCAAGAGCTGCGCGACGATGGAGTTGGCCGAGGCGTCCGAGACCTCCTCGCCCAAAAAGACCACGCGGTCGTTGAGCAGCCGCGAGTAGATGTCGAAGCTGCGCTCGCCGCGCGGGGATTGCTCGATCACGTAGGGGATCAGCGGGTTTTGCACCGGTTGGTAGAGGTTCATGGTAGATGCGCCCTTTCTTGTCGTGCGAGGCATGTCGCCTGTGGATGATACGCGCCGCCGCGGACGGCGTTTTCGCTATTCGGCCTTTGCCGCAGAGGCGTCGCCGGCGGGTTGTTCATCCGTTGACTTCGCGTCCGCCTTCTTCGCGGGCTTCTTGGCGGATTTCTTCGCGTCCTTGGCGGGCGCGTCGGCGCCGTCCGCGTCCGCGTCTGCGCTCCCGGCTGTCTCCCGCCCCGGCTCCTCGTAGACGACTTCAGCCGTCTCGACCAGCCATTTCGCCGCCTTCTGGCGCGCGATGGCCTCGCGCAGCATGGTGATCTGGCCGCGCTCCTCCCAGTCTCGGCGTGCGCGTTTCGCGTTGGGGAGCTTGGAGAACTCCTCGTCCAGGTCGCCGTCGTCGACCGTGAAGCCCTTCTCCTTGAACAAGGCGTCGAGGGCAAGCGCGCCGGCCGCCGTCTCCTTGGCCTGCTTTTCCACATCCAAGTCGAACAGCTCGCGCGTGATGCCCTGCGCGGAGAGGAAGGCGTCGAAGGTCTGCCCGGAGCGCTGAAGGCTGGTGAAGAAGTCGCGCAGGATGTCGTCGCGCGTGTAGTTGAGGTAGGCCTGCGGGATTTCACCGTGCAAGCGCTCGGCCAAAGCGTCGATGCAGCGGGTCTCCTTCAGGTTGGCGGCGTTTTCCGCGCGGCTCTTCTCCAGGGCCTCGCGCACCTGCGCGCGCAAGGCGTCGATGCTCTCCACGCCGGCTTTCTCGCAAAACTCCTCGTCGGACAAGGCGCCGTTGCCGGAGGGGTCGTAGTAGCTGCGCAGCACGTCGACCTGGGCGTCCACCATGGAATCCGCGATCTCGGCGGGCGGCAGCGTGACCTTCACGGGGTCGTAGGACAAAAGCTCCATCTCGGGCTTGACCTTGCCGCACACGCTGTAGGTGAAGGGCTTGCCGTCGGCGAGCATGTCGGCGTCGTCGGAGGACGGGTCGTTGATGAACATGACGCCCTCGCCGTCCACGGCCTTCGGGGCGGTCGCGTTCACCACGTCGGCCGCGATCTCGGCATAGACCGCCGCATGGCCGCCGAAGTGCTGCTCGAGGATGCGGCGCGGCGCCTTGCCCGGCCTAAAACCCGGGATGCGCGTGCGGGCGAGCCGCCTGAAATACGCGTCGACGTAGGGCTTGAACTCCTCGGGCTCCAAGGTGACGGTGACCTGCGTCTTGCCGTCGGATTCGCGTATCTCGGTCTTCACGTCCACGTTGCCTGCTCCTCTTCCTTAAGGTCCGCGCGGCGCTGCCGGACAGCCTGCCCGACGTGCCGCATTTCGTCTTTTACCTGCGCATATGGTACGGGCGAAAGGATTTGAACCTTCACGGGACACAATGCCCACCGGAACCTAAACCCGGCGCGTCTGCCAGTTCCGCCACGCCCGCGTATGCGTGAAAAATGCACCGCTTCCACGATGCGCACAGCGCCTGATTGTAGCGTAGATGCGCACCGCCTTGGTGAATTTTCCCGGCCAATGTCAGCAAACGCCCTGCGCGGCGCCTGCACGACACGCCCACGGCACGTGCGACAGCGCGCCCGCGGCGCATGACGGGGCGCCCGCAGCGCTTGCGAAATAAGATGCTTATGAGTATCCTACCCATGAGCATCTTAGTGAAGCACGAGGTGGAGCCATGTTTGTAGGACGGACGACGGAGCTGGACCGGCTCGAGAAGATGTATGCGAAGGCCGGCTTCCAGATGGCCGTGGTCTACGGCCGGCGGCGCGTCGGCAAGACCACGCTCATAGACGCCTTCGCCAAAGGCAAGCCCACGTTGTACTTCACCGCCCAGCAGCGCAGCTCCCTGCAAAACCTCGCCCAGTTCTCGCGATGCGCCTATGCCTTCTTCGGCCTTCCGGAAGACGGCGCGGCGTTTCCCGATTGGCGCAGCGCCTTTTCCTATGTCGCGCGGGCCGCCCGGCAGCGCGCGGGCGAGCCGTTCCTCCTCGTCTTCGACGAGTTCCCCTACGCCGCCGAAACCGAGCCCTCGCTGCCCTCCGCCCTGCAGATCGCCATCGACCACGAGCTGAAGCAGACCGATGTCCGCATCATCTTGTGCGGCAGCAACGAGGGCTTCATGGAAAGCGAGGTGCTGGGACGCAAAAGCCCGCTCTACGGGCGGCGCACCATGCAGCTGAAGGTGAAGCCCTTCGACTGCTTCGACGCGGCGCAGATGCTGCCCGGCCTCTCGGCGCAAGAGCACGTCGCGTACTACGCGACCTTTGGCGGGACGCCCTACTACCTCGCGCAGGTGGACGCGGGCGCAAGCTACGAGGAAAACGTGTCCGGGCTTATGTTCGACACCTCGGGAATCTTGTACGAGGAGCCTCTGATGCTGCTTCGGCAGGAGCTTCGCGAGCCGGCCTTGTACAACTCGATCCTCGACGCCATCGGCTCGGGGGAGACCGTGCCGAAGCGCATCGCCGAGCGCGCGGGCGTGAACGCCTCCTCCATGTCGAAGTATCTCAAGACCCTGCTCGATCTCGGCATCGTGTGCCGGGAGGTTCCCTTCGGCGACAACCCCGCCACGTCGCGCAAGGCGCTCTACTCGTTTTCCGACCCCTTCTTCGCCTACTGGTACGCCTTCGTGAGCAAGAGCATCGGCGCCATCGAGGCAGGCGCGGGCTTTGCGGCGGCGCGGCAGACGGCATTCGGGCAAGCGCTGCAAACCTATGTGGGCACGCAGTTCGAGCAGGTGTGCCGGCAGTGGGCCGTCCGCAAGAACGCAGCGGGGAAGCTGCCGTTCCTGGCCTCGTCATTTGGCCGCTGGTGGGGTGCCGACCCGCGCGAGAAGGCCGGAGCGGACATCGATCTCGTCGCGGCGGACAAGCAGTCGGGGCGCATATTCTTGGGCGAGTGCAAGTGGCGCAATTCTTTCGACGAGACAGACGCGGTGCGCCGCCTCGAGCGCCGCTCGGAACTCCTCAAGGGCTACAAGGATCGCACGTATTGCCTGTTCACCAAGAAAACGCCGGGCAAGGCGACGCGGGAAAAGGCTGAAAAACGCGACGACCTGTGGCTCGTGTCCGCAGCCGAGATGTTTGGCGCCTAACACACGTCCCGGCAAGACGGAAACGTTTGCGCCGCCGAGAAGACCCGCTCGAAGTCGGCGCGGGTCGTGGCGGCGGAAAGCGCGCGGCGCATCGCGGCCGCGCCGGGCAGCCCGTGCACGTACCAGGAAAGCTGCGCGCGCAAGGGCGCGAGATGCTCCTCGCCGTAAAACGCGCAAAAGAGGCGCAGGTGCTCCAGGGCGCACTCGACGCGCTCGGCGCCCGACGGCTGCCGCCCCTCGAAGATCCACGGGTTGCCGCGCGCGCCCCTGGCGGCAAAGACCACGTCGCAGCCCGTCTGCGCGCGCATCGCCGCCGCGTCTTGCGCCGTGAAGACGTCGCCGCTGCCCGCGACGGGGATCGAGACCGCCTCCTTCACCCGGGCGATCGCCCCCCAGTCGGCACGGCCCCGGTAGAGCTGCCGCGCGCTGCGCCCGTGCACGGCGATGAGGCGCGCGCCCGCCCGCTCGAGCATGAACGCCAGCTCCGGCGCGCTTTCCTCCCCCATCTCGAAGCCCGCGCGGACCTTTGCCGTGACGGGCACGTCCACGGCCTCCACGAGGGCAGCGACGATCCTCGCGGCAAGCCCGGGCGTCTTCATGAGCGCCGCGCCCTCCCCCTTGCCCGCCACCTTGCGCACGGGGCAGCCCATGTTCACGTCGATGGCGGCAAGCCGGGCGCCCAAGCGCCGCTGCACCCGCGCGGCGGCGCGCGCCATCACGTCCGGGTCGTGCCCGAACAATTGCACGACGACGTGGCTTTCGGCAGGCGCCGGGTCCACGAGGCCCCAGGTCTTCTCGCCGGCGTGCGCAAGGCCTGCCGCGCTGACCATCTCGGTGAAGGTGAGGCCCGCGCCGTGCCGCAGCGCTATCGTGCGAAACGCCTTGTCCGTGACGCCTGCCATGGGGGCAAGCCACAGCGGGCGGGCGAGCGCCGCGCGAAACGCCGCGTCGGGCGCCGGCAAAGCCAGGGATGCCGCATCATGCGCAGGCGAAGTCCCGGATGCCGCGCCGGGTGCAGGCGAGGACTCGGGCGCGGCATCGGCCTTGCCCAAATCGGCCCCGCCGGCCGCCCCCGGCGCGCCCCCGGCGCCGCCCGCGTGCCCGGCCGCCCCCCTATTCATCATCCACTTTGAGTATCGCCATGAAGGCCTCCTGCGGCACGTCCACGTTGCCGATGGCCTTCATCTTCTTCTTGCCGGCCTTCTGCTTTTCCAGCAGCTTGCGCTTGCGCGAGATGTCGCCGCCGTAGCACTTCGCCAGCACGTCCTTGCGCTTGGCGCGGACCGTCTGGCGCGCCAGGATGCGCGCGCCCACGGCCGCCTGGATGGGCACCTCGAACAGCTGCTGCGGGATGATGCCCTTCAGCTTCAGGCACAACGCCTTGCCGCGCTCGTAGGCGCTGTCGCGGTGCACGATGCACGAGAGCGCGTCCACCTTGTTGCCCGCGAGCAGGATATCGAGCTTCACCAGGTCGCTCTCGCGGTATCCTATGACGTCGTAGTCGAGCGAGGCGTAGCCCTTCGTGCGGCTCTTCAACGCGTCGAAGTAGTCCATGATCAGCTCGGACAAGGGCATCTCGAAGAGAAGCTCGACGGTCGTCGTGGACAGGTACTCCATGTTCTTGAAAGTGCCGCGCCGGTCCACGGACAGCTCCATGACCGCGCCCACGAAATCCGACGGCACGATGATCTTCGCCTTCAGGTAGGGCTCTTCGATGCGCTCGATGGAGGCGGCGTCGGGCATGTCCTGCGGGCTGTGCACGACGACCATCTCGCCGTTCGTCAGGTAGACCTCGTATTCCACGGACGGCGCGGTGGCGATCAGGTCGAGCGAGAACTCGCGCTCGAGGCGCTCCTGCACGACCTCCAGGTGCAGCAGGCCCAGAAAGCCCACGCGAAAGCCGAAGCCCAGCGCATGGCTCGTCTCCGGCTCGTAGACCAGCGCCGGGTCGTTTAGGGCCAGCTTGTCGAGGGCGTCGCGCAGCGCCGGGTACTGGTCGGCGTCGATGGGGAAAACGCCCGTGTAGACCATGGGCTTGACCTCGCGGTACCCCGGCAGCGGTTCGGCCGCCGGCTCGCGCGCGGCGGTGACGGTGTCGCCCACCTTCACGAGCTTGGGGTCTTTCAGCCCCGTGACGAGATAGCCCACCTCGCCTGCCGCCAGCTCGTCTACGGCGGTCTCGGCAGGGCGGCGCACGCCCACCTCCTCGGCCTCGCACTCGTGGCGCGTCTGCATGAAGCGCAGGCGCTCCTTCGCGCGCAAGGTGCCGTCCACGACGCGCACGAGGGCGACGACCCCGCGGTAGGCGTCGAAATAGCTGTCGAAGACGAGGGCCTTCAGGGGCGCGGACGCATCGCCTGAAGGCGCCGGGATGCGCGCGACCACGGCCTCGAGCAGCTCGTGGACGCCCAGTCCGGACTTCCCGGAGGTCAGCACGGCGTCGTCTGCCGGGATGGCAAGGCCCTCCTCTATCTCGCCACGCACGCGCTCGGGGTCTGCCGCCGGCAGGTCCACCTTGTTGATGGCCGGCACGATCTCCAGGTCCGCGTTCATCGCCATGAGGGCGTTTGCCACGGTCTGCGCCTCGACGCCCTGGGTCGAGTCCACGACCAGCACGGCGCCCTCGCAGGCGGCCAGGCTGCGCGAGACCTCGTAGGTGAAGTCCACGTGCCCCGGCGTATCGATGAGGTTGAACAGGTAGGTCTGCCCGTCGTCTGCCGTGTAGTTCACCGAGACGGCCTGCGACTTGATGGTGATGCCGCGCTCGCGCTCGATGTCCATGCTGTCGAGCACCTGCTCGGTCATGTCGCGTTCGGCGATCGTGTGCGTCATCTCCAGGACGCGGTCGGCGATAGTCGATTTGCCGTGGTCGATGTGGGCGATGATGCTGAAGTTGCGGATGAGTGTCTGTTCCATGCGGGGTATTCTAGCCGAAAGCCGCGCCCGCGCCGCGCTCGACGAGGCCTTGGTTTCCCTTCACCCGCGCGATGAACTCCTCAAGGGATATGAGCACTTCGAAAGAAGTCCCGGGGAAGGCCTGGTGGTACATCTTCGGGACGACGAGGACCACGTTTTCCTCGTGCATCTCCTCGAGCTGCGAAAGGGAGACGCCCTGCTGCAAGGTGAAGAGGTACTTGCAGGAGATGCGGCTTGCCTCGTTTAGGATCTGGCGCCAGCGGTCCTTGCAAGTGGTCTTCGCGCCGAGGAACATGAGCCTGTCGGCCGGAAACCCCGTATCGTGGTAGGCCTCTTTCGAGGGGAAGATGAAATCCGGCCGGCGCTTGCCCTCGGTGTTCGCCTGATAGGAAAAGCGCAGCCCCTCCTCCTCGAAGATGGCCTTGAGATGCAGCTCCAGCGACTTGCCCGCGCGCGATTTGCGCCTGTTCGCGATCTCCAAGCCCGTCTTCACGAACTCGTCGAGCGACTCTGCGGGACGGTCCAACACGAACGCGTAGTACCCCGTCTCGACCCGTTTGAACAGCTTGTACTCGAAATCGATCCAACGCACTATCTCGGCGTCGCGCGTGAGCACGAGGTCTTGCCCGCGCAACAGGCGCTCGGCCTCACGCGCGGAAAGCGCCATGGTCTTCGTGTCGGGAAAACTTCCCCCGAAATCGAGCAGCACCGATTCGAGCACATCGTCTTCCGCCGCAGGCGATACGGGCACGCCCCCTTTCA
>CAVFDV010000083.1:0-8033 GCA_963621315.1 Oscillibacter sp. MSJ-31
CGGCGGGCGCGGGCTCGGGGGCGGGCGCGGGCTCGGGGGCGGGCGCGGGAGCGGCGGATGCGTCGTCCGATGCCGCGTCGGCGTCCCCGCACGTGGCGGCGCCCTCCTGCCCCCGCTTCGCCGCCTCGGCGCAGGCCTTTGCCGCGCGCGGGTTCATCGGATAGGAGATGGGCATCATGTAGAAGCTGCCCTCGTAGTCCAAGCCCAGCCCGTCGAAGGAGACGCCGAACAGGTCGTGCGCCTCGTTTTCGTTGACGAAGGCCTCTGGGTAGTCTGCGGAGATGGAGGGCACGCGGGCGCCGTCGCCTACCTGCACGGTGAACGCGGTGATGGCGCGCTCGCGCGGGTCGGGGTCGGAAAACGAGTAGAGCAGCTCCACCCCGTCGTCGGTGGTGGTCGCGCACATCTGGATGAAGCGGAAGCCCTGCTCCTTGCACGAGGCGACCCTGCCCGCCAGCTCGGCGGCGGAAAGCTCCTCGTAGCTGTTGGGCGTGGTGCTCTTCAACCCGGCCTCGGCCGCCGCGTTTTCCCGCACCGCGCCGCTTGCCTGCTCCTCGCGTGCCGTCATGCCCTCGCCTCCTCGTGTGCAACGTGCCCATCGCCTGCGGCGTGCGCCCCGTCTTCGGCGCGCCCCTCGCCGGGCCGCGCGTCAGCTTCATCGCCCGCTTGCGCCTCGCCTGCCTCTTGCACCGCGCGGCGCTTCTCGTCCGGCGCCCGGCCCATCTCCCGGGCTTTCTCGTCGAGCAGCTTCACCCCGGCGACGACCGCGTCGAGCACGGATTCCGGGCGCACGGCGCATCCCGGCACGTAGGCGTCCACGGGGATGCCCGCCGTCGCCGTGCCGCCGCGCACGTTGTAGCACTCGACATAGACGCCGCCGCCGCACGCGCATGCCCCGCAGGCAACGACCACCTTCGGCTCGAGCATCTGCTCGTAGATCTGGCGGACGACCGGCGCGTTTTGCTCGTTGACCCCGCCCGTCACCACGAGGATGTCGGCGTGCTTGGGGTTGCCGGTGTTCACCACGCCGAAGCGCTCGGCGTCGTAGAGCGGCGTGAGGGCGGCCAGCACCTCGATGTCGCAGCCATTGCAGCTCGACCCGTCGTAGTGGATGACCCAAGGCGATTTGCCCGCATACGATGTTGTGCCCACAGATGCGCCTCCTTTAGAAAAAGACCATGAGATAGACGATGTTCACGGCGCCGGCGGCCAGCGCGGCCCACCACGCCGTCTTGAGCATGCTCTGCCATTTCACGCGCGCGAAGCTGTTGTCGATCCAGATCTCGAGCAGCCACACGGCAAGCGCGACGACGATGGCGATGGCGATGGAGACGGCACTGCCCTGCCAGACGACGAACATGGCCGTCCACCCGAGGAAGAGGACCGTCTCGTACCAATGCGCGATCTCGACCAGCGCGAGCGTCTTGCCGGAAAACTCCGTGACCAGCCCGCGCACGATCTCCTGGTGCGCATGCGCCGACATCGCGATGTCGAAAGGCGACTTGCGCAGCTTGATCGTGAGGACATAGAGAAAGCCGACGAACAGAAACGGCAGGTAGGCCACGAGCGGCAAATCTGCCGCGATGGCGTCTTGCACGCGAAACGAGCCGCAGGCCATATAGATGCCGACAGCCACGAGCAAGATCATGGGCTCGTAGCTCATCACCTGCACCGCCTCGCGCTCGGCGCCGATCTCGGCATAGGGCGAGCGCGACGCGTAGGCCGCGACGATCAAGAACAGCTCGGCCAGCGTGAGGATGAAGACGCAGACGAGGAAGTTCGCCCCCGCGAAAAAGGCCATGCCGGCAAGGAGCACGAAGAGGAAGTAGAGGCGCACGTAGAGGTCTTGCGCGCCGTTGACCGTGGCGTCTTCCTTTGCGCGCAGCTTGCGCACGTCCCACCAGGGCTGCAGAATCTTCGGCCCCACGCGCCCTTGCATGCGCGCGCTGAACTTGCGGTCGAGGCCGGCGAGCAGGCAGCCGAGCACGCCCGCGAGCACGAGGAAGGCGGCCATACCGGCAAGCGAGAACACCGACACGTTCATCCCGATGATGTTGAACTCCATGGGCTACTCGCCTCCTTCCGCGCCTGCGGCGCCGTCTGCCGCGCTGCCCTCCGAGGTCGCAGCACCGCTTTCACCTGCGGACTCAGAAGAGCCGGCCGACGAATCCGACGACGACGAGCTAGACGATTCGGACGAACCCGACGAGGAGCTAGACGAGGAGTAGGACTGCGAGAGCTGCTCGTAGAGGAAGTCCATGAAGGTCTTCACGTCGCCGATGCCCATGCTCGCGTACTCGCTCTTGTACTGCTCGTAGGTGGGCTCGTATTGCTGGTAGTAGCTGTCGAAGGTGGCGAAGCTGATGCCGGCCTCCTCCCACTCGCTGCCCACGTAGACGGCATGCTCCGTCGCGTAGGTCTCGATGCTTTCCTTGGACTGCACCGTCGTCTGGCCGGCAAAGCCGAAGGCGCCCACTATGAGCACGAGGGCGACGACGCTGCCCGTGAAGGCGGTCTTCTTCTCGTCGAACATGTCGCGCATGTACCAGTTGCGCTGCGCGGAGGCCACGGGCGCGCCGAACGCGCCGGCAAAGCTGCGCGGCTCCTTTGGGTCCGCGACGCCTGCCATGTAGACCGGCACCTGCTTTTTTCTCGTGGCAAACGACGAGCCCAAAAAGACCACCGCGACCACGAGCGCGATGACCGACATTATCCACAGGTCGCCCGCGGAGATGTCGGGGCTGACCTCGGAGAAGACGTCCCCCAGATAGGGCACGACAAGCGCGCTGGAGATGAGCGGGAAGGCGATGCAGCAGCCCACGGTGAGCACGCACATGAGGGCAAGCGAGGCCCATTCGCTCGAATGCACCCCCTCTTCCAGGTCGCGCACCCCTTGCGACGAGACGGCGAGCAGCTTGCCCAGCCATTTCGCCCAGAACATGAAGGTGGCCGCCGAGCCGAAGGCAAGCACCAGCAAAAGCACGATGTTGGAGGCCTCGGCAAAGGACTGCAGCGCCGCCCACTTCGACACCAGCATGCCGAAGGGCGCGATGAACATGCCCATGATGCCGATCGCCATCAGGCGCGCAAGGCGCGGCATGCGCTCGAAGATCAGGTCCATGTCCTCGATGTCGCGGCTGCCGATACGGTGCTCCGCGGTGCCCACGGCAAGGAAGAGCAGGGATTTCGCAACGGCGTGGAAGATGATGAGGAAGATGGCCGCCCACAAGGCGCCGTCCGTGCCCACGCCCGCGCACGCGACGATCAGGCCGAGGTTGGAGATGGTCGAGTACGCCAGCACGCGCTTGGCGTTGGACTGGCTGATGGCGGCCAGCGCGGCGAAGAGGAAGGTCGCAATCCCCACCGTCATCACCATGTAGCCGCAGATGTTGGCCCCAAAGCACGGCGCGAGCTTCACCAACAGGAAGACGCCCGCCTTCACCATCGTGGAGGAATGCAGCAAAGCCGAGGTGGGCGTGGGCGCCACCATCGCGCCGAGCAGCCAGCTGTGGAAGGGGAACTGCGCCGCCTTGGTGAAGGCCGCGAGCGCGAAAAGCAAGACGGGCATGTAGGCGATCAGCTCGTTGCCCGTGCTCGAGGAGAGCGCCTGGGCGGACTGGGTGATGAACTGGTCGAGCTCGAGCACGCCGTAGACCTTCGCGACCCACACGAGGGCGACGGCGAATGCCAGCCCGCCCACCATGTTGAGGAGTATCTGGCGAAAGGCGTTAGCCGTCGCGACCTCGGTCCGGTCGTAGCCGATGAGCGCAAACGAGCACACCGTGGTGATCTCCCACGCGCAAAACATCCACGCGAGGTTGTTGGCGAAGACGATGGCAAACATCGCGCCGAGGAAGGCGAAGACGACCGCGAAGAAGACGGGGCGGCGGTCTTTCACCCCCGGGTGGCGGCCGTCGTGGTGGTCGCGCATGTAGCCCAGCGCGTAGACCGCGATGCCGCTGCCCACGATGCCGATGATGAGCGCCATGACCACGGACAGCCCGTCGATGTAGAGCGCGTGCGAGACGGCTATGCCGTGCGCGGCGAACACCTCGAACCAGACCACGAGCGCCGTTTGGGCAAGCGCGAGGACAAAGACCAGGGCGCGTCCGTGGCGCGCCGCCTTGCCCATGATGTAGAGCCCTAAAACGACGTCGACGGCCAGGGCCGCGATGTTTAGGACCCGGGCCGCGGAGGCGCCCACCGCCATCTGCATGCTGCCGCCCGCCAGGGCAAAGACGGCGGCCGCAAGGATCGAGGCGGCGGCCACGAGCACCGCGCCCACGACCGTGAGCACGACACGCGCGCCCTCCTTGCGGGCCGCCAGCATGACGAGCGCCATGAACATCGGGAAGAAGACCAGAAACGCTATGAGCGCTGTTCCAAGGCTCTCCACACCAAACTCCTTTCGTGTGCGACGTGCGCTGCTGCTCGCGCGGCACTTCTCGCCGGGCGCGGGGCGCCGCGATATGCGCATGCTGCGAGATCGACCCAAGACTATACGGTAAGCGGGTGCGCTAAAATGTGCCGATGCCGTGAATATCCGCATGTGGAAAAAGGCATGCCCCGCGCGGCGCGCCCGGCTTGTGGCAAAGTTTCCCCATATGGGAAAACCGGGCGCGGCGCGTGCGGGCAGCGCGCGACGAGAGGAGAAGCGTATGGACGGGCACGACTGCAGCGACGCGCGCCACATGCGCCAGGCTCTGGAGCTTGCCCTGCGCGGCGCCGGCCATGTCGCGCCAAACCCCCTCGTCGGCTGCGTCCTCGTGAAAGACGGCTGCATCGTCGGGCAGGGCTGGCATGCGCGCTACGGCGGAAAGCACGCCGAGCGGGCCGCCATCGACGACTGCCTGGCCTGCGGCATCGATCCCGTGGGCGCGACCGCCGACGTCACCCTCACCCCCTGCTCGCATATCGGCAAGCAGCCGCCGTGCACCGACGCGCTCCTGCGCTCGGGGATCGTGCGCGTGGTCGTGGGAAGCGACGACCCGCACGCGGAGGCGGCCGCGCAAAGCCTCGGGCTGCTGCGCCATGCCGGCGTGCGCGTGGACACGGGCGTGCTGAAAGAGGAGTGCGACGCCGTCAACGCCCCCTATTTCCACTTCATCACGACGCACATGCCCTACGTCGTCTTGAAATACGCCATGACGCTCGACGGACGCGTGGCATGCCGCACGGGCCTTTCGCGCTGGGTCAGCGGCGAGGCGGCGCGCGCGCACGTGCACGAGACGCGCAACCGGCTCACGGCCATCATGGCGGGCATCGGGACGGTCATCGCCGACGACCCCCTGCTCACCTGCCGTATGGAAGGCGGACGCGACCCCATCCGCATCGTCTGTGACTCGCGCCTGCGCATCCCCATGCGCTCGAAGATCGTCCAGACCGCCCGCGAGGTCCGCACCATCATCGCGTGCACGCGCGCCGACACGACGACCAGGCTCACGCTCGAGTCCGCCGGCTGCATCGTCGTGCAAACGCCCGCCGCCGACGACGGCAAGGTGGACCTGCGCGCGCTCGTGAAGATGCTCGGCGCCTGCGACATCGACTCCATCTTGCTCGAAGGAGGCCCTGCCCTTGCCGGCTGCGCGATCGACGCGGGGCTGGTCGACGCCGTCCAGGCCTACATCGCGCCCAAGCTCTTCGGCGGCGAGAAGGCGCCCGGCCCTGTGGGCGGCCTCGGGGCGCGCTCCCCGCAAGAGGCCTTGCAGCTTTACGACGTGCGCCGCAGCTTTTTGGGGCCGGACCTGCTCGTCGAGGGAAAGGTGGCACGCTGAAGATGTTCACCGGCATCGTCGAGGAGACGGGGCGCGTCGTCCGTTTCACCCGAAGCAAGGCGGGCGCGCGCATCGAGGTGGAGGCCGCAAAGGTCCTGGACGGCACGCGCATCGGCGACTCCATCGCCGTAAACGGCGTGTGCCTGACGGTCGCGAAGATCGGCGCGCGCTCCTTTTGCGCCGACGTGATGAACGAGACCTTGCAACGCTCGTCGTTTCGCAGCTGCGCGGCGGGCGATGCGGTGAACCTCGAGCGCGCCCTCACCTTGGCCTCGCGCATGGGCGGCCACATCGTCACCGGCCACATCGACGGCACGGCCGAGATAGAGCGCGTGGCACGCGACGGGCAGGCCGTGTGGTTCACCATCTCCGCGCCCGAGGGGCTCTCGCGCTACATCGTTTGGAAGGGCTCTGTCGCCATCGACGGCATGAGCCTTACCGTCGCGCATGTGGACGGGGCGAGCTTTGGCGTCTCGTGCATCCCGCACACCATGGAGTCTACGGTTTTGCAACAGCGGCGGGCGGGGGACGCGGTGAATATAGAATGCGACCTGCTCGCGAAATACACCGAGAAGCTGCTGGGGGCATGCGGCGCGGACGGGGCGCTTGAAGCAGGCGGCGCGGACGGGTCGCTTGACGCGGCCGCCGACCAAGGCGGGGATAGCAAGAGGGATGCGGCAGGCGAAGAAGGGCGGCCCTTCGACCTCGGCTTCCTCGCGGAGAACGGTTTTATCTGAAAAGGAGACAATGCACGGCATGGACACGGCGCAAGGATATTCCGACATACCCGAGATCTGCGAGGAGCTGCGCGCGGGGCGCATCGTCATGGTCATCGACGACCCGGACCGCGAAAACGAAGGCGACCTCGTGTGCGCGGCAGAGCATGCCGCCTGCGCCAACATCAACTTCATGGCCAGCTGCGGCAAGGGGCTCGTCTGCATGCCCATGTCGTTCGAGTATGTGAAAAAGCTCCAGCTGCCCCAGATGGTCGCGGAAAACACCGACAACCACGAGACGGCCTTCACCGTGTCCATCGACCATGTCTCGACCACGACGGGCATCAGCGCGGCGGAGCGCTCCATCACGGCGATGAAGTGCGTGGACGAGGATGCAAGACCCACCGACTTCAGGCGCCCCGGGCATATGTTTCCCCTGCTCGCGCGTGCAGGAGGCGTGCTCGAGCGCGACGGCCACACCGAGGCCACCGTCGACCTTTTGCGCATCGCGGGGCTGAAGGAAGCGGGCCTGTGCTGCGAGATCATGCGCGAGGACGGCACCATGATGCGCACGAGCGAGCTGCTCGAACACGCCCAGGAATGGGGCGTGAAGGTTGTCTCGATCGCCCAGATCGCGCATTGGCGCAAGTGCCACGAGAAACTCGTCGCCTGCAAGGCCTCCCCCGCCCTGCCCACGCGCTTCGGCGAGTTTCGCGCGCATGCCTACGTGAACCGCCTGACAGGCGAGCACCACATCGCCTTGGTGAAAGGCAAGGTCGGCGACGGGCACGACGTGCTCGTGCGCGTGCACTCCGAGTGCCTGACAGGCGACGTCTTCGGCTCGTTGCGCTGCGATTGCGGCGCGCAGCTTTCCGCGGCCATGGCGCAGGTGGCCGGGGAGGGGCGCGGCGTCGTGCTCTACATGCGCCAGGAAGGGCGCGGCATCGGGCTGGTGAACAAGCTTCGGGCCTACGAGCTGCAAGAGCAGGGCATGGACACGGTCGAGGCCAACGAGGCGCTGGGCTTTGGGGCAGACGAGCGCGAGTACTACATCGGCGCGCAGATCCTGGCCGACCTCGGCGTGAAGACCATGCGCCTCCTGACGAACAACCCCGACAAGGTCTACCAGCTGAAAGACTTCGGCCTCGAAATCGTGGAGCGCGTGCCCATCCAGGTGCCCGCGACCGAGTTCGACAGGCGCTACCTGCAGACCAAGCGCGAGAAAATGGGGCATATGCTCGAAGCCGAGCCGATACAATAGGCGCGCGAAACGAAAACCCGCGGCACCCGAGGAGAAAGAAGGCACGACATGGCAGTGTACGAAGGCGAGCTCTACAGCGCAGGCGACATACGCGTGGGCATTGCCTGCAGCCGCTTCAACGAGTTCATCACGGGCAAGCTTTTGGACGGCTGCCTCGACGGGCTGCGCCGGCGCGACGTAGACGACGGGAAAGTGGACGTGGCTTGGGTGCCCGGGGCCTTCGAGCTGCCGCTCGTGGCAAAGAAGATGGCCGATTCGGGGCGCTACGACGCCGTCATCGCG
>CAVFDV010000084.1:0-7727 GCA_963621315.1 Oscillibacter sp. MSJ-31
AGTGCTCGATGTTCACCTCGCACACGTTGTGGATGAGGTAGAAGTCGAAGAAGTCCACGCGGCATTTCCCGAGCTGCGCGGCAAAGATCTCGGCGTGCTTGCCGAAGTTCGAGACGTCGTAGCCGGGGAACTTGTCGGCCAGGTAGAAGGAGTCGCGCGCGAGGCGGGAAAGGGCACGGCCCACCACCTCCTCGGAATGCCCGCTGTGGTAGCCCCAGGCGGTGTCGAAGTAGTTCACCCCGTTTTCATGCGCGTAGGCGACCATCTCCTCGGCGGCCTCGACGTCTATGCGCGCCTCGTCGCCGTCCACGACGGGCAGGCGCATCGTGCCCATGCCGAGCGCGGATATCCTCTTTCCCTTGAAATCGTGGTAGTACATGCGGGCCGTCCTTTCTCTTCTCTTTTCCGTGACGCCGATTCTACCCCCGCGACCGCCCCTCGCCCGCCGCAGGCCCGAAAGGCCTCACTCGTCAGGGCCTGTGCCCCACATCTCGTAGAGGCGCCGCCCGGAGGCGTCGGTCATCTGGTAGCTGCAAAACGGGATGATGCGCCCGTCTTTCATCGTGACGAGCATGGAGCACTCGCGCATGCGCTCCATCGTCGCCGTCATCGCGTCCATGTAGTTCATGATGATGAGGCTCACGCCCCGATAGAGGTTCACGCCCTTCTTGTAGAGGATGTCGGGCAAGACCGAGCCCTGGGGGCTGGCCGCGTCGAAGTACTCCAGGTACTCCTCGCGGGTAAGCCCGCGCGTGGCCGGCACGTAGCCGCCGTCGGCGCCGGGAGACAGGAAGGTGCCCGTGTCGCACAGCGGGTCCGAGCAGCCGAGCGGCATGATGTCGGCCACGCGTATGCGCCCGTGCGTCTGGCGCTCTATGTCGAAGATGGTGTCGCCTGCCGTGTAGGGGGCATAGCAGTCCGGCTCGAAGCGCCCGGAGGTGAAGGCGGGCTGCAAGGCGATGCCCGCCACGATGTCGTTGTTGTCCCAGGCAAAATCGATGACCTGCCCCACGAGATGGTCGTTCACGCCCTTCACGATGGTCATGCACAAGATCACCTCGACGCCCACCGCGCGGCAGTTCTCGATGCAGGCCAGCTTGTCGGCAAGCATCGCCGAGCTGCCGCATATGGCCTCGTAGGGCGCCTCGTCCGTGCCGTCGAAGGACAGGTAGACGCCCGTGATCCCCGCATCCACGAGCTTTTGCAGGTAGTCGCGGCTGCGTCCGAGGACGATGCCGTTGGTGTTGACCTCTATGCCGGTGAAGCCGTGGCGCCGCGCCATCTTCACCACCTCGGGCAAGTCGGGGCGCACCGTGGGCTCGCCGCCCGTGATCTGCAGGCCGGTCTCCGGGCCTACATCGCGCGCGAGCATGGCCACGAGGCCTTCTATCTGCCCGAAGCTGATGCCGTCCGTGGGAAAATCGGCGCTCATGAAGCACACGGGGCATTTCGCGTTGCACCGGCGCGTGACCTCTATCTCGACCAGGGTGCCCCGGCGCAGATGGCGCGGGCACAAGCCGCAGCTCTTGCAGCAGGCGCCTACGACGGGCGCGCGGCGCTCCTTGGGCGCGGTCGCGTCCGTGTGCATGCCGCGCAGCCACTCGTAGTGCTCGGCGTCCGGCCACACGTAGGTGGTCGTCTGGCCGTGCTCGGGGCAGGTGCGGCGCATCCGGACCGCCCCCGCCGCATCCGCGTAGACCTGCGCGCCGAGCACCTCGAGGCAATGCGGGCACATGGCATGGGCCGCGTGCAAGACGCGCTCCTCCCCTTCTGCCGCTTCCGCTGCTGCCGCCCCGGCCGCGCCCTCCGGCGCTGCCGTTCCCGCGCCCGCGCCCTTTCCCGCCTCCGGGACGCACACGGGCTGTTCCTGCGCCGCCACCGCCTTCACCGACTTCACCGCCTGCCGCCGATTCCTAGAGTATGCCCTCGGTGGGCTGCGCGTCCAAGGCCGGCGCGTCGGCGCCCGTCACCGCGTCGTCGAGGTATTGGCGCGGGTCGTGGTTGTCGTTGGGCGGCGCGGTCACGCGTATGCCGACGGCGTCTGCCCACTCGATCACGCGGCGCGGCACGTAGATGCCCGTCTGGTACTCGGCAGCCGAGGCCAAGGCGCGCGCGCACGACAGGCAATGCGCGAGGTCTTCCGGCTCGTCGACGTCGGCCACGGGCGCGAGATAGGCGTTGGGGATGCCCTTTTCCTTGAGCTTTTCCACGTAGCCGTCGAGCGCCGGGCGCCCATCCATGTTGTAGTAGATGCCCGTGTGGTCTATGGGCGTGTCGTAGTTGTAGCCCACGAGGCTCGTGCCGCACTCCTGGCACGGCGCCTGCACGAAGCCCGGCGTGCCCACGACCTCGCTGAAGTAGTCGAGCCACTGGAAGGCCTGCGAGACATGCGTGCGCGGCAGGGTGGGGATGTCGGCGCCGATGGAGACGATGGCCTCGTAGCCCTGGTCGAAGATCTCCTGGAAGGCGCCGTTGAAGTGCTCGTCGAAGCTCGCGCCGTGGTCGCACATGTAGTGGATTTCATGCGGCCAGTTGCCGATCTCTTGGATCGTGTCCTTCATCAGCTGCACGTTTTCCTCGGGCGTGGTCGAGATGAAGAGGTCGTAGGTGCGTCGCGGGGCGCCCTCCTTCGCCTCGCGCTCGAGGCGGTTCAGCTCGGCCAAATCGTCCATGCACCACATGGCCAGCTCCGTCACGTCCCACAGGCTGCGCTTGAAGAACTGGGCGGCCTGCTCCTCGGTGAAGATGCCGCCGCGCTCGCGCGTGAGGCGCGTTTTCACCAGACCCGGGATGGGCGGCTTGCTGAATATGAGGATCGCGTACTTCTTCTCTTGCACCTCAATCTCCCTTCTTCCGTATGCGGCAGGGTATGCCGTTGTAGATCCACGTGCCTATGAGCGGCTCGGCTTTGCCCTCGACCGTGCCGCGCGTGAGCAGGTTGACGTTGCTGTCGTAGAGGCCGGAAAAGCCGGGCGCGCCGCTGTCCTGCTCGGGAAACCACCATCCGTACTCGGCAGATGCTACACCATCGACCATGGGCGCGATATGCACGTATTGGAGCACTTCGGTCTCGGGCGCGTCCAGACGCGAGATGAGCGCCGCGTCGCCTTCGGCCAGACCCAGCGCGTCTGCCGTGGCCCGCGACATCTCGACGAGCGGCTTGGGGTGGCGCGCGCGCATGGCGGGCACCTCGAAATACGACGAGGCCCAATAGGGCTGCTTGCGCGCGCCGGTGATGAGGACGGCGGCCTGCGCATCGTCGCTTCTGCCCTCGTGCACCTTCGGCACGGGGGTGAAACGGGCAACGCGCCCGGCGCCCAGGCTGTCCAAGAAGGGGTTTGCCAGCTCGATCTTGCCGCTTTGCGTGGCAAAACCGACCGGCGCGCCCGTGTCCGGGTCGCGTTCCAGATGCTTGCAGTAGCGCGCCGCGCCGCCGCACAGGCCGGTTGTGCAAAAGTCCTCCCAGCTCATGCCGACGGGCTCGAGCATGCGGGCAAGCTCTTCGGAAAGGTCGCGCGCAGGCCAGTTTCGCTCGCTGTCGCCCAGCGCCAGGGCCAGGTCGCGCAATATCCGGTAGTCCTCGCGGCGCTCGAATTGCGGGGGCACGGCGGCAGGCCCTCCGTAGCAGAAATCCGAGACGCCCCCCATGGCTTGCAGGCAGGGGTGCTCCAGAGCGGCGGCGGCGGGCAGCACGTAGTCGGCCATCTGCGCGGTGGGCGTCATGACGAACTCGAGCACGACGACAAGGTCCATGGCCTCAAGCGCGCGGCGCACGAGCTGCGTGTCCGCGTAGGTGACGAGCGGGTTTGCCGCATCCACGATGAGTGCGCTCACGCGGTAGGGCTTACCCGTGATGGCGGCCTCCCACACGCGTTGCGGCAGGGCGCTCGTCAAGTAGCGCATGGGCAAGTGCCGGCCGAGCTTTCCCGTGCGCGCGTCGGCCAGCTCCCAGCCCCGATAGCTTTGCAAGGCGCAATCCGGCTCGTTCAGGCAATGCGCGCGCGCCTCCTTTGACAGCCCGAGGCTGCCCTCCAGCTCCAGCTCGGACATGAAGCGCGGCGCCTCGTTGATGCAGCACGCGCCCGGCACGTCGACGTTTCCCGTGATGGCGCGCAAGGCGGCGAGCACCCGGTGCAGCGGCGCGGTGTTGGGCCCTATCTGGTCGACGCCGCGCCCGGAGAGCAAGGCGGCCGGGTAGTCGCCCGCATAGGCCCGCGCGGCGGCGCGCATGTCCTCGACGGAGACCTTCGCGATCTCGGCCGCCTCGTCCAGGCTGCGCTCGAAGGCGGCTGCCTTGAACTCGTCGAAGCCGTAGCACCACTCCTCGACGAAGGCGGCGTCCGCGCGCCCTTCCTCGATGATGATGCGCGCGAGCGCGTAGGCCAAGACGATGTCGGTGCCCGGAAAGGGATGCAGCCACACGTCGGCCTTCATCGCCGTCTCGGACAGGCGCGTGTCCACGACCACGAGCTTGCCGCCGTCGCGGGCGAATTGCGCGACGTTGCGCCAAAACAGCGAGTTGTCGCTTTGCGCCGGGTTCGTGCCCCACAAGACGAGGCAGCCCGTAAGGCCCGGGCGCAGATCGCACTCGATGGACCAGCCGTAGGTCATGGTGTCCATCCATATGCGCGGGTTCCAGCATATGGGCCCTATGCCCATGTTGTTCGGGCTGCCGATATAGCTCATCAGGCGGTGCAGCGGCCAATAGACGGCATGCGGCCCTCCGATGGCCGAGGCCACAGTCCAGCCGCCGTGCTCGTCGATAAGGGCGGAAAGGCGCGCGGAGATATCGGACATGGCCTCGTCCCAGGGGACGCGCTCGAATTTCCCGCTACCCCGCTCGCCCACGCGCCGCAGCGGGTAGTTCACCCGGCTTTCGTCGTAGAGCTTCTCGACGTTCAGGCGCCAGCGCGGGCAACGCGCCGAGACGGACGCGTCGTAGGGGTAGCGCGTCGGATCGGGGGTGAACTCGACGATGCGCCCGTCCTCGACGCGCGCCTCGAAGGCGCATAGATAGCCGCAATAGTGGCAGTTCGTCTTTTTAATCTCTGTTGCCATGGGAAAGGAGGCGCGCAGGCGCGGGCGGCACGCGCTCAGACCCCGTCCGCTGCCGGGGGCGTGTCCGAGCCTTCGGCGCCCGTCGCTGAAACCCCGCCTGATCCGTCCGCGCCGGCCGTCGCTGCAGGCGCGCCCGCACACGCATCCGGACCCGCTGTCTCGGGCTCGTCCGGCACCACCTGCCCCGCAAATACCGGCTCGCGCGAGGCGTAGAGGCCTTCGGTGCGCGCGTCGGCATAAAGCGCGTCCACGCTCGCGTAGACGGCAGGCCAATCCACCTCCACCCCAAAGACCGGCTCCAGATAGTGGCGCACGGGGATCTCGCGGATGGAGCGCTGCATGGAGTTCACGCAGGAAAAGCACGTGGACAGGCAGGCGTCCGCGCCCGTGTCGTCGACTTCGGCCAGGCGCATGAGACGCCGGTACTCGCAATAGTCGCGCGCGTAGGCGCTCACCATCCCGCCGCCGCCGCAGCACATGGTGTCGGCGCGGTTGTGCGCCATCTCGACGATGCCGGCATGCGGGTAGAGGGCGCGCGCCGCCGCGCCCCAGGCGCCCCCCTCGCGGTCGTAGCAGGAGTCGTGGAAGGCGATCTTGCCGCCGCATCCGGCCACCTTGCCGCGCGCGCGTAAAAGCTCGGACAGGCGCACAAGCTCGATGCCCGTGCCCTCCAGCAGCTCCGGCAGCAGGCGCTCGCAATGCGGGCAGGTGACGACGAGGCGCTTGATGCCGCGTTCTGCCAGAAACGTCCGCGCGGCGTGCGCGTAGGCGTCGAACTCGTCGAAGAAGCCCGGGTCGTAGAACGTGGCGCCACAGCAGAAGGTGAGCGTGCGCGAGACTATGCGCTCCTCGCGCAGCCATGCCGCCACCGCATCCGTCAGCTCGGGCGCGTAGGCATAGAGCGCGCAACCCGGGAAGAAAGCGCACGCGTCGGCCTCGCCGCCGAGGTCTGCCGTGCTTTCCACAAGCGAGATATGGTCCATGTCGCCGAAGGCGCGGTGGCTCTTCAGCATGCTGAAGAGGTTGTATTTCAGGTCCGTGCGGAACTTGCGATAGAGGCCGCGCAACTCGGGATGCGCGCGCAAGAGGAGGGCGCGGGCGGGCTTGCACATGTCGAAGGCGCGCAAGCCTGCGGGGCAATGCGCCGTGCAGCGGTTGCACAACGCGCAGGTGAAGGGGAAATGCCGCCAAGTCTCGTCGCCTGAAAGCAGCGAGGCGCAGATTTCGCCCAAGTTCGGGGCATCCGGGCCGAAGTTGCCGCAATCGGTGCGCGCGCACAAGCCGCAGCCCACGCAGGCGTCGGCAAAGCGCCGCAGGCCGCCTTCGACTTCCATGCTCATCTTCTGCGCTCGCCCCCTCTCCTCTCGCGCCGCGCCGCATCACGGCGCATACGGCGCTCCACATCCGCCACGCGAAAAACATGCTTCGACTATAGCGAAACCCCGGCGGCGCAGCTCGACCGCGCATCCGGGGTTTCACCGAGCGCCTCCAAAACCCGAGAGGCGCTTTCACCCATGCTGAAAGGCGCTAGGCCTCCTCGGCGGCGGCCACCGAGTGCGCCCCTGCGGCAACCGGGGCGGCAGACGCGGCGTTCACCTCGGTCCAATACGTGCGGCCGGGCGCCCAGTAGTCCATGAACTCGTCGTTGCCGGACGCCTCGGGGTTCGCGCCCTTGGGCAGGCGCGAGTGGTACTTCTCCTCGCCCGGCCCCAGGCGCCGCTCGTTGCTCCACACGATCATGAAGCGCAGCAGGCAGCCGCCGGCCAGCGCGATGAGCGGCGAGGCCACCTCGGCCGCCGTGCCGCCCGCGATGTTGAGGAACAGCGGGACGAGCAGCCCGCAGCCAAGCAGCAGGCCCCAGAAGTAGAAGGCCCACGAGCCGCGCACCCAGCGGTCCGCGACACGCTTGGCCATGTTGTTGGACGCGCAGAACTGCAGCATGACGAAGAGCAGCAGCACGACCATCTCGGCCACGATCAAGACGCGGTCGGCCACGTGCAAGATCTCGCGGAACTCATGGGAGGTGTGGATGAACTCGAGCGAGGCCGCGTCGGCGGCGAGCCACTCGTTGGGGAAAGGCCACACGCCCACGCACATGGACAGCAAGGCCGCGCCCGTGGAAAGCGCCGAGACGGTGAAGAGCACCGGCAGCGCCGGGGTGTTCCAGAAGGGGCGCCCCTTCAACGAGGAGAGCAGCACGCCCGTGTAGACCATGACGCAGCAGCCCGCCACGCCCGCCGGGATCAGGCAAAAGCGCGCGAAGCCCTCGTAGGGGATGAAGGGGAAGAACTGGAACCACGTGATCTCCCACACGATGAACAGAAAGCCGAAGATCATCGAGATGGACAGCACGACGGCGCCCCACTTGATGACGGCCGTCTTGGCGACGAACGCGCGGTAGAACACCTTTGGCTGCCCCAGCTCGAACACGAGCAAGGCGGTGCCCACGAGCAGGCACATGAAGGCGACGAACACGCCGAACACGAGCGTGCCGGAGGTGATCTCGGAGGGCTCGACCATCACGCCGAGCACCATGGAAAAGCACATCATGCCGCCGCCGAGGCCGCCGAGGAACAGATACAGGGCGATGGGCCAAATCCAGAAACGTCTCATTACGCCCTCCCTCCCAAATCGCGGATGTAGTACACCTGAGGCTCAGTCCCCAGGTC
>CAVFDV010000085.1:0-7671 GCA_963621315.1 Oscillibacter sp. MSJ-31
GGAAAGCCGAGCGCGCCGCCGCAGACGCCAAGCTGCGCGCGCGCACGGGGCACGGGCCGGCGTGGCGCATCGCCGTGCCGGCCGAGCGCGTCGAGCTTGCCGACGGGCACGCGGGGCGTTGCGCGCAAGACCTCGCGCGCGATGTGGGGGATTTCGTCGTGCGCCGAAGCGACGGGGTCTTCGCCTACCAGCTGGCCGTCGTCGTAGACGACGCCGCCGCAGGCGTCGCGCAGGTCGTGCGCGGCGACGACCTCCTCTCCTCGACGCCGCGCCAGATATGGCTGCAGCGCGTGCTGGGGTATGCGACGCCCGCCTACTTCCACCACCCCCTGCTCGTGGACGGGCAGGGGCGGCGTCTGTCCAAGCGCGACCGCGACCTGGAGATGGGCTACGTGCGCGCGCATCTGCCGGGAGGGCCGGATGCGCTCGTGGGCTGGCTTGCGTATTGGGCCGGCTTGCGCGACAGCCCCGCGCCCGTCGCGCCCTTTGCGCTCGTGGAGGGCTTTTCCTGGGACGCCGTGGCGCGCACGCCGCGTTTTGCCGACGTGTCCGCGCTCTTTTCCGCATAGGCGCATCGTTCGCATCGCACGCGCCCGATTGCCGCGCCGCCCGTTCGCATGCTCTTGAAACGCGTCTACGCGCCGCGCCGGGCGCCCGCGTCGAATCCGCGCCCGACTGCCGCGCCGCGTTTTTTGCCGAAATCTTTCTTGTTCGCCCCCGCACGTTCGCGTACACTATCCGTTGTCGCTGTTTCGGCGGCATGCAAAAACGGCGTTTCGGGCTTGGCCGCCCGGCTCGTCGTGTGAAAGTCCCGCGTTTCGGGGCATTATGGAAAGGCGTTTGCACATGGCTGAAGGTACGGTTAAGTGGTTCAATCCCGACAAGGGCTACGGCTTCATCTCCCGCGAGGACGGCGACGACCTGTTCGTCCACTTCTCCGAGATCAAGATGGACGGCTTCAAGACCCTCGACGAGGGCGACAAGGTCGAGTTCGACGTCACGACTGGTCAAAACGGCAAACTCCAGGCCAGCAACGTGGTGAAGGCCTAAAGGCCCGCACCCGTCTCATACGAAGGTTTGCGAAAGGCCCCGCCACGTGCGGGGCTTTTTCATGCCCGCGCGCCGCCGCGTCCGCGCCCGCGCGCCATGGCCTTGCCGCCGTGCCGCTTGCTCTACCTTGCCCCGCTCTATGCTGTTGCACCATGTCGCGCCGCCGCCGCGCTGTACCACGGCAACGCTGCTCCGCCGTCCGCCGCGCTTCACCGCGCGTGTCGCTGTTTCACCGTCTGCTGCGCATCACCGCGCCGCTGCCGCCGCCGTTTGCGCATCAACGTTTACTTGCGCACTCACCCATATCTTTGCGCACCCCATAGTGGAAAACCGCAAATATTGGCGCATCCCACTCGTTTTGTTGTTAAAATAGCGGGCAATGTCTTGAGCGAGAGGGGGAAGCGCGGCAAGTGGGTACATCGTCTCCGCATATGCGCGAACAGGAGGGTAAGGCCGCATCCGGCGCCGCCGCATCCGGCGCGTCCAACACGGGCGGCGCCGCAGCGGCATCAGGCGCGCCTGCATCTGCACCAGCCTCCGCCTCCGCCGCCGCCGCACCCGCCGGCAGCACGTCCAACACGGGAGACGCCGCCGCCTCGCCCGCCGCCGCGCCTGCACCCGGCGCCGGCACGCCGCCTCCCACGCGCCGCGTCGTCCAAAAGCAGCTTGCCACCTTCCGCGAGTTCATGCAGATGATCTTGCCCATCCCCTTCATGCTCATCGCGCTTGGCATGACGCTCGGGCTGCCCAACGTCTACCCGCAAGGCTACGAGGAGGAGTTCTACCCGCCCTTCCTCGTCGTCTCGCTTGTCGCCTACGGCGCCTCGGTCGTCGTCGCCGTCTTCGTCCCGCGCCTGCGCAACCTCATGGTCAAGTACTGCTACCTGCTCGCGGCCATCTACGCCGTCATCGAGCTGATCGACGTCCTCACGTTAAAGACCGGCGTCATGCTCCTGCCGTTTGCGCCCAGCCCCGACCGCGTGCTCGAGGCCGTCCCCACGAACGCGCAGCAGTACCTGAACAACCTCGCCGCCTCGATGGTCTTGCTCGCCGAGGGCATCGTCGCCGGCCTCGTCAGCGGCTTTCTCACCGGACTGCTCATGGGCTGGTCCAAAATCGCCAACTACTGGTTCGCCCCGCTGCTGAAGTTCATAGGGCCGGTGCCGTCGGCCGCGTGGCTGCCCATCGCCATCGTGCTCATGCCCACCTCGCATCTGGCCGGCGTGCTCCTCATCGCCGTGGCCATATGGTTTCCCCTCGCGCTCATGCTCTCGTCGGCCATACGCACGACCGACAAGCGCAAGATCGAGGCCGCCCGCACCATGGGCGCAAGCGAGTCCTACATCCTCTTCCACGTCGCGCTGCCGGCCGCCGTGCCCCAGATCTTCGACGCCCTGTTCATGGGCCTGTCCTCGAGCTTCGGCGCGCTCATCATCTCCGAGCAGCTCGGCGTGAAGGCAGGCCTTGGCTGGTACATCAACTGGGCGCAGGCCTGGGGCGAGTACTACAAGGTCTTTGCCACGGTCGGCATCTTCATCATCATCTTCTACATACTCATCAGCCTGCTCTTCAAGCTGCGCGACCGCGTGATGAAGTGGCAGAAGTCCGTGGTGCGGTGGTAGCGATGGCAAAGAAACACGCCATAGACGACAAGCCGGACGCGCCGCTGTTCGAGGCGGGCGCGAGCCACACGCTCGAGGCGCGCGACATCACCCAGACCTTCCTCGACGGCGAGACCGAGACCTGGGCGCTCGACCGCTTCTCCCTCACGGTGAAAGGCAAATCGACGTTCTTGCGCATGGTGGCAGGGCTCGACTCGCCGCTTTTCGGCACCATCACCTTCGACGGGCAGGAGGTGAAAGGCCCGGACCGCGCGCGGGCGATGGTCTTCCAAAACGCCAACCTCTTCGAATGGCTCACCGTCGAGGAAAACATCGCCTTCGGCCTGAAGGCCACCAAGCAATACGAGGAGAAGAGCTACAAGATCCCGCGCCTGATCCGGATGATGGGCCTCGAGGGCTTCGAGGACTCCTACCCGCCGCAGATCTCGGGGGGCATGGCCAGCCGCTGCGGGCTTGCGCGCGCCTTCATCATGAACCCGTCGCTCATGTGCTTCGACGAGCCGCTTTCGGCGCTCGACGCCTTCACCCGCGCGGCGCTGCAAGACGAGATAGTGAAGATGCACGAGCTCGCGCACATGGCCATGCTCATCGTCACGCACGACATCGAGGAGGCGGTCTATCTGTGCGACCGCGTCGTCGTCATGTCGGCCAGGCCGGGCCGCCTCGTGGGCGAGCTTTCCATAGACTTGCCGCATCCGCGCAACCGCGTCGCGCCCGAGTTCGTCGAGCTGCGCTCGCGGCTGCTCGACTTGCTGCACCACGGAGGGCCGCTCACCGAAGGCGAGAGCCGGGCCGGCGCAGGCCAAGGCGGTAAAGGCCGGGACGGCGCGCCCGATGCCGGCGCAGGCCAAGAGCGGGCTTGAACAGGCCGCAGCGGGCCGCACGAGGCCCGCGCACGAGGAGACAACGCCTTCTTCACCAAGAAGGGGCGTCTCGATAGGAAAGGGGTCGAGGAAAGGCGGCGTGCGCGCGGTCTTCCTTCGGCCAAGGGAGCACGTTTGAAAGGGAAAAGGTGAAGGATATGAAGAAGGTTTCGCGGCGCGACTTCGTGAAGGCCTCCGGCGTGGTAGCCGGCGGCGCCATGGCGATGGGGCTTGCGGGCTGCAACTCCAGCTCGAGCTCCTCGAGCAGCTCCAGCTCCGACTCGTCGAAAAGCTCGAGCTCGTCTTCTAGCTCGACCACGAGCAAGGCCATCCTGGGCTATTGGGGCGGCACCTGCGAGATGCCCATCTACGTCGGCTACGAGAAGGGCTTTTTCAAGGACGCCGGCCTCGACATCGAGATCATGAAGATCACCGAAGACGTCGCGCCCCTCATGGCAAACGGCACGCTCGACTGCTTCGAGCTGACGCCCGACAAGTTCAAGCCGATGGAGCAAGGCCTCGAGTGCGTGATCATCGACTCGCTGCACTACGGCTGCCAGCAGGGCGTGTCCTCTGCGGCCTCCGGCATCAAGTCGGCCACCGACCTCGAGGGCAAGAACGTTGCCGCCGAGGTGGGCTCGATCGCGCAGATCATGCTCTCCGGCCTCATGGTCGACGGCGGCAAGGACCCCAGCAAGGTGAACTGGGTGAGCTACAAGAACGCCCAGATGGACGGCGCGCTGGCCAGCGGCGAGATCGACGCCTTCGCGGCCTACGACCCCTGGCCGGACATCTCGCTGGACAAGGATTCCACGCGCACGCGCTTCTGGTCGTGGACCTTCGACGACGGCATCAAGGACATCCTGTGCTGCTTCGTGGGCCTGTCGTCTAAGAAGCTCTCCGAGGACCCCGAGGTCGGCAAGAAGCTGTGCGAGGGCTTCAAGAAGTCGGCCGACTGGATTCGCTCCAACGTCTCGGATGCGTGCAGCATCGCCATCGACAAGGGCTATGTGCCCATCAACACCGACTCCGGCTTCACCCGCGAGATGATGGAGAAAGAGGTCGAGGCCTACCGCTTCATCTCCGGCGACAAAAACGAGATCGACAAGTCCTTCAAGTACATCTGGGAGTCCATCAACAAGGCGGGCGCCATGGAAAACGCCCCGGCCGACGTCGACTCCTACATCATGGGCGACCTGTACAGCAAGATGGTGAACTACCAGGGCGAGTAGCCCTTTCACGAGGGGCGTAAAGGGCGGAAAAGGCGAAAAAGGCGAAAGGGCCGTCGCGGTGAAAGAGCTCGTGTTGCACAGCTTGAGGATGCGCAAGGTCTCCACGGCCTCGGTCGTGCTGTCCGTGGCGCTGTCTGTGACGGTCTTCTTCGCCCTGGGGATGGCCTATGGCGGCGTGCAAAACGGCGTCGCCACCTCCCTTGCGCGCGGGGGCGCCGACCTGCTCGTCGTCCCCTCCTCGGCCGCCGACGAGGTCTCCGACAGCGCGCTTTTGTTCACGGGCGCGCCGGCGGCCATCTACTTTTCCGAAGACGTCTACGAAAAGGTCGCCGCCGCCGACGGCGTGGCCTGCGCGACGCGCCAGTTCTACAGCCAGTCCCTGAACCAGCCGTGCTGCTCCGACGATGGCATGACGCGCGTGATCGGCGTGGACTTCTCCACCGACTGGACGGTCCAGCCCTTCACCTCCTACGACCTGTCGCGCGGGCTTGCCGACGACGAGATCGTCGTGGGCTCGGGCGCGTCCGGCACGGTGGGGCAGACGACCATGCTGCTCGGGCGCAGCTTCAAGGTGGTCGCGCGCCTCGATCCTTCCGGCACGGACCTCGACGCCTCGATGCTGCTCAACATCGACGTGGCGCGCGAGCTGTCCGCGCAGGCGCAGGGGCTGTCGTATCTGTGGGACAGGTACGGCGCGCCCGATGCACTGCTGTCCGGCGTGCTGGTGAAGGTGGAAGACGGCGCCGACCTCGCGCGCCTGACGACCTCGATCGAAAACGCAGGCGACGTGAAGGTCATCCGGCGCTCGAGCGTGGTCCAAAGCTCCCAAGAGCAGCTGCAGACGGTCTTTTCCGTTTTGCTGGCCGCAGGCGTCGCCATGCTCGTCGTCACGCTCGTGCAGCTCTTCGCGCGCTTCTACTCGTGCGTGTGGGAGCGCAAAAGCGAGCTTGCGCTCTATAGGGCCGTGGGCGCGTCGGTGCGCCAGGTGCGCCGCCTGATCGAAGGCGAGGTGGCGCTCATCACGGGCGCCGGCCTTGTGCTCGGCTTTGCGCTGGGCGCGGGCGTCTACGCCTGGCTTGTCTCGCTTCTGGGGCAAAGCGCCTCGTTTCCCTTCATCGCGCTAGGCCCGGGCCCTGTGGCGGCGCTCGTCGCGGGGCTTGTCGTGCTCTTCGCCGTGCTCGCGCTCGTCTCGATCGCCGCGCCCTTGCGCCAGATCGCGCGCCTGGACCCCTCCCTTGCCATGCAGCAAGGCGACATAGGATAGGAGACGCGTCCCATGGACTGTCCCACCATCGCGGCAGAAGGCATCTGCAAGTCCTACGACGGCGTCGAGGTCATAGGGCCGACCTCCTTTGCCATCGAGCCGCGCACTGCCGCCGCGTTCGTCTCGCCGTCCGGCTCGGGCAAGTCGACCCTGCTGTCCATGCTCGGCCTCATACTCACGCCCACGCAAGGCGACGTGCTCGTGGGCGGGCGGGGCACGCGCAACCTGTCCGACGGGGAGCGCTCCGCCCTGCGCGGGCGCACGGTCGGCTTCGTCTTCCAGCACACGCAGCTCATAGGGTCGTTGCGCGCGTGGGAAAACGTCACGGTGCCGGCGCGCTTTAGCGGCCGGGGCGCCGTTGCCGGTATCGGCGGCGGTGGCAGCAGCGCCGCAGCCTGTGGTGCGCGTGGCGCGGCGGGCGGCGCTGGCGGTGATGAGGGCGGGTGCGCCGGCGCAGGCGGCGCGGGCTTTGCGGGAGGAGACGGCGCGGACAGTGCCGCCGGCACAGGCGGCGAAAACCTTGAGGGGGAGGGGCGCCCGGCCGCCGGCGAGGAGCGCGCCCGCGAGCTGCTCGCGCGCTTCGGCCTGTCCGAGCGCGCCGACCACTACCCCTACCAGCTCTCCATCGGGCAAAAGCGCCGCGTCGCCTGCGCGCGCGCCCTCATGCTCGCGCCGCCCGTCCTCATCGCCGACGAGCCCACCAACGACCTCGACGCGGACTCGGCCGACAGCGTGACGCGGGCGCTTTTCGAGCATGTCGAGCGCGGGGGCATACTCCTGTTCGCGACGCACGACAGTGCGCTGTGCGAAAAAGCGGACCGTGTCTTTCATCTGGAAGACCGGCGTTTTGTGCAATGATGGGGGAGCGCGGAAAGGCCACGCGCGGCTCGAGCCGGGCAAGCGCCCCTTGAAGGCGGGCGCGCGGGCTTTGCCGCATCCCGGCCGCAAGCGCAAGAGAACGCCTGCAAAGGCAACGTAGACGAAGGCAAAGGCAAAGGCAAAGGCAAAGGAGCCATGCGCATGAAGAACAAGAAGGTCTGCTACATCGTGAACACCATCGTGCTCGTGGCCCTGGTCGCCACGGCCATCGTCTCGGTGGCGATGGGGGGCTGCACGAAAGAGATCGAGTGCACGAGCGGCACGGTTCCCATGAAGTGCCACTGGACCTTCATCGCCGTGCCCTTCATCCTCGTGCCGGGCATCGTCGCCTCGCTGTGCTACTACGCCCTGAAAGAGCGCCTCGGGCGCCAGGCGTGCTCGCTTGTCGCCACGACCTGCGCGTGCATGGCCGTGTGCCTGATCTCCTTCGGCATCGGCACCTGCTCGGCCGACGACATGCATTGCCAGACCACGGCCATGGTCGTCGAGTTCGGCTGCCTTGTCGCCACGACGCTCTCGCTCGCCCTCACCTTCACCGACCGCCGCGCCGGCAAAGACGACAAGCCCAAGATGAAGATCTAGGCGCCGCCCGCAACGCTGCCGGGTGGCGCCGTCTGGCGCCTCCCCCCGCGAAGCCCCCGTTGCTGCGCAAGGGGGGGGCTTGGCGCTGGCGCGCCGCGTGCCCGCCGACGGTTTTTCGCGGATTCCCGCAGATTCCCGTAGATTCCCGCAGATTCCCGCAGATTCCCGCAGGCCGGGGG
>CAVFDV010000086.1:0-3202 GCA_963621315.1 Oscillibacter sp. MSJ-31
TTTTTTTCCGCATATGCCCAATAGTCGTGGTAGTCGGGAAACTCGACCGGCTCCTGACCTGCCTGCAGCTTCGTCTCCTGGATGGCGAAGATGTCGGCGTCGAGCGCGCGGAAGGTCTCCTCGAAGCCCTTCTTCGCCACGGCCCGAAGCCCGTTCACGTTCCACGATATGCATTTCATGCGCGCATGCCTTTCTCGTTTGCGGGCGCGGCCAAGACCCGGGCGGCGGGTGCGCCCGCGGGAAAGTATCGCACAAGGCACCCAAAGGAAGCCCCGGGGGCTTTACATGCCCAGCTCGAAGCCCGTCTGCTCTATGACGACGACAAGGATGACGCAGGCGACGATGCTCGCGACGATGACGGCGACCGCGCGAAAGAGGCGCGGGTGCCCCGTTTTTCTGAATCCGGGCAGCCGGGCGAGGAAGTCGCCCGGGTTTATGCAGCACAGCAAGGGGATCCCGAAGAAGAGGATGCCGAAGATAAGCGAGCTTGCGATGACGTTTGCGCTCGGGTGGGCGATGCTCACGGAAAGCAGGGCCGCCTCGAGGAAGGCCAGGCATATGGCCGCGGCGGTCTGCCATATGCGCCAGGCGACGCGCTTTGCCTTTGCGTGGTCTTTCGGGCGTGGTGAAGGGGGTGGCGCCGCGGCGCTGCATGCGGGCGTGGCGCCTGCGGCGGGCAGGGCCTGCGGCGGTCGTGCGCCCACGTGTCCTGGCTTCGCGTGCGCCGGCGCCTGCGCAAAGGCGCTTTCCCGCGCCGCCCATGGCGGCGCGGGCGCGGGCGCCGGCATGGGGCCGGGCGCCGGTGTTTGCGCGCACGCGTGTTCCGGGTCCGTCCACGCAGGCGGGTCTGCGGATTCACGCGGGGGCGCACCGCACGTCCGCGCACCGCCGCTACCCGCGCCCGCCGCCTGCACGTCCACGGCGCCGAGCGCGTCGAATGCCCGCTCGAGCCCTTCTTGCATCTCGCGCACGTTCCCGTAGCGCGCGGACGGCTCGAGGCTGGTGGCCTTTTCCACGACATCGGCCAACGGCGCGGGCATTTCACCGTCTGTGCCCTCCTCGCCGGGCTCGCGGCCCGTCAGCATGAAGCGCACGACCATCCCCAGCGAGTAGATGTCGGCGCGCGCGTCGGTTTGGCGAAAGCCGTACTGCTCGGGCGCGGTGTAGCCTGCCGTGCCCAGCAGGCGCGTGTCGCGCACGGCGTCTTCGCGGTGCACGCGCGCGACCCCGAGGTCGATCAGCACGGCGACGTTTCCGTTCACGACGATGTTGCCCGGGTTCACGTCGCGGTGCACGATCGCGGGGCGTGCCGCCTCGCGCAGGGCGCTCAAGGCCATGCACACGCATCTCGCGAGGCGCCGCGCGCGCACGTAGGGCAAAGGCCCTGCCCCGGCGACGAGCGCGCGCAGGCTTTGCCCCTCCACGTAGTCGGTCACGACGACGAGCTTGTCGGCGATGGGCGCGGCAAAGACCACGTGCGGCAGAAAGGGGCAGCCGATGCCGTTGAGCATCTCGTAGGGGTGCGCCCCGGCATGTCCTGCCCGTGTATTCCGTGCGTTTCGCGCGTTTCGCGCGCCGCCCGCTTTGCCGTCGGCGTTTTCGCTGCCATGGGAGGCGGTGCCGGCGCCGCCGTCCTCGCCGTTGCCGGCCTCGCCGCCGCCGTCGGTGCCATTTTCGGTGCCGCCATCCCTGCCGCCGCCCAGGTCGATGTACTTGCGCACGTAGCGCCGCCCGTCCGCGTCGCGCACGAGCTCGGTGCGCTCCACGCCCGATTCCTTCAGCAGCTTTTCCGTGGTGAATGCCCGCGTCTCGTCGAAGGCGGCCATCTGGCGTGCGAGCTCGTCGTCTACCGGTGCAGCCGCCCCGCTTCGCGTCCCGCGCCCGTGTCCGCCCGGCTCACTCATCGTCGCTCACGGTCTTTTCCCCGAAACGGTAAAGCTCCTCGTCTGCCTGCGCGAGCGAGTGCCCGTGGCTGATGCAGAAGATGATGATGGCGTCGCGGCGGTTCTTGCTGTAGAGGCTGCCCGCGTCGGCCAGGCTCAAGAGCCGTTGCGTCTCGTGCAGGTCCAGCCCGAGCGCGAAGGCCAGCGCGAGCACCTTGTCGCGCGAGGCTCGGCGCGCCCCGGTGAATATCTGGTAGCCGAAGGTCTCGTTCAAGTTGGCCGCGTGCACGACGTCGATGCGCCGCAACCCCTTGCGTGCGAGCATCCCGTTGAGGAAACCCGGCAGGTCGGGCGCATCGGTGTCTGCCATTTTGGCGACGGCGTCGGGCGTGCGGGCATGCAGGATGCTCTCGAGCAGCTCGTCTGTCAGGTAGGTCTGCTCCCGCACGCGCCGCCCCTTCTCGAAGGCCCTGTATCTTCTCGTGCGCATGGTAGCAGACCGCCCCGACAGCATTTCCGATGCACGCCTGTTGCCTAGTAAACCATGAACTCGTTGACGGTGGGACTCTCGTTTGTCCCCGTGACCTTGCACTCGAAGGTCAGGTCTTTTGCTTTAGCGCCGTATTCGTTGGTTACGTTGCACGAGCCTTTGACAAACCACGTGTTCTCATCTCGAACGCTCGTGGTCGTGCTGCCGATTTTCACCCTGAAGCCATACGGATATGCGGCTTTGCCGTATGTTTTTGCCGCCTCAATGGCCGTGTCCCGGTCGAGCTTCTCCGAAAGGGCGGCGGCCATTTCCTCCTTCTGCTTGTCGGCATCGATGTTGAATTGCGTGTTCACGTACAACGTCACCTCCTTTTTCTCGTCGTCGGTGACCTCGTATCCTGTTGTCAGCAAATCAAGGTCCTCTCTTTCCTCGGCGCTGTACTCATGCCCCGTTTTCTTGAGAGCCGTCTTCACCGTCCATCCCGCGTTTTCAAACTGGGTGACCGCTTCTTCGCAATTTTTCCCCACCAAAGGCTCGGCGATAGATTTCGCCTCGTCTTCTGCATATTGTTCCGTTGTCTTTATCATGAGCTTGATTTTCGTCGACCCCGTGCACTCGGATTCCGGGGTCGGGTCTTGGCTCGAGACGATTTTTCCCTCCTCTTTCAAAATCATCTTGCCGTCTTCGCGCTCCGATTCGATGTTGCTTTGATTGAAACCCGCGTCGACAAGGGTTTTCTGCGCGTCGTCGAGGTCCATTCCCACCACATTGGGGGCTGTGATTTTCCTGGCTCCGTTTGCGCTGCCGATGATGCCGCCCACAATTAGAA
>CAVFDV010000086.1:3212-7538 GCA_963621315.1 Oscillibacter sp. MSJ-31
TTAGAAGGACGACGACAATCGCGGTGATCTTTTGCCATGTCTTCATGTTCTTCAGTTTGCCCGCCAGCTTTTTCATGCTTTCCTCCTGTGTCCCCGAAAATGTTGGCTGCAGGGTAGGGGTAAAGGGGGAGGTCGGCATTAGCTGGCAGCTACGATTCGCAAACGGCGGCGGACAGCTCGAACGTGCGGACCCTGCGTGGTTTTCGGCTGCCAGAATTCATCGCAATCGCGCTGCGGAAAACTTTTGAAAGGGGGCGCGATGGCGACGTGTGCCGCAACGAGGCCCGGCAGCTCGGCCGGCGCGACGCTTCCGCGAAAGGCGCCCGCCGATGTGTTTCGCATCGGCGGCAAAGTAGACCCGCGCGCCGGCGACGAGAAGGCAGCCATCGGGCCTGTCGTGAAAAGGCAGACGTTCGATTCCTTGATGGAAGGCTACGACGGCCCGGCGCCGGCCTGCATCGATGCGGGCAAGACATGCGGCAAGGAGATCTGGTGATAGCCCGGCAAGGCGCCGGCGCAAACGAGGTGAAGCACGTCGCCCATCAAAACGGAGACGCCGTTTCCACTCCGGTGGTGCATGCTCCGAGAGAGGATGCCGAAGCACCCGAATTTGCCCGCGATATGGATGGGCGCTACGAGAAGATGCTCCAAGGCGACTGCGTCCGGCACGACCTCGTCGAGGGCTAGGGCATATGGTGCCGTGATGGGCGAAAGCCCGGCTCGTCGAGGGCGCGTGCGCCTCTATAGCTCGCTTTCCTGCGAGACGACCCCCGCGGCGGCGGCGTACATGCGCGCCACCTGCTTTTCCAGACGCTCCCGCGCGCGCTGCTCGCCGCGCCGCGCCCGCTCCTCGGCGGCCTCGGCGATGGAGAAGCGGCAGCCGCAATAATTCTGCCGGTACATCCCCAGCTCGCGTGCGCGCCGCGTGGCCTGCGCGTAGCGGCAGCGGAAATCGCGGAACACGGGCATAAGCCCATGACGCGCGCATGCCGCCTCCAGCTCCTCGCGTATCGTCTCGACGAGCTGGTAGGGGCTGATGGAAAGGGTCGTGGACAAGGCGTCGAAGCCCTGCTCTTCGGCGCGCGCCGCCGCCATCTCCAGGCGCAGCGCATAGCAGGCGCGGCAGCGCTTCTCGCGCTCGCCCCCGAAGACGCCCGCCTCGCGCTCCCAGACGTTCGCGTCGTGGCTTTCGGTGAAAAGGGGCAGCGCACGCGGCGCGGCCACGAACTCGCGCAGCACGCCCAGGCGCCGCTCGTATTCGCCGCGCGGGTGGATGTTCGGGTTCGCGTAGTCGATGGCAAGCTCCACGCCCTCGCCGGCAAAGACATCGACCGGCTCGAGCGCGCACGGCCCGCAGCATGCATGCAACATGAGCTTCATGGTGTCCGGCTTCATGGTGTCCGCGCCTGCCCCTCCGGCATCTCCGCGTTTTTCGCCGCGCCCGTCCGCGCAACCCCGCCGACGCGGCGCCTAGCCCAAGTCGAGCAGGGAGCCGATCTGCGCCTCTGCCTCCGATTGCGAGATCTGTCCCGCCTTCGCCTTCTCGACGATGGCCTGCACCTCGCCGACCTTGTCCGCGTTTTTCGCGACGACCTCGTTTACCTGGTCGGCGTCGTTTACGTCCACGCCCAGGTCCGAGGCGATGTCGGCGACCTCCTGCACCTCGCTTGCGCTCAGCCCGAGCTTTTCTGCCGCCAGCTCGAAGGCGTTGCCGGACTCGGTGCCCGTGGCCGCCGAGATGGCCGAGCTGGCGACGCTTTTGCCTGAGACCAGCCCCTGCACAAACGACAGCGGCATCGTGTTGCCCGTGGCCACGCATATGCCCAGATAGCCGAAGACGGCGACGAAGAGGACGACGACCATGAGGGTGACGGTCTTGAAGACGGTTTTGACCATAGCGGCATGCTCCTCGTTGCTCGGCCGGCGCGGCAGGCCTGGCGCACTTGGCGCACCCGGCGCACCCGGCGTGGTGCGCCGGACCTGCGGCCTGCGGCGCTGCTTTTGCTATCATCTTGCCTTGCATCTAAGGAGAGCAGATGAAAACCGACGATTTCGACTACGAACTCCCCGAAACCTACATAGCCCAGACGCCTGCCGTGCCGCGCGATTCGTGCAAGCTCATGGTGCTGGGCCGCGATGGGCGCATGGAGCACCGCGTGTTTCGCGACATCGTGGACTACGTGCGCGCAGGCGACCTTTTCGTGGTGAACGAGACGCGCGTCTTGCCCGCGCGCCTGTTCGGGCGCAAGACGACGGGCGGGCGCGTCGAGTGTCTGCTGCTCGACCGCGTGCAAGGCGCGCGCGCCGATGGGGCCGAGCAGACGTGGAACTGCATGGTGCGCCCGGGCAAGCGCCTGAAGCCCGGCGCGCGCATCGAGTTTCGCGCAGGCGACGGGCCGTGCGCGGATGCGGATACGGACGCGGGCGCGGACGCGGTATGCGCCGGCGGGAGGTTTGGTGAAGGGGAAGGCGGCGAGGGGCCTGGCGAAAAGCCGTGCGGCGCGCCGCTTTTGCTCGGCGAGGTCGTGGGCATAGACCCCGACAACGGCAGCCGCGCCGTCCGCTTCACCTTGCCGCAGGGCGCGGGTGCGGGCGCGGATGCGGGCACGGGCGTCCCGGCCGCCGCAACCAAAGACGCCGGCACCCCGGGCGCCGAGGCCCGGGCCGCCGCCCCGGACGTGCCCTCCGTCCTCCACGAGCTGGGCCGCACGCCCCTGCCGCCCTACATCAAGGGCTACGCTGGCGACGAGGAGCTCTACCAGACGGTCTACTCGAAGGAGGAGAGAAGCGCCGCCGCGCCCACGGCCGGCTTGCACTTCACCGAGGAGCTGATCTCTCGCGTGAAGGCGGCCGGCGCGCGTTTCGCGCAAGTGGACCTCGAGGTGGGGCTGGACACCTTCCGCCTCGTGGAAGAAGACGACCCGGCCGAGCATGCCATGCACACGGAGCGCTACACGGTGCCGCCCGCCACGGCGCGCGCGATCGCCGAGACCAAGGCGGCGGGCGGGCGCGTCATCGCCGTGGGCACGACCTCGGTGCGCTCGCTGGAATCCGCCGCCGCCGCGACGGGCGTGGTGGAGCCGTGCCTGCGCGCCTCCACCGACCTCTTCATCTTGCCGGGCTACGAGTTCAAGGTGGTCGACGCCATCGTCACGAACTTCCACGTGCCGCGCTCGACGCTCATGATGCTCGTCTCGGCGTTTTCCGGGCACGCGCATATCATGGAGGCCTACGAGCAGGCCAAGCGCGGGGGCTACCGCTTCTTCAGCTTCGGCGACGCGATGCTGCTCTTGTAGGGAGGCCCTGTGGGGAGGCCCTGCAGGAAAGCCCCGTGCCCCGTGGAAAGGGCTCGTGGAGAGGACCCGTGGCAGGGCCTGTAGCAAAGCCCCGCAGGAAAAGCCCCGCGGGGGAGGCTCCCGGGGGGCTTTGGAAAAGACGCGGCGCGGACGGAAGGCGCGGGGCAGGCGCGGCACGCCTTCCCCCGACGCCCCCGCACCGTTTAGCATGAAAGGAAAGGCGCATGTTCGAGTTCGACTTGCTGGCACAAGACACGGCCACGGCGGCCCGGCGCGGCCGCTTCCACACCCCGCACGGCTGCATAGAGACCCCCATTTTCATGCCGGTGGGCACGCGCGCCACGGTGAAGGGGGTGACGGTGCCGCAATTGCACGAGCTGGGCGCGCAGATCATCCTCTCCAACACCTACCATCTCTACCTGCGTCCCGGCACCGAGGTCTTGGAGAGGTTCGGCGGCGTCCACAGGTTCATGAACTGGGACGGCCCGGTCCTTACCGACAGCGGCGGCTTCCAGGTGTTCAGCCTGGCCGACACGTTGAAGCTCGACGCCGACGGCATCGACTTCACCAGCATCGTCGACGGCAGCAAGCACCGCTGGACGCCCGAGGACAACATGCGCGTGCAAGAGGCCATCGGCGGCGACATCATCATGCAGCTCGACCAATGCACGCACTACCCGGCCACGCGCGACGAGGTGGCCGCCGCCGTCGAGCGCTCCGCCGCATGGGCCGCCCGCTGCAAGGAGGCGCATGCGCGCGACGACCAGGCGCTCTTCGGCATCGTGCAAGGCGGCGTCTTCGAGGACTTGCGCGCGCGAAGCGCCGCGGCCGTGCGCGCCCTCGACTTGCCGGGCTACGGTATCGGCGGCTACTCGGTGGGAGAAGACCACGAGGTCATGCTCGCGCAGCTGCCCGCCGTGGCCGCCGCGCTGCCGCACGGAAAGCCGCGCTACCTCATGGGGGTGGGCAACCCGACGACGCTCGTGCGCGGCGTGGCTTGCGGCATCGACATGTTCGACTGCGTCTTGCC
>CAVFDV010000087.1:0-7079 GCA_963621315.1 Oscillibacter sp. MSJ-31
CCTTCGGCGCGTAGTCCACGAGCGCGCGCGAGCCGGCAGACGTCGAGGCCAACGCGTTCACCGCATCCGATCCGGAAAATCCCGCGATATGCCCGATGGAGATGGCCTCGACCATGCCCATGATGGAGCCGGCCAGCCCCACATAGGCGACGAGCGCCGCCATCTGCCCCATGCCCGGCCCGTCTTGCACGACGATTTTTTGTCCGAGATAGGGCAGCAGGGACGAGGCCTCCTCGCGCGCCGCCGCGTCGCCGCCCACGAAGACGAGCGACTCCTCCCTCTCGCCAAGGGCGGTGATGGGCGCGTCGATGAAGAAGATGTCGCGCGTGGCCGCCAGCGCCTGGATCTCGCGGGCGAGGCGCGGCGAGGAAAAGCTCGTGTCTATGCACACGGCGCCGGCGTCGAGCAGTTCGAGCAGGCCGTCGTCGCCCAGGTACAGCTCCTCGACCTCTTCACTCGTCGCGCATGAGGACAGCACGGCCTGACATTCGTTCACCGCCGTCGCGCGGTCCGCGATATGCGGGATGCCGGCTGTGCGCAAGACGGCGGCCTCGCGCGAGTCGTGCTGCGCGTCGAGCACGTCGAAACCCGCCTGCTTCAACTTCACGAGCGCCTCGAGCGCTGACGGGTTCACGCCGCCGCCGAAAAACGCTATCTGGGTGTCGATGGAATCCATGTGCCGTGTGCGTCCTCGCCTTTTGTCCCGTTTTCGTATCTTGCCCGTTGTCCTGCCGCCGGTACCTGCCGCTTTACGCGTCCTTGCCGCTGGCGTCTCCCGCCGCCACACCGGACACAGCAGACACATCCTCGACGCCGGCAGCGCTGGCAGCACCCTTGCCCTTGTCCTCGTCTTTGCCACGCCCGAGCTTGTTGGCAATCCTGTCGGCGATCGAGATGGTCTCGCGCCTGTCCTCGCCCCAAAACGCGACGGCCACCATACCCGGCCCCACGTGCGAGCCGACGACCGGCCCTATCTCGCAATGGATGGGCGGTACGCTGCCCTCGGGGCGGTCCAGATGGTCCTCGACCCAGCGCATGTCGCCCTCGCAGTCGGCGTGCGCCACCAGCACGGTCTCGTCCGAGCCGTTGCCGTCGCGGTGCTTCTCGTTGTAGGTGGCCACGAGCGCCTTGAGCGCCTTCTTGCGCCCGCGCGCCACGCCCGCCAGGCTGAGCGTGCCATCGGCGTTGAAGTCGAGCATGGGCTTGATGTTGAGCTTGGTGCCGGCGGTGGCCGCCATATCGGGGATGCGCCCGCCGCGCCGCAGATGCTCCAGCTCGTCGATGGTGAAGCCGCAATTCACGAACCAGCGCGCCTCCTCGGCCCATGCGGCCAGCTGTCCGGCCGAAAGCCCGCGGTCGCGCTGGCGTATCGCCTCGTAGGCCAGCAGCCCCTCGGCGATGGAGGCAAGCTTGGTATCCACGGTGAACAGCTCGAAGCCGGGATGCGCGGCCCGCGTGTCGGCGGCAAGGCGCTCGACTGTCTCGAAAGTACCCGACAACCCAGAGGAAAACGCGAGGTAGACGGTGGGGGTGCCGTTGGCTGCCCATTCCTCGAGGCACTCGGACAGCTCGGCGAAGGGAATCTGCGCCGTGCCGGAGACCTCACCCTTGCGCAAGCGCCCGTAAAACTCCTTGGACTCCATCGACTGCCACATGTCGTCGAGGTGCTCGCCGTCGTTCATGCTGAAGGGAAACTTGAAGTACTCGACGGACGCGTCCGCAAACACCTGCGCCGGCAGATCGCAGCACGAGTCCAAGACGAGCCGACATTTCACCTTGCTTTGCATATGCACCACTTCCCAATCGTCGTCGCTAGTCGAGGCCGCGCAGCCGCATGATCATCTGCGTGCGCCTCTCGTACAAACCGCTCTCTATGCCCGCCGGGTAGCTGTGCGGGTTCATGAAACGCTGTATCGAACTGTCTAGTTTACCCAATTGCTCCCTGCAATGCGATTGCGCGGCATGCGCCGAGAGGTCGCGACCGGGCGCGGCCTTGCCGGCGCGCACGAGGGGATGAAGCAGGTCTTCGCTTTCGAGACCGGCGATAAAGCGCTTGCGGCTCGTCTCGTCGAGGGGATTCACCGCGACGGGTTCAGACGGCACGGGCGCGTTCGTGTCGAAGATCAGGTCGCCGGCAAACGTGCCGTCATCGTGGTAGTAGCGGCGCGTGTCGAGCACGCCGGGGATGGTGACCTTCCACGTGTTCTCGCTCACCTTCATGCGCGGCTGCCACACGCCGCCCGGCTCGCGGATGGCGGCCAGCTTGTAGACCCCGCCGAGCGCGGGCTGCCCGAAACCGCAGGACAGGTGCGTGCCCACGCCGAGCGCCGTGTAGCTTGCGCCCTGCTCGTTGAGCGAGGTGATGGTGTATTCGTCGAGGTCGTTGGAAAGTACGATACCGACCTGCGAAAACCCGGCTTCGTCGAGCATCGCGCGCGCCTTCTTCGACAGCCACGCGAGGTCGCCCGAGTCGATGCGTATGGCCAGAAGGCGCTGCCCGCGCGCACGCATCTCGCGGGCGACGGCGATGGCGTTTTGCACGCCGCGCTCCACGTCGTAGGTATCCACGAGCAAGACGGCGTTGTTGGGAAAGGCACGCACGTAGGCACGGAATGCCTCCAGCTCGTTGTCGAAGGCCATGACCCAGCTGTGCGCATGCGTGCCCGAGACGGGGATGCCGTATTCCTTGCCCGCGAGCACGTTGGCGACGTTCGCACACCCCCCCACGAAGGCGGCGCGACTCGCGCTCATCGCACCGTCCGGCCCTTGGGCGCGGCGCAAGCCGAACTCACTCACGGGGCGGCCTTGCGCGGCATGGCAGATGCGGGCGGCCTTGGTGGCGATGAGGGTCTGGAAGTTCACCCCGTTCAAGATGGCCGGTTCGAGCAGCTGGCATTGCAGGAGGCTGCCCGTCACGCGCACGAGCGGCTCGCGGGGAAAGACGACGCTGCCCTCGGCCGGCGCGTCGATGTCCACGGACAGCGGCGTGCGCGCGAGCCATTCGAGAAACGCGGGGTCGAAGAGGGCACCGCCGCCCGGGGCGGGCAGACCGGCGAGGTAGGCGAGATCGTCGTCGGTGATGGTGAAGTGCTCGGCCAGGCGCACAACCTGGTCGAGGCCGCACAAGACCGCATAGCCGCCGCCGAAGGGGTTTTCGCGGAAGAAGGCGTAGAAGCACGCCTGCGTGTCGGCCTTTCCCTGCCGCCAATAGCCCTGCGCCATGGTCAGCTCGTAGAGGTCGGTCATCAGCGTCAGGTTGCGGGGCATGGAAAACGCCTCTTTCATGTAAAGGAAACTGGCGGAGGGATAGGGATTTGAACCCTAGGTACCGCTAAAAACGGCACACACGATTTCCAATCGTGCTCCTTAAGCCACTCGGACATCCCTCCGCGAAAGGCCTGCGCGCTCGCACGCGCAAGACGAGAGTATAGCAAATCGCGCACGCCACTACCCCGCGAGCAACCTATATGCTTCAAGCGGCTCCAAACGCGCGATCTTTCCATTTTCAAATGCCTTCGCATCGCGCGAGACGATGTACTTGCATTTGCATATTTCGGCAGCAGCGCGCACGAGCCCGTCTTCGAAATCGGGTTCGTCGGAATCGATCGCTCTTTCCGCCATCGCCTCCGTAAGGTCTACGATGGTGAAAGTGCTCATGAAAAACCTGATTGCTTCCCGCGCCTTGCCCTCGTTGCAGTAGTTTCTGCACAACAGGTAGTACACGTCCTTCAAGGCGGCGACCGAAGCATAAAGCCTCACATTGCTTTTACCTGCCGCATCGTAGAAGAGAATGGCATCGTCGTGGAACTTTCCCCTCGCACTCGATGCTATGTCGAGCAAAACATTGGTGTCGACAAACCATCTGCGGGCGCTAGCAGGCATAGCGTTTTCCCATCAACTCGCGATCCGACTCCTTGCTACAATCGCCGGGCCATGAAGCACATTCGACCGAGTTGAAAAACTCGACGGCCTCGTCAAATGTTCGTTGCGGATTTTCTTCCTCTTTCAGCTTCTTCATCTCGATGATTCCATCTGGACGAGACGACAGCTCGATGCGGTCGCCAATATGTATGCCGTTGATTTTGCGCAAATCGGATGGGAGGACGATCGTCGCGCTGTTGCCTGTTTTGGTGACGGTTGCCACTGTTGCCATTTTCACTGCCCCCCCTAGTAGCTGTGGCTGTACGTGGAGTATAACATCATTACGGTTATTACAACCTTTGGTAAATTTTTCTTCTCGAACAAAAGTTTCAGCTGCGCGGAAAATCTTCCTCAGCGCCTGTTTTCCCACCGCGGCGCGAGAGATTCGATTCCGCCGCCGCGAGCACGGTGCGGCGCAGGCACTCGTCGTCGAGAGAATCGGCGGCGCGCTCCAACCCCTCCCTCGTCTCGCGGGGCAGTTCCACCTTCTCCACCCGCACCGCCTCGTCTTCGGCGGCGAGCAGCTCCGCAGTGCTCATACGCCTCTCCTGCGGCGCGTATGCCTTCTTCGAGACGACGAACTTCATCTTCTTCACGGTCTCGACACTCTTCCTCAGGGAAAAAAGGGCATCCTCGCCGTCCGCGAGAAAATCCTCCCCCTCTTGCTCGCGCAGCTCGGCCAGCGCTATGTTCAAGTGCATGCGGAAACGCTCCGATTGCATGTTCATGTCGGCGGCGCGTATGGACGAATCGACGTAGACGACGACCTCGCCCATATCGGTATGGGGTATGGCGAAGACGGCGACGGTGTGCTGCAGCGTTTTCTCGTCGACCGCGCGCTCCCAGGCCAGCTGCACGCGCGCGCTCGCGGCAATATCCGGGTTGTCGTGTTCGATAGACCGGGCCAGCTGCTGCACCTCGGCGCCGATGTTGACGACGCCGGAAAACCCGCGTTTCATGCACACCCCCTCTCGGTTCGCCGCCACGGCAACCGCAATTGCCGCGGCCACATATGTTCAACATGCGCACTTAGTATATATGTCGCGTTCCCTCCAAAGGCAGCTCGACGATATGCGCCGCATCGAGCACCTCGTCGTTGAAATACCCGAGGTTCGTCGTCGTGACGAAGGTTTGCGCGCAGCTGCTGAAAAACGAGGCAAGGCAGTCCCGGCGACACTCGTCCAGCTCCGACATCACGTCGTCGAGCAGCAAAAACGGCTTTTGCCCGGAAATCTCTTCCATCACGGACAACGCGGCGATCTTCTCCGCCAAGACGATGCTGCGTTGCTGCCCCTGGCTTGCGAAGAGGCGCGCGTTTTTCCCGTTGATGAAAAAGACAACCTCGTCTTTATGCGGGCCGAAAAGCGTCGTGCGCCGTTGCTTTTCGCTTGCCTTCACGCGGCAGGCCAGCTCGGCGAGTTTTCTGGAGATACCATCCGCATCCGCGATGCCCTCCCCGGTCGAAAACGAGGACGGGTCGTCGAGCTGCCGGCCTTCGGCGTCGAATCTCTCCCACGACGGCTCGTAGACCGCCGCAAAATCCTCGCCTTGCGAAATCCCGCCGTACACTTCCTCCATCTTCGCCTTCAAGCGAAAGAAAAGCGCCTGCCGCTTCGCGCACAAGTGCGCGCCGATGGCGATGAGGGATTCATCCCACGACCGCATCACGGATTCGGGGACGTTTTCCTCCTTGAGGAGCGCGTTTCGCTGCCTCAACGACTTCCTGTAATCCTTCAACAACTTCCCATAAGGTTTCGAGAGCTGCTTTCCAACTCCGTCCACCTCGTCGCGCCGACGCGCACTCGACGCCTTCACCAACTGCAGGTCGTCCGGAGTGAAAAGCACCGACGAGGTCGATTCGGAAAACGCGGACTGCTTTCTCTTCTTCCCGTTCACGAGAAAGGAATGTCTCTCACCCTCGATCGCCACCGCATGTTCGAGCATGCGCGGCGCATCGGCAAACGACGCCCGCAGCTCGCAAGCGTCGCTTCCCCACGAGACAAGCTCCCCCCAGCGCTTGGCGCGAAACGAGTCGCCGGCGGTCAGCAGATACAACGCCTCCACGAGGTTCGTCTTCCCTGCGGCGTTCGGACCTTTTATTATCATAAAATCTGATAATTCATCTAGGAAAAACTCCCCATACCCGCGAAACTCGTGCAGGCGTATGTCCTCGACGCGAAGCGCCATGCCGCGCGCGTTACCTCACTTGCATGGGCATCACGAGATAGAGATAGCTTTCGTCGCCATCCGGCCTGAAGATGCCGGGTTTGGTAGGATCTTGCATCTCCACCCTCGTCTTGCCGTCCATCACGTTCAAGCCGTCGAGCGTGTACTGGTGGTTGAAGGCGATGTCGATGTCGCCGTCGCCTTCCACCTCCGCCGAGATGGTCTCCTGCGCGCCGCCGACATCTTGGGTGTTTGCGGAGACGACGGCCTCCTGCGCGGCAAGGTCGAAGTGAAAGCGCACGGGCGCGTGCGATTGGGCGAGCAGGGAGACGCGCTTCACCGCCGTCTTCAACTCGTCGATGTCCATCGTCGCCGACACGTCGTGCTTCTTCGGCAAAAGCCCCTTGTAGTCGGGGTAGTCACCCTCGGTGCGGCGGCTGATGAAGACGGTGTCGCCGAAGCTGAACACTATCTGGTTTTCGGTGAATCCGATCGACACGGCCTGTTCGTCGGCGGCAAGGCGCATCGCGTCGTCGAAGGCATGGCTCGGGATGATCGCCGAGAACGGCTCGCTTTGCGGGATGACGACGGGCATATCCGACACGGCGAGGCGGTACCCGTCCGTCGTGACCAGGCGGATGTTCTTCTCGTCCACCTCGATGAAGATGCCCATCAGCACGGCGCGGGCCTCGTCTTTGCTCGCGGCAAACGCGACGCGTTGCACGGACCGCGCGAGGTCGTGCGCCGGCACGCTGATCAGCTGCTGGGGCGAGGGCTGCGGAAACGCGGGAAAATCGTCGGCGGGCAGCGTCGAGAGCGTGAACGACGACTTCATGCAGCTCACCTCGACTTGTGCGTCCTTCGTCTTCACCCGGACCGCCGCATCTTGCAGGCTTTTCACGATATCGCCCGCGAGTTTGCCCGGTATGACGACGCGTCCGGGTTCGACCACGTCCGCGCGCGTGGTATGGCTGATCGACGTCTCGAGGTCG
>CAVFDV010000087.1:7089-7461 GCA_963621315.1 Oscillibacter sp. MSJ-31
ATCGTCGTGCGCGGTCACCAGCACACCCGCGAGTATGGGCAGGCTTGCCCGCGACGACATGCCCTTCCCCACGACGTTGAGAGCTTTCTGAAGTTCCGTCTTGTCGATGTTGAATTCCACAGTCGCCAGCCTCCTTTTTACTATGTTCTTCTATACATTTAGTACTTATAGTAAAACACGTGGATATGTAGACGAATCGCTTTTTCGCAGCTCCGTGCAGGTGTCTCTTTTCATTTCCATTGTGAAAAACCCCGCCTTCTTTCCACCGCGAAAACCGACCGTCCCATTTTCCACAAGCTTTCCCACCTTTTTCAACCACTCTTTCCGCATCTTTTCGCTCGCGCCCTTAATTGTGTCCTTTGATGCGCGCCG
>CAVFDV010000088.1:0-3058 GCA_963621315.1 Oscillibacter sp. MSJ-31
CGTCGCCGTGGGCAACGTGGCCTTCTACGGCGCCACGGGCGGGCGCGGCTTCGTCAACGGACTCGCCGGCCAGCGCTTCGCCGTGCGCAACTCCGGCGCGTCGCTTGTGGTCGAGGGCTGCGGCAACAACGGCTGCGAGTACATGACGGGCGGCGTGGTGGTCGTGCTCGGCGAGGTGGGCTTGAACTTCGCCGCGGGCATGAGCGGCGGCGTGGCCTACGTCTACGACGAGGAAAAGACGCTTTCCGCGCGTTGCAACAAGGACATGGTGAACCTCGAGGAGCTGTCCGAGGAGGATTTCGCGTGCGTGCGCAAGCTCATAGAAGAGCATGTCAACCGCACGGAAAGCCCCCTTGGGGTGAAGATGCTCTACCGCTTCGAGGCGGTGCGCAAGCGCTTCGTGAAGGTCATCCCCAAAGAATACGAGCGCGCCATGGAGCTGACGGCGCAGGCCGAAAAGCGCGGCGCGAGCCACGAGGACGCGGTCGAGGAAGCGTTCGAGACGATGAGGAGGGGCGCGTAAATGGGCATTCCGGGCGCATATCTGAAACAAGGGCGTGTCGGGCACGGCCTGCGCGCCGTAAAAGAGGCGGTGCGCGATTTCGACGAATACGTCGAGGTGCTCGACTTGCCCGCGCAGCAGGCCCAGGCCGCGCGCTGCATGGCCTGCGGCGTGGCCTTTTGCCAAAGCGGCGTGGTCTTTGCCGGCGCGAGGCGCGCGACGGGCTGCCCGCTGCACAACCTCATCCCCGAGACGAACGACCTCTTGTGCCGGGGGCGCATGCGCGACGCGGCGGAGCGCCTCTCGATGACCAACCCGTTTCCCGAGTTCACCTCGCGCGTGTGCCCGGCGCCGTGCGAGACGGCCTGCAACCTGGGGCTGCACGACGAGGCGGTGGCCATACGCGACGACGAGCGGGCGATCGCCGATTTCCTCGACGAGGCGCAGATGCGCGCGCCCCTGCCCGCCGCGGCAGACGGCGCGCCGCTTGCAAGCGTCGTGGGGTCCGGCCCTGTACGGCATCCCGGCGATGAAGCTGCCCAAGGACGTGGTGGACGCGCGCGTGCGCTTGATGCGCGAAAGCGGCATAGGCTTTTCCTGCGAAGTCGACGCGGCCTCGCAGGCTGCGAAGATATTGGAGTCCTCGGATGCGGTCGTGCTCGCATGCGGCGCGGGGCATGCCCGCGAGCTGCATGTGCCGGGAGCCGGGCTTGGCGGCGTGCACTACGCGATGGAGTATCTGACGGAGGCCACGAAGGCCTTGCTCGATAGGCGCGAGCTCGAGATCTCCGCGAAGGGAAAAGACGTCGTCGTCGTGGGCGGCGGCGACACGGGGGTGGATTGCGTGGCGACCGCGCTGCGCCAGGGCGCGAGAAGCGTCTCCCAGGCCATCCGCGCCGCGCGCCCGGCAGACGCGGTGGACGTGCCGGCCGCATGGCCCGGCCCTCGCGACGTGTGGACGCAAGGCTACGGCCAGCGCGAAGCAGAGGAGCTTTTCGGGCGCGACCCGCGCCTTTGGGGCGTGGACACGCTTTCCTTCGAGGGAGACGGCGAGGTCGCAGGCGTGCGCATAGTCGATTTCGCGGCAGACGGAAGCCGCGCGCACGTCGAGGGCACCGAACGCGTGCTCGACGCGCAGCTTGTGCTCGTGGCCAAGGGCTTCGTGGGACCTGAGGCGGGCTTGCTCTCGGCGTTTCACGTCGAGACGGCCGCAGAAGGCCCGGCGCTTCCCATCGTGCACAGGGGCACGCACCGCGCGCATCTCGACGACGATTCGGGCACGCCGGTGTACGTGGCCGGAGACGCGCGCACGGGTGCGTCCATCGTGGCGTCTGCCATAGCCGACGGCATGGCGGTGGCAGAGGAGCTGCGCCAAGGCCGCTAGGAGCCGCCGCCCCCTTTGCCTAGGAGCGCCGCCGCTCCAGCTCGTCCATCGCGATGTTGGCCAGCTCGTCGGCGCGATTGTTGCCCGCGTTGTCGGCATGGCCTTTCACCTTGTGAAAGACGATGTCGGAAAACCTGCGCCTCTCCGCATCGAGCGCCTGCCACAGTCCCTTGTTCGCGACGGGCTTTTTCGCCGAGGTCAGCCACCCGTTTTTCTTCCATCCCCAGATCCACGAGGTGATGCCGCCTATCACGTAGGCGCTGTCGGCGTAGACGTCGACGCCCACCGACTTGTCGCGCAAGGCGCGCAGCCCCTCGATGGCGGCGGTCAGCTCCATCTTGTTGTTCGTGGTGTTTCTCTCGCCGCCGTGCAGGTCCTTCACGTGCGGCCCCCATTCCAGATGCACGCCCCAGCCGCCGACGTTGCCGTGGCGCTGGTTGTCGCGGCATCCGCCGTCGCAATAGAGCTTGACGCGTCGTGCCTGCATAGCCGTCTCGTTCACCATCTCTTTCCCGTGTCGCACAAGGCGCGCGCGGCCCGGGTCGCGGGTTTGGGTCGAGGGCGCGCGCACGGCGTTTCATTCTACGTGTTTGCGCGTGCGCGAGGTGCCCTCGTTTTTCCCTCGCATGTGCAAGGTGCCCTCGTTTTTCCCGCGCGTGCCGGTGTCGTCGGCGGCAAGCTTCATCTCGCGGCCGAACTTCACCGCGTCCTCGCCGAATTTGTCGCGCACCGCATCTGCCGCCTGCAGCGCCCCCGCGCCCGCCCGCGCCCGCCGCATGCCCGCTGCATGCCCGCGCGCGCCTCCCGCCTCGCCCGCCTTCTTGCCGGCGCTTCCGTCGCCCGCAAAGCCGCCGCCGCCCGCATCGATGCCCCCGCCGTCGGCGCATGTCGCGTCGAAAAGCCCGAGCTGCACATCGCCCGTCTCGAAGCCCGAAAGCCCCACCCCGACGAGGCGCACGCGCGCGCCGGGATGCCACAATTGCTCTACCAGCGCCTTTGCGGGCGGGATGAAGACGGACTCGTCGTCGCAAGGCCGGGCAAGCGTCTTTTGCGCCGTGCGCGACGAGAGGTCGGCGTAGCGCAGCTTCAAGACGACGGTGCGCCCGGCCACCCCGTTGCGGCGCGCCCGCCTGCCCACCATCGAGCCCAAAAGGTCGATGGCGTCTTCTATC
>CAVFDV010000088.1:3097-7435 GCA_963621315.1 Oscillibacter sp. MSJ-31
CTTCTATCTGGGCGCGCGTGGTCAGGTCCTCGGTGAAGGTGCGCTCGTGGCTCACCGATTTCAACTCGTCTGCCGCGACGATTTCCCTGGCGTCGATGCCGGCCGCGCGCTCGCGAAAGGCCTGCGCGTTCACCCCGAAGACGGGCCGGAGCAGGGAAAGCTCTGCGTGCGCGAGGCCGCCCAGGGTCTTTATCCCGAGCATGTGCAGCTTCTCTGCCGTGCGCGGGCCTATGCCGGGCATGGCGCGCACGTCCATGGGGGCGAGAAAGCCCGCCTCGCTGCCCGGGTAGACGACGCTTAGGCCCTGCGGCTTGTCGAGGTCGGAGGCGATCTTCGCGACCGCCTTTCCCGAGCCTGCGCCGATCGAGCAGGTCACGCCCAGCTCGGCCACGCGCTCTTGGATGCGCGCGGCGATTTTTACGGGGTCGTCGCCGCAAAAGCGCCCGGGGCTGACGTCGAGGTAGGCCTCGTCGATGGACATCTGCTCGAGCAGGGGGCTTTCGTCGCGCAAGATCTGCATCACCTGCGCGGAGACCTCGTGGTAGCGCTCGAAATGCGAGGTCGTCCATATGGCCTGCGGGCACAGGCGCTCGGCGGCCGCGGAGGGCATGGCGGAGTGCACGCCGAACGCGCGCGCCTCATAGCTTGCCGTGGAGACGACGCCGCGCTTTTCTGCAGGGCCGCCCACGATCACGGGTTTTCCGCGCCAATCCGGGTGGTCGAGCTGCTCGACCGAGGCGAAAAACGCGTCGAGGTCCACGAGCAAGATGGCACGGCCTGCCCATTTGCCTTGCATGTCGAAGGGGTGCCCCACGTTTTCCCGTGCCTTTTCCGCTCTCGCCCTCGCGTCTGCGCTCGCTGCCCGATGCGTGCGCCTAATCGAGGTCCACGCCGAAGGTGGGCGCGCATATGCCGCCGGCGGCGCCTATGGCGATGACGCCGCCGTGCCCCAGGCGGTGGTAGAAGCCCGCAAGCCGGCCGTCGTAGAGATAGAAGCCCGGCATGGACTCCCAGCTCTCGACGGGGCAGGGGTCGTGCGCGTCTTGCTCGGGGCGCACGATGTCGACGTGGTGCGGCGGGTAGAACTCCTGCACGATGAAGCCGCTGTCCAGATGCGCGTCCACGACGCCGGCCCATTGCGCGTCCGTGAAGTCCACGCCCGCGAACACGCCGTTTCCGCCGTAGTCGTCGGCGGGCTTCACGATCCACTTTTCGCGCGCGGCCTTCACCTCGCCAAGGTCCACGGCGCCCGTCTCCAGGCGGTAGGTGCGGCACACGTGGGCGTCCACGAAGGCGATCTCGTCTGCGCTCAAGAAGTCCTCGCGGCTCTTGTCGAAAAGCGCCACGTTCACCATCTTGGTGTGGATGATGTTGGTGCGGAAATGCCCGATCAGGCACACGCGGGACGCGGCGACGGCGTCGATGAGGGCGCCGCACTTGTCGATCTTCGTGCAGATCTCGCTCGTGACAGCGCGCCGGTACACCGCGTCTATGCGCGTGCCGTCCGCTTCGTCGCGCAGGTCTTGTCCGTCGAAGGCGAAGGCGCGCGTGTCCACGAAGCGCGCGTGCACGCCCGCGCGCTCGAAGGCCTCTGTGAACATGGTGAAGTCGCTCATCACGGCGCTTTCCTCGAAATCGGTGATGGCGACGGTGGGGACGGGGCGCCGCGCCGAGAGGGGGTCGCTTTCCCAGATGCGCAAGAATGCCGCGACCCACGAGTCGATCAGCTCGAAGGGCCTGACCGAGCGCCGCGCGGCGGAGAAGCGCTTGAAGCTGGCGGTCTTTTCCAGCTCGGCGCCTATCGCCCTATCGCGCGACATGCCCGCCGCGCCGTCGGCGTTGAACTCGCAGAACTTGAAGCTCTTGTCGTGCTCGTCGACGAAGAGGTCGATGCGCGCGAGTGGCAGGAGCTGGTCGTATCCGCAGGGCAGCAAGATCAGGCGCTCTATCTCTGGGGGAAAGTTGAAAAGCGCGCGGTAGCCGGGGTTTTCGAGATAGCGCGTGATGACCTTGCCGAGGACCGTCGCGGTCGTCTCGGCGACGCTTTCGTAGAAGGCCATGTCGTCGCCGTCGAGGAGGGTGGGCACGAAGGAGAAGGGCACGGGCTTTCCGTGCGCGAGCACGTTCGAGGAGTCGATGGCGGCAAGGGCGCGCGCGCGGCCGGCCGCGTCTCCTCCTTCCTGGCGTATGCAGCGTATGTAGTCGGCTCGTTCCTTTTCCATGGGGCGATGGGCCTTTCTCTTTTTCGCCGCGTGCGGCATGCGCGCGGGGTTTGGGCGGCGCGGCGCGGCGCCTGTGTGGCGCGTGCGGCATGTCCGCTTCGGGGCTGCGCGGCGTTTTTTCGCGCATGCGCCACGTGCGCTTTTCGGAAAGTATCCCACAACCGTTTCGTTTTCGTTTGGAAGCGGTCCGGATTCGGGTCCGGTTTCGTTCGGGGTTTTGCACAGGTCCGCCTGCCATGATCGTGGGCGTGCATATCGGGAGTTTTCGGGGAAAGGAGGCGCCTATGGGCGCGGAGGCAGTGTTGGAGACGGGGCAGGCGAGCTGGGAGATCACGCGCAGGGAGCTGCAACCCGAAGGAGGGGGCGCGGCGGACGGGCGCACGGCGCGCGCGGACGTGCCTGAATGCGGGAACGCGCCGGCGTGCGAGAAAGAGCTCGAGCAACGCGAGGAGAGCAGGCGCGAGCTGGGGCGCAAGGGCGAGGACGCGGCCGTGCGCTACCTGAGCGCGCGGGGGTACCGCATATTGCGGCGCAACTGGAGATGCCGCTTCGGCGAGGCCGACATCATCGCCGAGGACCCGGACGGCACGGTGTGCTTCATCGAGGTGAAGACGAGGCGCAGCATGGAGGCCGGCTTGCCGGAAGAGGCCGTCACGGCGAGGAAGAGGTCGCGCTACGAGAAGATAGCGATGTGCTACATAGTGCAAGAGGACATAGACGACAACACCGCGTTGCGCTTCGACGCCATCGCCATATGCGTCGCCGGCGGCAAGCGCGCCATATTGCGCCACCACAGGAGCTGCTTCGATGCCTAGCGCGAAGGCCTTGCGGGCGCAAGTGCACGCGTGCACCCTGCACGGCGTCGAGGCCGTGCCCGTCACCGTCGAGATAGAGGTCTCGGGCGGGCTGCCGGGCATGCACGTCGTCGGCATGGGGGACAAGGGCGTGCAGGAGGCGCGCCAGCGCGTGCACAGCGCGGTGAACGCGGCGGGCTTCAAGATGCCCATGAACCGCAACATCGTCGTGAACCTCGCACCCGCGTCCTTGCGCAAGAGCGGCTCGGGCTTCGACTTGCCCATCGCCGCGGCCTATCTCATCGCGACGGGGCAGGTGCCGGCCGAGCTGTTCTCCGACACGATCGTCGTAGGCGAGCTTTCCCTGGAGGGGCGCGTGCGCCCTGTGGACGGCCTGTTCGCCTATGCGCTGTGCGCCTCGCGGCGCTCTGTCTCGCTCATGAGCGCGCAGCCGCACATGGACCTGCCGCCGCTTGCCGGCTTGCGGCACCTGTGCCTGGACAATCTCTCGCAGCTGAAAGACGGCAGCTTCGACGAGGTGCGCGGCATGCGGGCGGCGCCCGCCGGGAGAAAGCTCGACTTCGCGGAGGTGGTAGGCCAGGAGGGGGCCGTGCGCGCGCTCACCATCGCCGCCGCAGGAGAGCACGGCGCCTTGCTCATAGGGCCGCCCGGCGCGGGAAAGAGCATGCTCGCGCGGCGCTTTCCCACGATATTGCCGCCGCTTTCGCAAAGGGAGCGCGTCGAGGCCGCCGTCATCCACTCGGTCGCAGGGCTCGACGTCTCGCAGATAGCGCGCGGCGTGCGCCCTTTCCGCGCGCCGCACCATTCGGCGACCATGGCCTCTCTCGTGGGCGGCGGCCAGCCCATCATGCCGGGCGAGGTGTCGCTTGCGCACCACGGCGTCTTGTTCCTCGACGAGCTGGGGGAGTTCGGCGGCTGCGTCTTGCAGTCTTTGCGCCAGCCCCTCGAAGACGGCGAGGTGTCGCTCACGCGCGCGGACGGGCGCATGACCTTTCCCGCACGTTTCCAGCTGCTCGCCGCGTCGAACCCCTGCCCGTGCGGCTACCTGGGGGACCGCGAGCACCCGTGCAAGTGCAGCGAGGGGCAGATATTGCGCTACAAGGGCAAGCTCGGAGGTCCTTTGCGCGACCGCATCGACCTGATATGCGAGGTGGGGCGCACGCAGGCAAAGGACGTGCTCGACACGGGAAACGGCATCTCGTCCTCGCGGATAGCCTCGCAGGTGATGGCGGCCCGCGAGCGCGCTGCCGCGCGCCTCGAAGACGGCGACGACCCCTTTTTCCCGGCGCGTCCCTCGCAGG
>CAVFDV010000089.1:0-7325 GCA_963621315.1 Oscillibacter sp. MSJ-31
GAGCAGCACGTTGTTCAACTGGTCTTTCTCGATGCCCTCGCGCTTTAGGTAGTCGTCAAGCGAGATGTTCTCCTCGCGCAGGCGCCGCGTCAGCTGCTCGCGCGCCTCCTTCACCGCGACGCCGTAGACCAGGTCGGGCACATCCTCGTGCAGGCGCTTTGCCAGCTCGCTTGCCGCCAGGGCCTGCGCGCGGCGCTCGTACTCGTCGCCGTGGCGCTTCTCCAGCTTCTCTTTTACCTTCGCGCGCAAATCGGCCAGGCTTTCCACGCCTGGCATGACGGTCTTTGCCCACGCGTCGTCGGGCACGGGCGGCTGCATGTCGATGATGCGCTTGACGGTGACGGTCGTCTCGTAGAGGTCCATGATGGGGTTGCCGTCTTCGTCGGTCGCCATCTGCGGGCCTTCGAAGGAAAAGCTCTTCGTCTCGCCGACCTTCATGCCAATCACCGCCGCGTCGAAGTCGTCGGGCATGGCAAGCGCGCCCGTGTTGTACTCGCGCCCGTCCGTGCACAGCGTCTTCACCTTCTCGCCGTCCATGGTCGTCTCCATGGCCAACTCGACCTTGTCGCCGCGCGCCACCACGTCGTGGGTCTCGTCGGTCACGGCCACGGCGGCGGCCTGCGCCATCTTCGCGATCTCCTCGTCGACCTCGGCGCTTTTCACCGTCGAGCCCGGCAGCGATATCGATACCGGCCCGTAGTCGTCGAGGGTGAACTCGGGCACGGGCACGCAGACCATGTGGTAGGTGAAGCCGTCCGTCTCGCTGGCGTGCTCCAGGCACTTGTAGACGGGCGTGCCGATGGCGTCGACGCCGGCGGCCGTCAGGGCGAAGGGCACGCGGTGGCGCATGATGCCCTCGTCGAAGGTGAAGGCGGCCTCGTCGGCGCCCAGGTGCCGGCGCAGGAACTCGATGGGCTCGTCGTGCGCGCGGTTTGCCTTGTAGTCGCCCTTCGCGATCTCGTAGGCGGCGATTTTGCCCATCTCCTTGGCGCATTCCTTCGCGTCAAGCGTCACAGCCAGCTCCAGCTTGCCGTCTTTTTCGCGTACTCTCTCGACCTTCATCGTCTTCTCGCGCCTCCTAGTTCTCGCGTATCTGCGGCTCGGGCATGCTCTCGAAGTCGGGGACCTCGACTTCTTCTTCTGCCTCGATGCGCGCCTCGGGCACCGCCGCCGCGACAGGCCTGCCCTCTTCGTCCACCTCGCGCACGATGGCCGTCTCCACGATGCGGCGCATGACCTTCACGCGCACGGCGGCCCGGCGCGCCGCCTCGACCTGGCCTTTCTCGCGGATCTCTGCCAGGAACTTCTCCGGGTCCGGCGCCGAGAGGTAGTCGCAGATCTCGTGGTTGCCCACCTGCGTGTTCAAGACGTCGGCCATGATGTCGAGCGCGACGTTCATGCGCATCTGCCGCTCGGTCTCGGCGGCGAGCTTCGCGTCGTATTGGTCCGGCGTCATGTGCTCCTCGCGCAAGAACTGCTCGAAGCTGATGTGCATCTGCTCCAGGCGCTTGGCGTTGCCCTCGCGCATGACCTCGATGTTGTTGGCCAGCGTCTCCGCGTCCAAGTCGCCTTCGAGGCGCGCGAGCAGCGCGTCGGCGCAGTTCTTGAACTTGATGTCGCTGTACTCGAACTCGAGGTCGTGGTCGTATTGGTCTTTTATGGCCTGCCGCACGTCCTCGATGGTCTCCAGCCCCTCGAAGTTGGCCTTCACCCAATCGTCGTCGAGGTCGGCGATGCCCTGTATCTTCTTGCCGCCGCTTGCCACGTACTCGAACAGCTGCGCGTCCACGTCCTCTTCGGACAGCTCGGGCTTGGCCGGCATGTCGATGCGCACGTTGTCGTAGTCGTTCAGCTTGAAGTCCTTTGGATCGAGCTCGATGAACTGCCTGGTGTCTGCCATAGGTCCCCTCCTGCAAATCTCGGCGTGCCGCCGCATCGCGGGCGCCCTTTCTCGGGCGCGGGCGGGCGTGCGGCGCCTCTTTCTCGTGGACATCTCGTCTCGCCCCTTCGCCGCGCGGGACGTGCGCGTCCGAAGTCCTCGGTTTCGCGCGCGTCTCATACGGTGGTGAACGAGTGTGCAGGTGAATTATTCGGATGCCTGTTGTAGGAGAGTATGACTTTGAGTACTAGTAGCACGCTTTTCATACTGTGCGGGGCAGGGGAGGGTCATACAGGCGTAGCGCGGGCGGCCTTGTCCGCGGTCTTGCCCCGGGGCATGCGGGTGAAAAAGAAAGGAGCCCGTCTCGGGCTCCCTCTTGCCGTATCTGCGCCTGCCAGGCGCGTTTTTCCCTCGCGCGCTTGTAGCCGGCCTCGCCGTGCGGGCCGTATCCGCCGGCCCAGGCGTCGTAGCGCGGCATCTTCGCCAGCGTGGCCTCCTCGGCGCTCATGTGCCACACCGCCCCGGTCTTCGGGACTTTCCTGCGCTTTCTCGCCATGTCGTCTCACCCCCTCGCGTCCTCGTGCATGCGCGCCGCATCATAGCACGCGCCCGGGTCAGGAGCCGGCGATGCGCGCCTGCGTCATGGCGCCGCCTTCGACAGAGACGATGAAGTCGCGCGTCGTGTATTCCTCGCCGTATATGTCGGTGACGACGCCGTAGAGCTGGTAGCGCCCATCCGGCAGCGTCGCCGAGGACAGCGCGAGCCCGTCGGCGGCCGAGACCTCGCCCACCTCGACGAGCCGGGTCGCCGTGCTGTCCGGGTCGTCGAATTGCTCGGCGAGCACCGTGATCGTATCGCCGTCGCCGATGTCTTCGAGGCGCCCCTGCGCTCCGGCGTCCTCGCCGGCGACGAAGCCCTGCAGCGCGTAGGCGCCCGTCTTCGCGTTGAAGGTGAAGCGCAGCTCGCCGTCCTCGTCGTTTCGTTTCACGGCCGCCGAGAACACGGTGGTGTCGCCTGCCACGTCGATCGTGTCGCAGGACAGGAGCTGCCCGTTCAAGGCGACCCATCTCCCGGAAAACCCTATGGTGTAGGCGCCCGCGCCGCGCTCTTGCACGTCGCTGTCGAAGCCCAGGCACCTCGCCTGCGCGTCCGCGCCGCCTTCTCCATCGCCAAGCCGGTAGACGGCATAGGCCACCTCGAGGGTGCGCCGCGCCGAGGCCGCGTTCGTGGCAAAGCGCAGCTCGCCGCCCTCGATGCTGCCCTCGTCGGCGAACTCGACCGCGCCCGCGCCGTCTGCCCCGCCTGCGCCCGCGCCCGCGCCGTCTGCCGCGCCGAACGCGCCCCTCAAGAACAGGGCGTAGCTTTCCGGCACGGCGCTTTCCAGATACTCCTTGAGCGAGGCCGCGCCGTCGAGGGGGAAGTAGACGCTCATGCCGGACGCCCCCTCGCGGTCCGGCCCGTTTTCGGCCCGCGTGCAGCCCTCGACCGCCCGGGCCAGCTCGTCGGCGCCGAGGTTTCGGGCGAATTGCGCGAGGTCCACGAAGTTGCTCTGGGCGATGGCCTTGCCGTTTCCCTCGCCGAAGCTCATGGCCGCGTCCGCCGCCTGCACGGTCTTTTGCAATGCCTCCTCGTCGCCTTGTTGCGCGGCCAGCCGCCCGCACAACGCGTCAAAGGCGCTTTCCACTTGCGCGAACTTCGTCAAGTCCACCGCCGAGAGCGTGAAGAGGCGCTTGCCCTTCCCCTCGTTTCGCGCCTTGTAGGCCATAAGCAGCTTCTCGGTGAAATCGTCGCTGCCCAGGCCTTCGACGAGCGCCGTGTAGTCCCAGCCGCCGGAAGGTTCTATCTCCTCGCTGGCGACCATGGCAGAGGCATGCGGCGCGACCATGCGCATCGTCTCGAAGCCGCCCATCAGGCAGGCGTCGAAGCACACGGTGGTGAGATGCGCGTCCGCCGCGTCGAGCGCTTGTCCCAGCTCGGCGGCGCTCAGGCCGTCCATGCCGTGGTTCTCGTCGAGGCACACGCCCTTCACGCTGCCCGCCCCGTGGTTCCACAAGAGCAGGGTGCTGTTGTCGGCCGGGTACTCGCGCTGGCAGAAACCCAGAAACGACGACAGCGTCTGCGCGTCGCCCATGCTCGCATTCGCCTCGCGCCCGACCTCGACAAGCGAGCCGCCGCGCACCTCGTAGCGTACGAGCGCGTCTGCGGGGATGTCGTGCCCGCGCCACTTGCGCGCGCCGCCAGTCTCCACCACGACCGCGCTGCCATCCGGTATGTGCGCGCCCAGCATCTCGTCGATGTTTTGCGTCGCGATGGCGCTTTTCGTCTCCAAAGTCGAGCCGCACATGTAGATGTAGAGGGCGTTGGCATAGCGCGCGCCCGAGCCGCCTTTCGCGGACGTGCACCCCGCGAGGACGCATGCGAGGGCGATGATGGCGGCAAGGATCGCGGCGGCTGTGGCGAGCAGGGTGAACGGGGGGCCTGTGATGCGCGCCCCACGCGCGACGCGCACAGCCTCTGCGGCTCCTGCGGCATCCGCGGCTTTTGTCACGCGCCCGACGCGCGCGGCGCGCGCAGCTCCCACGGCTCCTGCGGCATCCGAGGCTTTTGTCACGCACCCGACGCGCCCGACGCGCGCGGCGCGGGCGTCGCAGGCGCCCCCCGCGCCCCGCACCCCGCGCCGCCTCCTCGTTTCCGCCGCCTGTCCCGTCTCGCTCAACTCACCGGCTTCACGGCCGTCTTGTTCAACGTGAACATATCGCCCGGAGACGTCTTCCAGTTCACGTGTTTGACCTTCGTCACGACCACGTACCTGTACGACCCGTCGTAGTGCTTCTTCTCCTTCGTGAAGCCCTTGTCCTTGTTCGTCGACTTCGCGACCTCGAAAGTGTCGAAATACCAGTCGTTGTTGTCGTAGACGACCCGGAAGGTGTCGTCGAAGCGCTCCGAGCTGACGAGGTACTTCGCCGTCTTCAGCCCGACGTCTTCAAGCTCGCTTTTCAGGGTCTTGCCGTCGGGCAGCTTGGAGAGCATGGCGTTGACCTGCGCGGTGTTCAGGTAGGAGCTGTCCCAAGACGTGGTCGCCACGAATTTCATCAAGCTGCCCACCTCGCGGTACTCGTAGGTCCTGAAAGGGGAGGCCAGATGCGCCACTATGGTGTTTCTCGTCCAGCTGCCCGTGTGGTACACGAAGCCCTTGTCCCACTTGTCTTGCGTGTCGCTGGCGACCAGGGTCTGGCACCAGTCGCCCGTCGTGTTGCAGTAGAGGACGAGGGGGCTGGACCCGGCGCCGATTTTCCTCATGGACATGACCGCCTGCCAGGTTTCCTCGATCCTCGCAATCTCCGCGGCCCTTTCCTTCGGGTTCTCGATGGAATCGTTCGCGACGTCGATAAACCCCTTGAAGTAGTCGTCGGTGTAGTGGTAGGTGTAGGTGCCGTATTGGCTCAGCTTGCCCCAGCTACCGCCCCGGCGGCACACGTCCAGGTCTATCTTGTGCTTCTCGTTGACGATCTCGTTCACCTTCTTGCCCTGCGCGTCGAGCTCGTCTAGATACGAGCGCTTGCTGCCCAGGTTGCCCGCCTTGCCCGCCTCGGCGTCCTCGGTCTGGGCGCCGTAGGCCACGCGCAGGACTTCCGCCGCGTTGGTCCATATGGTCGCAAGCGAGCCCCTGAAGCTGCGCCGGTAGTTGTAGGTCTGTATGCCCCAGTTGTACGAGAGCGCCATCAGCTCGTCGTAGACCTCGACGATGTCGTGGCCGCTGCCCGCGTCCGCCTTGCAGATGATCGTGTACAGCTCGCCCATGTTGGTGGCAAGCTCGTCGAGCATGGTCTTTTCCTTGCGCGCGAAATCCGAGAACTGCTGCGAGCGCTGCGAGCCGTCCGGACTCGTGTATATGGCGTCCACCTCGTCTTTGAGCAGCGTGTACTGCGTGCGTATGCGCGCGGCGAGCCGCTCGGCGTCTGTGACGAGCGCCGCCTTTTGCCCGGCGCGCACCGTGGTGGAAAGCGCTTTCATCTCGTAGCCCAGGTCGGTCACCTGGTCGTGGATCTGGATGACCTCCGACAAGATCTCGTTGTTGCTGGCATCGTAGAGCGAGGTGTTGCGGTTCGGGTCGGCCGCGTTCGTGTAGAACTCCTTCCAGGCATGGGAGACGAGCGCGAACAGCGCCTTCTTGCCAAGCGCGGCCGCCATGTTCTCCGGCGTGAAATCGTCGATCAGGCCGCGCGCCTGCTCTTCTGTCTCTTCTGCGATCGCGGCGACTTGCGCCGGCTCGGCGTCGCGTCCCAGCAGGTCGCGTATGCCGCTCGGCGTCAGGACCACCGCAGAGCCCGAGGGCACGTCGCCGGTCTTCAGCACGACGGAGTACGTGCCGTCGTCTTGCGCCGCCACCGACGACGGGGCGATTTCGTTGCCGTCGACCTCGATTTTCACGTTGCCTGCGGAAAGCGCGCCCTGCCCGTCGCGCACGCAGGCGGTGAAGGTGGTCGTGCCGGCCGCCTCGTCGGTGTAGTCGAAGTCGAGGGAGACCCAGGGCTTGGGCACGGCGATGGCGCAGGCGACGTCGCCTTGCGTCTCGTTGGCCTCGGCTTTCAGCATGAGCGTGGCGCCGTCGAGCGCCGAGGCGCCCTTGTCTTGGGGAAGCGATATCTCGACGGCTATCTCGCGCTCGTTTTTGAAGCTTGCCGCCGAAAGGGCGCAGCCGTCGGCGTCTTGCAGGGTGAAGCTGTCCGTGCCGATGCCCTTGCCCACGACGAAGTCGCTTGCGGAAAGCGTCGCCGCAAAGGTCGTGCCGTCGATCTTCGAGTTCTCGAAATCGACGCTCAAGGCGGGGTTCGCGAACACCGCGTGGACCTCGTAGCCCTGCGATGCGCCGTCGTCGGTTGCGGCGTCGCCTTCGGCCTGCGCGTCGGCGCCGGATGCCTCGTCGCCGGCCGCCCCGGCCTCGCCTGCCTGCTCGCTGGCCTGCTCGCCTGCCTCCCGCTCCTCGTAGGTCTTCAAGTCGTCCTCGGAGTCGACCGCGCCGCTTTCCACCTCGCCGAGAAGCGAGGAGACCTCCTCGGGCGTGTTCGCGACCCGCTCGTCTGTCTGGACGCTGAACGCCTCCTCGTCCTTGTTCACGATCTCGGCGTCGTCTGGCCACTCGACGCCCTTGTCGTTGTTCACCTCGTCGGCGCTCATCGTCTCGTCTTTGCTTCGGCCGGTGCTGCTTTCCGCATCCTCGCCGGAGGAGAACACGACGCCGGAGTCGCCTCCTGCGTCTGCGGCGTTCGCCCCGTCGCCCGTGCCCGTGCCCGTGCCCGTGCCCGTGCCCACGTCGGTCACGCAGTCCTCGGCGAGGGTGACCGACACCAGCGAGGCGCCGTTGTTGGCCAGCCCCTCGGGGCGGCTCGCCTTTATGGCAAGCGTCACGTCGTCGGTCCTTTCGGCTGCATCGACGCTCCAGCC
>CAVFDV010000090.1:0-5622 GCA_963621315.1 Oscillibacter sp. MSJ-31
GACCAGACCTTCACCCGCGTCTACAACGACGGCCGGCTCGACCACAACCTGGCGAGCGTCACGCGTGGCGTGGCGCTGACCTGCGCGATGGGCGGCAGCACGGACTGAGCCGACCCGTGTTTTGACGCCCGCCGCGCCCGCTCCCGTGCCCTGAAGCCCACCGCGCCGTTGCCGTCGCGTCCGCGGGTTGCACGGGCCGGGCGCGGCCTGGAGCGGCGGGGGCCGCCCCGCTGCGCCCCTCGCGCCCCGTGCGCGCCCGGTAACGGCGGCGCTACGGTAGGGGAGACGCGCCGCGACGCGCGTCCCTCTTGCCCTATCGTGGGGGGCGCTATGGTGTACGTGTTCAAACACTACTTCGGCCGTTTCGCCCCCCTCGTGCTGGCGGCCTTCTTCCTCACGCTCGCGCGCGTCGTCTGCGAGCTCGAGGTCCCCAACCTCATGAGCGACATCGTGGACACGGGCATCGTGGAAGGCGACATGGGCTTTGTCATGAGCACGGGCGGCTTCATGCTGCTGTGGGCGCTCGGCGCCATGGCGGCCGACCTGCTGAACGACTTTTGCGCCGCGCGGGCGGGCATGGGCCTTGGGCGCGAGCTGCGTAGCGCCCTCTACCGCCACATCTTCGAGCTGTCCGCCCCGGAGGTGGACGGTTTCGGCACCAGCTCGCTCATCACGCGCACGACCAACGACGTGCAGCAGCTCGAGCGCTTCGTGCAGATGTCGATGACCATCGCGCTCATGAGCCCCATCATGCTCGTGGGCGCGGCGTTCATGGCCTATGCGAAAAGCCCCGAGCTGTCCGTCATCGTCTTTTGCGCCATCCCCGTGATCGTCGTCTTGGCCTTCGCGGTCATGCGCCTGGTCATGCCGCTGTTGCGCTCCCTGCAGGCGCGCATCGACACCTTGAACCGCGTCACGCGCGAGCAGCTGACGGGCGTGCGCGTCGTGCGCGCCCTGCGCCGCGAGGGCTTCGAGGAGGCGCGCTTCGCGAAGGCCAACCGCGACCTGGCCGAGACGAACGTGTCGGTCGCCCGGCGCATCGCGACGCTCATGCCGGGCATCTCGCTTGTCCTAAACGCCGCGACCGTGGCAATCGTGTGGTGCGCGGCGGGCCTCGTGGACGTGGGGAGCTTCGCGGTGGGCGACATGATGGCGCTCATCCAATACGCCATGCAGGTGTTGATCAGCGTGATGATGCTCTCGGCCATCTTCATGATCTGGCCGCGCGCCGCCGCCGCAGCCGAGCGCATCCGGGCGGTGCTGGACAGCGAGCCCACGGTGAAAGACCCCGAGGCGCCGGGCGCATCTTCGGCGCCTGGCGCGCCGGCGAAAGCGCCGGCGGCGCGGGGTGCGCGCGCGTCGCAGCAGGCGCCGGATGCAAAGCCAGCCTTTGCGCCGGCTGCGGTGCCGCCTGCGGCGGCGGATACGGTGCCGGACGCGGCGCCGGCTACGGCATCGATCGCGGCGCCTGCTGCGGCATCGCCTGCGGCGCCGCCCGCGCCGCAGCCCCACGAGGTCTCCTTCGAGCACGTGGATTTCAGCTTCCCCGGCGCCTCGGCGCCCACGCTCTCCGACGTCAGCTTCACCCTGGAGCCGGGGCGGGTCTACGCGCTCGTGGGCGCGACGGGCGCGGGCAAGTCCACCCTGATCGACTTGCTGCTGCGCTTTTACGACGCAAGCGCCGGCGCGGTGAAGATCGACGGCCGCGACGTGCGCGAGCTGCGCCAAGACGAGCTGCGCGCGCTCGTGTCCTACGTGCCGCAGAAGACGGTGCTCTTCTCGGGCACGATCGCCGACAACATCGCCTACGGCAACTCGCAGGCGACGGGCGCGCAGATAGAGCAGGCGGCACGCGACGCCGCCGCATGGGATTTCATCATGGAAAAAGAGGACGGCTTTTCCACGCGCATCACGCAGGCGGGCACGGGCTTGTCCGGCGGCCAACGCCAGCGCGTCGCCATCGCGCGCGCCCTGTGCAAGCCGGCCGGCCTTTTCGTCTTCGACGACTCCTTTTCCGCGCTCGACTTCAGGACCGACGCGCAGGTGCGCCGCAACCTGGGCGCGGCCACGAAGGGCGCGACCGTCCTGATCGTGGCCCAGCGCGTGGCCGCGGCCATGGACGCCGACGCGGTGGTGGTGCTCGATGCCGGGCGCGTGGTGCAGGTGGGCACGCACGACGAGCTGGTGGAAAGCTGCGAGGTCTACCGCGAGATAGTCGCCTCCCAGATAGAGGGGGAGGTGGACGCCGATGCCTGAAGACGGCGCGAGAAGCGCACAAGACGCGAGGGGCGCGCAAAACGCGCAAGACACGCGCGACGGGAGGGAGGCGCGCCGCCCGGCTGCGGGGCACCCGGGAGGGCCTCCCGGCATGGGCGCTCTCGACCCGTCCGAAAAGGCGCGCGACGCCAAGGGCACGGTGCGGCGCCTGGCGCGCCTGCTGCGCCCGGAGCTGCCCCGCATCTCCTTCGTCTTGCTGCTGTGCCTTGCGGCCACGCTTTTCGACGTGCTCGCGCCCGCCCAGCTGGGACGCGCGACGACGACGGTCTTTGCCGGCGCCCAGGCCATCGCGTCGGGCGCGCAGGGCGCGCACGTGGACTTCGACGCCCTGCGCTCCATACTCGCCATCGTCGTGGCGCTCTACCTTGCGCAGGGGCTGTTCACCTACTTGCAGACCTTCGTCATGGCGCGCGTCACGCAAAACGTCATCTACGGCCTGCGCCGCGAGGTGGACGAGAAGATAAACCGCATCCCGCTGTCGTATTTCGACAGCCGCAGCAAGGGCGACGTCTTGAGCCGCGTGGTAAACGACGTGGACCTGGCCTCGTCCACGCTGCAAGACAGCCTGACCCAGCTCGTCGGCGGCATCGTCACGCTTGTGGGCGTGGTGGTGATGATGCTGTCCATCTCCCCGCTCATGTCGCTTGTGGCCTTCGTCACGCTGCCGCTGTCGGTGCTGGCCACCTTCTTCGTCGCGCGCCGCAGCCAAAAGCTCTACCTCGCCCAGCAGACCTCGCTCGGGGTCCTCGACGGCCACATCGAGGAGACCTACGGCGGGCACGTGGAGGTGCGGGCGTTCACCCACGAAAAGGCCGCCGTCGCCGATTTCGAGCGGGTGAACGGGGAGTACTTCGGGCACGCGTGGCGCGCGCAGTTCGTCTCGGGCATCATACGGCCGCTCACCCAGTTCGTGGGCAACGCCGCCTATGTCGCGGTGTGCGTGATCGGCGCCTCGCAGGTGCTGGCCGGGGCCATCGCGGTGGGCGACATCCAGGCCTTCGCGCAGTACATGCGCTCGTTCACCCGCCCGATCGCCCAGATAGCGGGCATCGTGAACACCCTGCAGGCCACGCTTGCCGGCGCCGAGCGCGTCTTCGAGCTGCTCGACGCGCCGGAGATGGACGAGGCGGGCATGGCGGACGTGGGGGGCGCGGACACGCGGCCCGCGACAGACGGGGGCGCCGCGTCCGTGCAACCCGCCGTCTCCTTCACCCACGTGCGCTTCGGCTACGACCCGCAAAACCCCGTCATCCGCGACTTCTCCGTCGAGGTGCCCCGGGGCAGCCAGGTGGCGATCGTAGGGCCTACGGGCGCGGGCAAGTCCACGATCGTGAACCTGCTCATGCGCTTCTACGAGACCGACGCCGGCTCGATACGCCTTTTCGGGCGCGACATACGCGAGATGGGCTACCACGAGCTGCGCGCCCACTTCGGCATGGTCTTGCAGGAGACCTGGCTGTTCAACGGCACGATCGCCGACAACATCGCCTACTCCAAGGACAACGCCACGCGCGCCGAGGTCGTGGCCGCCGCACGCGCCGCGCACGTGGACCGCTTCATCTCCACCCTGCCCGACGGCTACGAGACGGTGGTAAACGAGGAGGCCTCCAACATCTCCACCGGCGAGCGCCAGCTCATCACCATCGCGCGCGCCCTTTTGGCCGACCCGGAGATCTTGATCTTCGACGAGGCCACGAGCAACATCGACTCGCGCACCGAACGCCAGGTCCAAGACGCGTTTTCGCAGCTGGCCGCCGGGCGCACGAGCTTCGTGATCGCGCACCGCCTGTCCACGATCCGCGCCGCCGACACCATATTGGTCATCGACAAGGGCGACATCGTGGAGCAGGGCACGCATACCGAGCTGCTCGCGAAAGGCGGCTTCTACGCCGACTTGCACAACTCGCAATTCGCCGAGTGCATCGACGAGCTGAACGAGTAGAATGGCGGTTTTGCACGCACGGGGTGCGCGCACCGAAAGACGACGGGACGGACAAGGGCCGGAAAGGCGCGCGCGGCGAAAAACGCGCGGCGATCACGAGCGCGGCACGGCAAAAAAACGCGCGGCGCGGCAAAGCGCACGGGAAAGGGGAGAGGACGTGGCCGACGGGAAGACCGTGGAGGTCGCCGCCTTCGACTTGGACGGCACCATACTCGACGGGGAAAGCCCCCTAAAGCTCACGACGAGCCTCTTGCGCCACCGCGAGCTGCCCTTGCGCACGGGCTTTCGCATGGGGTTTTGGGGCATCGCCTACCGCCTGCGCCTGCCGCAGACCGAGTCCACCCCGCGCGAGCTGCTTTTCTCCGCGCTCACCGAGCCGCCCGTGGAGGAGGTCGACGCCGAGATACTGGAGGTGTTCGAGCGGCGCATGCGCAAGCACCTGCGCCCGCAGGCCCTGGCCGAGGTGGAGCGCTGCCGCGAGGCGGGGATGAAGCTCGTCTTGGCCAGCGCGTCGTTCAAGCCCATCACCACGACCATCGTCGCCGACTACGGCTTCGACGGGCATGTCTCGACCATCATGGAAGAGCGCGACGGCCACTACACGGGGCGCGTGCTGGGCGTGCCCGTGCAGGGGCGCGAGAAGCTGCGCCTGCTCGTGCAGTTTTGCGACGACAGGTTCGGGCCGGGCGCCTGGAGGCTCGCGCGCGCCTACAGCGACCACTACAGCGACGAGCCGATGCTTTCCTGGGCGGACAAGGCCGTCGTCGTGGACCCGGACGCCAAGCTCAAGCGCATCGCGCGCCGGCGCGGCTGGGACGTCGCCGACTGGGACGATTGAGGGGCGCGCCCGCGATGCCCGCGCCGGCAAGGCCCGAGGAGGGGGGCGTGCCCGCGCCCGATATGGTGAAGGGGGCGCCTCCGACGTGCGCGCCGGCGGATGCGGCACCCGCGCCCGAGCAGGCGCCGGCGGATGCGGCGCCCGCGTCTGCGTCCGCCGTGGCGCCCGCGCCGGATGCAGGGGCGCTCGCCGCTTTCACCGCGCGTATATGGAAAGAAGGCGAGCGCCTCTACCGCGACTTGCCCTGGCGCGGCACGCGCGACCCCTATGCCGTCCTCGTCTCCGAGGTCATGCTCCAGCAAACGCAAGTCGCGCGCGTGCTCGGGCGCTGGGAGGAGTGGATCCGGGATTTCCCCACGCCCGCCGCGCTGGCCGCCGCCCCCGTGCAGCTCGTGTTGGAGAAATGGCAGGGCATGGGCTACAACCGCCGCGCGCTCAACATGCACAGGGCGGCCCGGGCTTTGTGCGAGCGCTTCGGCGGGCAGGTGCCGCGCGAGCGCGGCGAGCTGCTGTCCTTGCCGGGGGTGGGACCTGCCACGGCGGCGGGCGTGCGCGTTTTCGCCTT
>CAVFDV010000090.1:5632-7275 GCA_963621315.1 Oscillibacter sp. MSJ-31
AGTTCTTCGAGGGCGCAGACGAGGTGGCCGAGCGCGAGATCGCCGCGCTCGTGGAGGCCACCTGCCCTGCCGACGGGAGCTGCCGCGCGTGGTACTACGCCTTGCTCGACTACGGGGCGCACCTGAAGGCAAGCGGCGTGAACCCCGCGCGCCGCGCGAAGGCCTACCGGCGCCAGTCGCGCTTCGAGGGCAGCCACCGGCAAAAGCGTGCGTTTTTGCTGCGCTGCGTGCTGGAGGGGGTGGGCGCGCCGGACGAGCTGGACGCGGAGCTTGCCCGCGCCGAGGAAAAAGCCGGGCGCGCGGCGCCGGATCCGGGGCAGGCCGCGCAGATCTTGTCCGAGCTTGCCGCCGAGGGCTTCGTCACGCGCCTGCCCGACGGCTCCTGGGCGCCCGCCGAATAGCCTGCCTTCCACATGCCGCCCGTGCCCGCCGCCCCTTTTACCCTTTCACCGCGCGCGGGTACGAGCCGATCACCTTCACCTCGCGCAGCTTCATGCGCAGGCAGTTCAGGGCGCAGGCGATGTCGGGCTCGTCGGCGTAGCCGTCTATGTCGATGAAGAACATGTAGTCGCCCAGCTCGCGTTTCGTGGGGCGGCTTTGCACCATGGTCATGTTGATGCCGGCGTAGGCCAGCTCGGACAAGATCATGTTGAGCGTGCCCGGCCTGTCCGAGTTGATGAAGAGGGCCAGGGTGGATTTGCCCGGCCCTTCGCGGCGCGCAGGCCCGGACCCGACCAAGACGAAGCGCGTCTGGCTGGAGAGGTTGTCCTCGATGGCCTCGGCGTAGACTTGCGCGCCTGCCAGCTCGGCGGCAAGCGGCGAGGCGATGGCGGCGACGGCCTTGTCGTGGGCGGCTAGCTCGGCGGCGGCGGCCGTCGAGTCCACGAGGCGCAACGAGCGCTCGGGCAGGTGCGCGGCCAGCCAGCGCCGGCATTGCCCTATGGCCTGGGGATGCGAGGCGATCGTGGCGACGTCGGCCGGGCTTGCGCCGGGCGCGAGCAGCAGCGCCTGGTGGATGTCGAGCACGGTCTCGCCCAAGATCTCGGCGCGCGTCGAGAAGGCGAAGGCGTCGAGGGTGGAGGTCACCGGGCCTTCGAGCGAGTTTTCTATGGGCACGACGCCGAAGGCCGCCTGGCCGCGGTCGACCGCCTCGAAGACCTCGTCCATGCTCGCCTTCGGCAGCGGCTCGCCGGCATCCGGCAGCAGGCCGGCGTCGGCGAATGCCCGGCAGGCCATGTCGCTGAAGGTGCCCGCAGGCCCCAGATAGGCGTATGCGCATGGAGTCGACACGTTTCTCTCCGTTTCCCTCGCGGGCATCCTTTCGGCCGGATGCCCCTGCATGTGACGGATGCGGATTTTAGCATTTGCGCCAAGGCGGCTTCATGATAGGGTAGGAGGCGACATGGGCGTGCGCGCCGCGCGCGCCTTGCAGCATCGAGCGCGGAAGGGCGGTAGCTATGGGCAAGCTGGCCAAGGATCTGATCGTCGCGGGGGTGGTCACGGCCATAATCGGCGCCGTGGTGCTCTTCGTGCCGGGCCTCACCAGAGTTTTGCAGTTCGAACACACCGATTCGATAACCAAGCCGCGGGTCAAGCGGCTTTTTCTTTGTCAAATATCTTGAATTTTTCATATGGGGAATCGT
>CAVFDV010000091.1:0-3647 GCA_963621315.1 Oscillibacter sp. MSJ-31
ACCATGACCACGCGCAAGACGAAAGACGGGCGCACGATCCAGGGCTTCAAGATGAAGCTCTACCCGGGCTTTGCCGAAGAGTACGAGAAACGCCACAACGAGCTGTGGCCGGAGATGGCCGACATGATCCACGAGTACGGCGGCCACAACTACTCCATATTCATCGACGAGGAGACCAACATCCTCTTCGGCTACATCGAGATAGACGACCCCGAGACCTACGCGAAGAGCGCGGACACGCCCATCAACCGCAAGTGGTGGGACTTCATGGCCTCTGTCATGGAGACAAACGCCGACAACTCGCCGGTCAGCGTCGACCTGCCGTGCGCGTTCCATCTGGACTGAGGGACGCGCGGCGAGCGGATAGGGGAGAAGAGGGCTGCACCGCGTCTTTCGGGCCGCATCCCGGCTTCGAGGGGCGCGTGAGGGCTTCGGTAAAGGGGCGCGGCGTTTCATAGACGGCGCGCCGACACAAAAGGAAAGGTTGAAAACAGTGGCACTATCGCAAGAACGCAAGGGGACCATCGCGGTCTCGCTCACGAACTTCCTCGACTCGGGGTGCATCGTGGCAAGCTCCGTCGCGCTCACGGCATGGGCGGCGGCCTTCGGCTTCGATGCGACGTGGACGGCCATCTTGGGCGCCATCGGCGCAAACGCCTTCGGCGCGGCGGTCGGCGCGCTCATCGGCGGCTTTCTGACCGACAAGTTCGGCCGCGTCATCATCTACAAGTACAACCTGCTCGTCTACGCGTTCGGCGTGCTTTTGGCCATGCTCGCGGTGAACCTGCCCATGGTCGTGTGCGGCGTGGTCATCTCGGGCTTGTCGGTGGGCGCGGGCGTGCCCGCCTCGTGGAGCTACATCTCCGAGACCTCCGAGTCCGACCACCGCGCCTCCAACATCGGCATCAGCCAGTTCGCGTGGAGCTGCGGGCCTGCCATCGTGTTCATCGTCTCGCTGATCTTGTCCTTCGTGCTGCCGGGCTTTGCCTCCGACGGCAAGACGCTGCTGCCCGCGGGCACCTACGGGCCTTTCGACGGCCTGCTCGCGACGCGCATCCTCTTCCTCATGTTGCTGGTGGTCGCGCTCGTGGCCTGGAATCTCCAGCGCCAGCTGCAGGAATCGGCCGATTGGGCGGAGAAGAACGACGACGCCGGCAAGGGCGCCTCGTTTGGCGAGATCTTGGCCGCGCCGCTGAAAAACGTCGTGAACGTCAAGACCATCGTCTTCCTCGTCGCGGTGTACCTGACATGGAACCTCGCCGCCGGCACGAACGGCCAGTTCATGCCCTATCTCTATGCGGCGGCCGGCAACATCGACTCGACCGGCCAAAGCCTGCTCGGCGTCGTGCAGTGGATCTTGGTCGCGGTGTGCTCGCTTGCCATCTTCTCCAAGTTCGGCGACAAGGTCTCGCACCGCGTACTCTTCGGTATCTCGGCCGTGCTGGCGCTCGTGTCCTGGATCTGCATCGCCCTCTTCGGACTTGCGCTGAACAACGGCACCTCCGATTCCATGGGCTGGTGCCTGTGGGCCTACGTGCTGCTTTGGGGCGTGTCGGCCGGCTTTTCCGCGCAATGCTTCTACGCGCTGTGGGGCACCGAGCTGTTCCCCGCGCAATACCGCGGCGGCGCGCAGGGCATCATGTTCTTCCTCGTGCGCGGCGTCTTGGGCATTTGGTCGCTCGTGGGCGTCGGCGCCATCATGGGCGACATCTCGGCCAACCCGGCGGGCTTTTTCCCGGCGGCTGTGATCATGTGCGTCGTGCTGCTGATCTCCTTGCTCGTGGGCGTGATCTGGTGCCCCAAGACGCAGGGCAAGACCCTCGACGAGATCACGCGCGAGCGCTACGGCGACGACATCTAGGGTCTCGTGCGCATATCGCGCGCGCCGCTTGCGCGTGCGTTGAAGCGGGGCGCTGTCTTTTCAGGCAGCGCCCCGCTTTGTGCCGTCTGCCCTTCCGTCCCGTTGGGTTTCATGCGCTCAAAACTGTCATTTCCCCTTGCGCTTGCCAAAATGTCTGTCCATCGAAAAGAGGGGACCCGATGAACTTCTCCAAGCAGGCCTCCATGCTCTTGTCTCGACAAGACCATAACGTCCGAGACGTGCCCGGTTCCCATTTGTCGAGGTGGGCAACCCAGTCTTCGCCATCAACATACCCTTCGATGAAAAACGTCTCGCCGCGGTAGGAAACCGTTTGCTCCAAACCACAGGAGAGGTCGTTTAAAAATTGCTGTGCCGTCCGTCCTTCCATCACAAGGACACCCCCTTGAAGTATTTTTTATATTTCTGTATTTCAGCAGGTGTGATTAGTCGCTTGGTTCTTTGGAAATCGTGCGTGTACTCATGTACGTGCAGTATTTTTTCACCATTGGCAGACAGGCCGGTTTCTCTGTGGTACCCGATTTCGAATTTCAGATAGTGTTCATGGTCGTATTCCCGGTATTGCTTGAAAACACCATTGTCATCCAAGAGGATGTAGGCGCTGCTGCTATGCGCCTCTTCTGGCAATTTGATGGCTCCCCGCAGGGGACGTAAGACCTTTACACCCTCTATTTTGCCCACTGTTTTATACGAGTACGCAACATTGTTGCCTGCCGAATATGTTCCACGCCCTCCCATGTTCAGCGCACCGCCTTTCGTGAGTGAAGATAATCTACCGGGGTAACGTTTCCCCTCATCTCGGGAAACGGTTTCCCAAAGCAAATGATGAGTCCAGGAGAAATCTGCTCTAGCATGGCATCGTACCCACGCATAAAATTGCGCTTTCCCAGGCGGCAGCCAAGCGTCGAAATAGCCACCGAGCCCCCTCGCTCGATGCCGAGAAAGCAAAATTTGAATGTGGGGTAGAGACCCCATCCTACGGTGGGAATTACACACAATCCGTTTTCCTGCCAGCATGCTCCGCACCAACGGCTCATGCCGACAGACATCAATTGTCTCCAAAGCTCCATTTCCGGGAACAAGGAATTATCTGGAGTTAAGACAAATCTGTAGCGTTTGTATTTTTCCACCGCTTTTGCCGGATTGTAGGTTAGGACGTTAAAGCGCGGGTCGTCTACAAAATGATGCACGCCTTTGTGGGTATTCCTCACATCGCGCAAACTGGTATCGCTCATCGCGATGAGCTCAATTCTGCGGGTGGTGTCTATTTTCTGATGCTTGATTATGGGAATGCCCCATTCACCGGCGCTTTCGTATCCGTTTCGCAAAAACAGCGGGCTCTTCCGATAATTGTGTTTCCATCCTCCCGAAGGTGGTTTCTGGTTTTGGAGCCATATGCCTTTTTCGTTCATGTTGTTCCTTTCGGATGTATTGATTTTCCTTGAATCGATGTTCCCGAAAGGCCATAATCTCATGTTGTCTACGGAAGATTCGATCTTTCGGGAGGGCGCGTGGCGATGCCAGTCGCCGCGCGCCAATTTCATCCGTCCATTAAAACCACCTCGATCCTGTTTCTATGCTACTTGCTTTTGATAGCGTGCCGCTGCAAGCGAAACTCCACATTGCCTTGCTATTTCCTCGGGAGATAGCCCTTGAACAAGGTTGTGGGCGACCATGATTTCTCCAGCCAAGCATTTTGCTTGCCATTCAGGATCGCAATAGCTCTCAACCCTGCTGTCATCGTTCATCCAATACAACTTGAATCCCC
>CAVFDV010000091.1:3657-7223 GCA_963621315.1 Oscillibacter sp. MSJ-31
GGGAGAGTTCGTGTGCGATGGTCATCCTGTCACGCCCGTTGCCGTTGCATGCTCCGTCATAAATGCTCTCCTTGATACGTATTTCCCCTTCGAGCACGTCTGTGTGCGCATGCTCGTTGGAGAGCATCTCAAAGTCGGGGAGGACTACGTATGAGAAGGAATCGTCAATTTCCTCAAAAACGTCGAGCATCTCGACGGCTGGAAAGTACAGTTGGTTTTCCAGATGGAAGTTGCTTCGCAATTGCAAGGCCAGATGCCGCAAGTCTTCGCGGGATTTTCCTTCAACATATGGTTTCATGCCTCGTCCTTTGCGCGGTGTAGAAGGTTTATGAGGGCGTCCGCCTCGCCATCGTCGAGGCTGTCAAATGAGCGGGCGAAACATAAAGCGGCTTCCCGTTGCCTGTCTGAAATGTTCTCCAATGGAATTCTCACGTTCCTCAACGTCTTGTCTGCCGCCACCGAAAGAGCCTCCCTTTCCGGTGAAGCCAGCTCGTACAAAGAGGCGACCGCCTTGACGAAATTAGCAGGAGCAGGGCGCTTCCCTTTTTCTATCGCCGACAAATACGAGGATGTGATGCCGAGATTGTGCGCCATGTCTCCAAGCGTCTCTTCTGCATCGATGCGAATTTTCCTTAGACGTTTTCCCAAGTCTGTTGTCTTCGTGCCCATCATGTCCTCCTTTCGTTGAGAAGAATATACCATAGCAGTTCTTTTTGTCAACTATTTTTGTTGATTTTAAAAACAAACACAGGCGATACCATATGCGAGCCTTGTCTCCCGCCGTCCGCTTGGACAGTGCGGAGGATATTGTTGGGAATGCAGATGGGGAATTATCTGGCACGAGGGGGTAGATGGTTTGCGTCGAGCCATCGCGCTCAAAGATCGCTGCATCCCCTTGAACTATAATCACCTGCAAGGTTTTCGGGGCGCGGGGCAAGGGCGCCTCGGAGCCTGGCGCTTTTGACCGCGCGGCGCCGTCCGCGGCCGGGGCAAGGCGGCGCTGCGGGGAAGGATTCGGCAAGGGGTTGAACATGGCACATGCCTGCAAATGGGTTTGGAAAATCTTCATGTCCGCGGCTCTCGCGGCGGTCTTGGCGCTCGGTTTGTGCGGCTGCGGGGCGGCCGACACGCCCACGAAAAGCTCCACTTTGCGCGTCGGCGTGCGCGGCGACGTGATGGGGTTCGGCTACTTCAACAACGAGACGGGCAAATACTATGGCCTGGAGGTCGACATCGCCGACGAGCTGGCGAAGCGCCTGGGCTACAAAGACGTCGAGTTTTCCACCGTCTTGCCCGACGACCGCAAGGACACGCTCAAAAACGGCGACGTCGATTGCCTCATCGCCTGCTACTCGATCACCGACTCGCGCTTGGAGAACTTCGATTTCTCGCCTTCCTATTACGAGGACCGCACGGTGTTCATGGTGGAGAAAAGCTCCATGATCGAAAACGTCGACGCGCTTTCGGGCAAGACCATAGCGACGATGGCGGGGGCAAACACCGCGCCGCAGCTCGTCGCGCAGCTGACGCGCGAGGGAAAGACGAGCGGGCAGCCCCTCTCGGCAAACGAGGACAATTCCGATGTCCAGTTCGACACCTTCCATCTCCTGCAGTTTCCCTCCTACGAAGAGCTTTCCGAGGCCTTGGAGGTCGGGAAAGTCGACGCCATCTGCCTGGACCGGGCGATAGCGAGGACCTTCATGCTCGACAACCGCGAGTTTTTGGACTACGGCGGCCAAACCCAAGACTACGGGGTGGCGACCCAGAAGGACTCCGCCCTTTCCGCGCCCCTGTCCGAGGCGGTCCAATCCATGATCGACGATGGGACCGTCGCATCGTTGGTCGACAAATGGGACTAGGGGAGGGAGGACGAGCATGCCGGCAACATCCATGTCCAAAAGGCTGAAGGTGAAGATTGCGATCCTTGCCGCCATCGTGGTGGTGGGGATGGCGTGCATGGGCGTGTGCATCTCGACCATGCAAAACAACCTCTCGCTGGAAAGCTACACGCAGGAGATGAAGCAGGAGGCAGACGCCCTTCCCGGCCTGCTCGAGACGGCGTCCGGGGAAAGCGAGCAAAACATCGAGACGTACGACGCCTTGCACCAGTCGAAGGCCGAAAGCGTCGCCTTCATCGCCAACAACAAGGCGGGATACGAGGCAAGCGACGCGAAGATGCGCGAGTACAAGGACCTGCTCGACGTCGACAACGTCATGGTCGTCGAGAAGGGCGGCAGGATCGTCGCGCGTGCCCAGGAGACGAAGGCGGACTTCACCTTCACCCGCTACAACCGCCTGCGCACGGTCTTCGACACGGGAAAGCCGTCGGATGCGGTCGAGGTCGACCTCGACTCCGAGAACTGGCACGACCGCTATTATTCCGCCCGCATAGACGACGCCACCATGGCCGTCGTCGAGCAAAACACCGACGAGCTCGAGCAGTGGATAAAGGACTCGGGCTCGACGGAGGCGGTGCTCAAGAACATCGCCATCGGCCAAAACGGCTACATGTTCGCCGTCTCGGCCCAAGACTACACGGTCTTGTACCACCCGGACTCCGGCCTGGTCGGCGCCGACGCGCTGCAAAAGGGGCTCGAGGTGGCCGATCTGGAAGACGGCGCCTTCCTGTGGGCCTCCTTCGACGGCACCTCGCTGTATTGCAACGTCACCAAGGTCGACGACGCCTACTACATCTCCGCGGTGCCCGAAAGCGACATATCCTCCGCGCGCAGCGTCACCACGGGCGTCATAGTCTTTGCCTTCTTCGCCGTCATGGCGATGGTCGTGCTCTACGGCGTGTGCGTCTTGCGCGAGGAGGAGCGGCGCGGCACGGGGAAAGACGACTTCGTCGCGGCCGGCGCCTGGCGCCTGAACAAGAACATCGCGTCGAAGGGGGCGATCTTGTCGCTGGTGGGTTTCGTGGCCATCGTGGCCATCGCCTTTTACATGCAGACGCTTTTCTCGTTGTCCTCCGAGTCGATCACCGACAGCGGGCGCGCCGGGCAGTTCGCGCAGACCATCCAGGCCACCGAGGACCGCGCGGACGTCTTGCAAGAGCAATACAACGAGTACTACCTGGACAAAGCCGAGGTCGCGGCCTACGTTTTGAACCGCAACCGGGGGCTGGCCACCCGCAGCGGCCTGCAAGAGGTCGCCGACGTCTTGCAGGTGCAATACGTCGACGTGTTCGATGCGGCGGGCTCTATGGCGGCGACCAACTCCTCGTACGCGAACTACACCCTGAGCACCGACCCCAACGACAAGTCCTACGAGTTCAGGAAACTGCTGCAAGGCGTCGACCACGTGGTGCAAGACGCGCGCCAAGACGAGATCTCGGGCGACTTGCGCCAATACATCGGCGTGTCCTTGAAGGACCAAAACGGCGACGCCGACGGCTTCGTCCAGATAAACGTGCGCCCGAGCCGCCTGGAAAACCTCCTCAGCAGCGTCCAGATCGGCAGCGTGCTCGACGGGGTGAAGGTCGGCGCCGAGGGCTTTGCCTTCGCGGTGAGCAAAAGCGACGGGACCTTTGCCTACTACCCCGACAGCAAGGTGCAGGGCAAGAA
>CAVFDV010000092.1:0-7151 GCA_963621315.1 Oscillibacter sp. MSJ-31
GTTCCACATGCCGACGGAGTTCAGGCGCTGAGACACACTTTTTGAGCCATAACCCGCGTGTAGAAGCCGACGTCGCGGCGCGAGATGTGCCTTTCCCCTGAAACCATGCGGGCATTATAAACTGCCGTGCGCAGCGCCTGCGGGCACAAGCGGGCAACGACGGTTTCGCTGCGGCGGGGGCGGGCAAAGGCGGCGCCGGGTGCGCCGGGCGCGCGGGAGAGACGGCGCGGCCCGCGCGGCTTGCACGGTCCGCGCAGCTTGCACAGCCTGCGCCGCGTGCGCCCCGGATGCCCGGCGCGGGCCGCGCGCTAGTTCGCGACGATGTTGACGACGTTGCCGGCGACGATGGTCTTGCGCACGGTCTTGCCCTCAAGGCGCGACTCCACCGCCGCGAGGGCCGCCGCGACAATCTCCTCCTCGCCCGCATCGGCAGCCGTCTCGATGTGCGCGCGCGGCTTGCCTCCCACGATGACGGCGCGCTCGACCACGTCGGCCACGAGCGCCGCCTCGTCGAACGCAGGCCACGCCTGGTCGTAGACGCTGGCGCCTTCGCCTATCGCCGTATGCCACAGCTCCTCGGCCCAATGCGGCGCATAGGGCGCGAGCAAGAGCACCTGCACGCGCGCGACCTCGGCGGACAACGCCGCGTCGCGCGCGGCGGCCGGCAGCTTCAGGTAGCCGGCCACGGCGTTGGCAAGCTCCATGTGCGCCGAGATGGCCGTGTTGAAGCTGAAGCGCTCGATGTCGGCGCCCGCCTTCTTGATGCTCGCGTGCATCTGGCGCACGAGCGCCTTGACGGCCGGCGCCTGCGCGCCCGCAGCGCCTGCAGCGCCCTCGCCGGCGCCGGCGTCGCCAGCGCCACCTTCAGCGCCCGCAGCGTTACCCTCGCCGCCCTCGCCCGCGTCCTCGCACAGCTGCCACACCTGGTCCCACACGCGCTGCAGGTAGCGCGCCATGCCGGCCAGGCCGTCCTCGTTCCACAGCAGGTCCTTGTCGGGCGGCGCCATGAACATGATGCAGGCGCGCACCGCGTCGATCCCGTAGCGTGCGCGCATCTCCTCGGGGGCGACGACATTGCCCTTCGACTTGCTCATCACCTCGCCGTGCTCGTCTTTCACCATGCCCTGCGTGAGCAGGTTGGTGAACGGCTCGCCGAACCCGACAAGCCCCAGGTCGCGCGCGACGCGCGTCCAGAAGCGCGAGTACAGCAGGTGCAAGATGGCATGCTCGATGCCGCCGATATATTGGTCCACCGGCATGAAGCGCTCGGCGGCCTCGCGCGCGAAAGGCGCCGCGTCGTTTTTCGGGTCGGTGTAGCGCAGGAAATACCAGCTCGAGCATGTGAAGGTGTCCATGGTGTCCGTCTCGCGGTGCGCAGGGCCGCCGCACTTCGGGCAGCGGCACTCGTAGAACCCGGGCACGTCGCGCAGGGTCTGGCCGTCTGCTATGCGCAGGTCGCGCGGCAGCTCGACGGGCAGGTTCTCCTCGGCCTCGGGCACGATGCCGCATGCGTCGCAATAGACCATGGGGATGGGGTTGCCCCAATAGCGCTGGCGCGAGACGAGCCAGTCGCGCAGGCGGAAGTTGACCGTGGCCTTGCCGCAGCCGTGCTCTTCAAGCCACGCCGTGACGGCCGCCGCTCCCTCGCTGCCCTTGCCGCCGCGCATCCCGCTGAACTGCCCGGACTGCACCATGACGCCCGGCTCGTCGCATGCCGCGTCCCAATCCACGTCCGCGACGACGCGCCCCTCTTCACCCGCCAGACGCTCGAGCAGCGGATCGCCGTCTCCCACGACGACGGGCACGATGGGCAGGCCGTACTTGCGCGCGAACTCGAAATCGCGCTGGTCGCCTGAGGGCACGGCCATGACGGCGCCGGTGCCGTAGCCCGTCAAGACGTAGTCGGCCACCCACACGGGCACCTTCTCGCCGTTCACCGGGTTGACCACGTAGCGCCCCGTGAAGGCGCCGTGCTTGTCGCGTGTGCCGCTCGTGCGCTCCACGGCGCTTGCCGCCTCGGCTGCCGCACGCACCTTTTCGCAGGCGGCCTCGTACTCGGTGCCCGCCACGAGCTCGGCGACGAGCTTGTGCTCGGGGGCGAGCAAGAAGAAGCTGCACCCGAAGAGCGTGTCCGGCCGCGTGGTGAAGACGGTGATCGTCTCGTCGGTGGGCTGCCCGTCGGCGTCGCACAAGGCGAAGTCCACGTGCGCGCCCTCGGAGCGCCCGATCCAATTGGCCTGCATCTGCTTCACCCGCGCCGGCCACCCGTCCAGCCCGTCCAGGCCGTCGAGCAGCTCTTGCGCGTAGTCGGTGATCTTCAGGTACCACTGGTCGAGCTCGCGATGCTCCACCTTGCTGTGGCAGCGCCAACATTCACCCTGCTCGACCTGCTCGTTTGCAAGCACCGTCTCGCAATCCGGGCACCAGTTCACGGGGTTGGACTTGCGGTAGGCCAGCCCGCGCTTGTACATCTGGATGAAAAACCACTGGCCCCAGCGGTAGTATTCGGGGTCTGCCGTGACGAGCTTGCGGTCCCAGTCGTAGGACAGGCCCATCTGCTTGAAGGAGGCCTCCTGCGTCGCGATGTTGGCGTATGTCCACTTCGCGGGCTGCGTGTCGTGCTTGATGGCGGCGTTTTCCGCCGGCAGCCCGAAGGCGTCCCAGCCGATGGGGTGCAGCACGTCGAAGCCGCGCATGTGCAGGTAGCGCGCGTAGACGTCGCCGATCGTGTAGTTGCGCACGTGCCCCATGTGCAGATCGCCGCTGGGGTAGGGAAACATCTCGAGCACGTACTTGGCCTCGCGCGCAAAGCCGGCGTCCACGTGGTAGAGGTCGGCCTCCTCCCACGCTTTCTGCCACTTGGGCTCGATGTCTTGGGGGCGGTACTCGTGCTCGCTCATCTTGGCGTCGCTTTCTGTCGCGTCGTGCGGTTTCATGGTGAAGGAGGAGGCGGCGGGCCATGCGGGGCGCGGCACCCGAGGGTGCGCGCCAAAAAGCGGGCGTCCCCCTCCTCGCTGCATGGCTTTCGATGATAGCGCAATGGCGCAGCGGGGAAGGGCGGTGTGCGGTGAACGCAAGTCCTAAACGGGCCTCAGGCGAGGCGGAAGACGGTGGCTGTCATGCGCGCGAGCTTCGTGCCCGCCCCGTCGCTTACGTCCACGGTGAAAAACGCGAGCTTGCGCCCCGTCTTGTCCGGGCGCGCTACGGCGACCAGGCGGTCGTCTTTTGCCGTGCTCATGAAGCTGATCGCGTGGTTGACCGAGCAGGAGTCGGGCTGGTCGGTGTTGCAGGCGACGGCAAGCGCGAAATCGGCCAGCGAGAACATCACCCCGCCCATGACCGTCCCCAGGGCGTTGTGGTGGCGCCCGTCCGCGCGCATGCTGACCTGCGCCTCGTGCGTCTCGAAGTCGTAGGCGTCGATGTGCGCGCCGAGGCATTCGCGCGCGAACTCGTCGTGGGAGTAGTACTCGCGCAGCTCGTCGATGTTGTCGAAATGCATGAAGGAAACCTCCAAAGCCGGGCCGGTCTTGCCCGGCCTCGTCCTGTCCAACCAGATTCTACCCGCCCCCGGCTGCGGCCCTGCCCTGCCGCGGCGGCCTGTCCTGCGGCTGCGGCCCTGCCCTGCCGTGGCGGACCCGGCCTGCTGCGGCGGCTCTGGCCTGCCGCTGCGACCCCGCTCTGCCGCTGCGGTCCTGACTGCTGCGGCGGCCTGCGCCGCAGTGCACGGCGACCCCAAGATCCGGGACTTGGGTCTAGCCCGCCGCCGAAAGCGCGCGCGCCCCGATGTCGCGGCGGTAGAACATGCCCTCCCACGAGATCTTCTCGCAGGCGGCATATGCCAGCTCGCGCGCCTCGACGAAGGTGGGCGCCGTCGCCGTCACGTTCAACACGCGCCCGCCGGCCGTCAGCACGCGCCCGCCGTCCAGCCGCGTGCCCGCATGGTAGACGCGCACCCCGGCGCATGCCTCGGCCTCTGCGATGCCCTCGATGGGAAAGCCCGTCTCGTAGGAGCCGGGATAGCCGCCGCTTGCCAGCACGACCGACACCGCCGCCTCCTCGCTCCACGCCGGCGACATCTCGGCCAGGCGCCCCTCCGCGACGGCCAGCACGATCTCGACCAGGTCGCTTTCGAGGCGCGGGAGCAGCACCTGCGTCTCCGGGTCGCCGAAGCGCGCGTTGAACTCGAGCAGCTTCGGCCCTTCATCGGTGAGCATGAAGCCGCCGTAGAGCACGCCGCGGTAGTCGATGCCCTCCTCGGCAAGCGCCGCCGCCGCGCGCTCCATCACGTCTTCCATGGCCTCGTGCTGCGCGCGCGTCACGGCGGGCACGAGGCTGTAGACGCCCATGCCGCCCGTGTTGGGGCCCTTGTCGCCGTCGAGGGCGCGCTTGTGGTCTTGCGCCTCGGGCATGCACACCACGTCGGCGCCGCTCACGAACGCGAGCATCGAGCATTCCGGGCCGGCGAGGCACTCCTCGACGACCACGGTCGCGCCCGCCTCGCCGAAGCGCCCGGAAAAGCACTCGCGCACCGCATCGCATGCCTGCTCGCGCGTCTCGGCCACGGTCACGCCCTTGCCCGCCGCCAAGCCGTCGGCCTTCACGACGATGGGCGCGGGGCGCCCGGCCACATACGCCAGGGCCTCGTCGCAATCGGCGAAGGTGGCGTAGGCGGCCGTGGGCAGGCCGTGGCGCACCATGAACTGCTTGCTGAAATCCTTGGAGCCTTCGAGGCGCGCGCCCGCCGCCCCGGGGCCAAAGCACGCGATCTGCGCCTGGCGCACCGCGTCGGCCACGCCCGCGACCAGCGGCGCCTCCGGCCCTATGACGACCAAGCCGCAGCCGCGCCCGCGCGCGCATGCCACGACCGCCGCGCCGTCGCAGATGTCGAGGTTTTCGATGTTTTCCCCCACGAGGGCCGTCCCCCCGTTGCCGGGCGCGATATAGAGCTTTTCGCATAGGGGGCTTTGCGCGAGCGCCGCCGCTATCGCGTGCTCGCGTCCTCCCGAGCCCAGCAGCAAGATCTTCATCGGCGAGGTGTCCATGGGCGTGTCCTTTCGACGAGTCGTCCTCTTCATCCCATCATAGCCGCCCGGCGCCCACACGCGGGGCATGGGCCAAAAAGAAGCGGCAGCTGTGGCAGTTTTCCTTGCGCGCCGCGGAAAAATCGACGTCGGCGGCGCCGAACATCTCCATGCCGCCCGCACGTTCGTACTGGGGCTTGTCGCACACGGATTTCAGGCACGAGCGCGGGCACAGGCCGGCTGTGTCGTGCGGGCAGTCCTGCATGTCCTGCCCCTCGCAGCCGCGCGTCTCCCAGCATTTCGCCATTTCCGCCTTCACCCGCTCCCATCTCGCCTGCGCACGCGCGCTCTGCCAGCCCACGCGCGTTTCTCCTGTCCGGCCCGCCGGTCCGCCCGCCGACCGCACGCCAACATGCGCCTCGCGCCCCGGGCCGGCCGGCATTTTCCCCTTCACCCGCCTGCGCGCGCCCCGCTCACACGCCGAGCACCGTCATGATGAAATACGCGACCGTCAGCGCGAACACCACGACGATCAGCGCCCACACGAGCGCCGTCAGCACGCGCCCGTAGCGCCTCTTTCCCATGATGCGCGCGTCGCCCATGATCTTCACCATAAAGACGAGCAGCACCGGCAAAAGGACGCCGCTGATGAACTGTGCGAGCAACATGACGCCCATGAGGTCGACCCCCGGTAGCAAGACGACGGCCACGGACAAGACGATGATGCCCGTGTACATGCCCTTGAAGGCCGGCGCGTCGTGCCAGGTGCTGTCCACGCCGCGCTCCCAGCCGAAGGCCTCGCACACGGCGCTGGCCGTGACGAGCGGCAGCACGCAGGCGGCCAGAAAGCTCGCGGCCACAAGGCCTGCGGCGAACAGGATGCTCGCATAGGGCCCGGCGATGGGTGCGAGCGCGGCGGCGGCGCTTTCGGCGCTGTCCACCCCGACGCCTTGCGGGAAGAGCACCGTGCCCGTCGTGACGATGATGAACCAGGCGACCGCGCAGGCCACGATTGCCCCGCCGATGGCGTCGATGCGCTCAGGCCCCAGCTCCTCGGCCGTCACGCCCTTGTCCACGACGTTGTTTTGGGTGAGGAAGATCATCCACGGCGCGATGGTCGTGCCCACCGTCGCGATGATCAGGCTGATGAAGGCGGCGTCGCCTTGCACATGCGGCACGAGGGTCGCCACGCCCACCTCGCCCCAGTCGGGCCGGGCGAGAAACGCCGCGACGATGTAGGTGACGAAGACGCAGGAGATGGCGAGCAGCACCTTCTCCACGCGCTTGTAGCTGCCGCCCATGACGAGCAGCCACACGACGAGCGCGGCGACGGGCACGCTCACGTACTTGCTCACGCCGAACAGCTCCATGCCGGCGGCGATGCCCGCGAACTCGGAAAAGGTCGTCGCCGTGTTGGCCACGAGCAGCGCGAGCATGGCAAGCGAGGCCGGGCGCACGCCGAAGGTCTCGCGGATCATCGAGGCAAAGCCCTTGCCCGTGACGGCCCCCATGCGCGCCGTGCCCTCCTGCACGACGGCCAGCATGAGCGCCATGATGGGGATGATCCACAGCGTGCCGTAGCCGTAGCTCGCGCCGATGGTCGAGTAGGTGGAGATGCCGCCGGCGTCGTTGCCCGCCATGGCCGCGACCACGCCCGGCCCCAAGGCGGCCAGCACGACGAGGACGCGTCCGCGCTTGCGGCGGGGCGCCTGACGGCCGGCCGCCTCTTCGGGGGCGGCGTCGGCGACGGCCCGGACGCGCTCGGCCTCGCGGCGGCGGCGCTCGTTTTTGCTGCGGCGCTGCTGCTTGGCAGGCGTCACGTGGCTGCGGTCCTTCACCTTGGCCTTTGCCGTCTTGCGCGCCATGCCCGCCCCCTAGCGCATCAGCAAGAAGACGAGGACGGCGATGACCACGAGCAGCGCCACGCCCACGCCGATGACCCACGGGCTGAAGATCGAGCGCTGCTGGAGGTCTTCCTCATGCTCCTCGTCCACGACGTCCATGGCGTCGTCGACCGTGACCAGCCCCAGCAGCACGCCGCGCTCGTCCACGACGGGCAGGGCGAGCAGGTCGTACTTGCGTATGGTCTCGGCGCATTCCTCCTGGTCGGTCTCGGGCGCCGTGGTGACG
>CAVFDV010000093.1:0-7119 GCA_963621315.1 Oscillibacter sp. MSJ-31
ACGTGACGGTCTCGGCGGCAAGCGGCGCGACCTCGTTCAGCGGCTCCTACTCGGCAGGTTTCAAGCTGGGAAACTACGCGCTCGTGCCCTTTAAGTTCACGAAGACCGATGTCTACACGGGCGCGAAGCTTTCGGGCGCGGCCTTCACGTTGAAGCAGGGTTCCACGACGGTGAAGACGGTGACGAGCACCTCTGCCGGGCTGGTGGATTTCGGCAAGCTCGAGCCGGGCACCTATACCCTGACGGAGACGGCCGCGCCCGCAGGCTATACGGCGGCGGGAGGCTCGTGGACGGTCAAGGCCACATCCAACGCATCGGGCACAAATGTGACGGTCTCGGCGGCAAGCGGCTCGACGTCGTTCAGCGGCAACTATTCGGCGGGCTTCAAGCTCCCAAACCACCCGACCGTGCCCTTCTCGTTCAAAAAGACCGACGCCTCCACGGGCGAGGCCCTTGCGGGCGCGGCCTTCGCCTTGAAGCAGGGCACCACGACGGTGAAGACCGTGACGAGCACGTCGGACGGGCTGGTGGATTTCGGCAATTTGGCGGCGGGCACCTACACCCTCACGGAGACATCGGCTCCGAGCGGTTATACAGCAAGCGGCGGCTCGTGGACCCTTACGGTGGATGACGCCCTCGAGATGGTGAGCATCGCGGCTCAAAGCGGCGCGACGCCGTTCAGCGGCTCCTATGCGGGGGGCTACACGCTGGGCAACGAGCCCATTCTCGTGCCGTTCTCGTTTACAAAGACCGATGCGGACGGCGCGGCGCTTGCCGGCGCGACCTTCGGCCTCTACAGCTCCTCGGACCTGAGTGCGTCTTCGCTGGTGAAGACCGTCACCTCGACGAGTACGGGCAAGGTGGACTTCGGCAGCTTGCCCACCGGCATCTATTACCTGACGGAGACCTCGGTCCCCGCGCGCTACGACGTGCCGTCCGGGCTTTGGCTGGTCTCGCTGGATGGGCCTACGGAGGCGGAATCGTTCATCTTGCCCAGCGATCCTGCCATGTCCCTCTTCAAGTACGACGAGACGCAAGGGTGGAAGCTTGCCAACACGCTAAAGAAGCTGCCCTTCTCTCTCACGAAGACCGACACGTCGGGCACGGCGCTTGCCGGCGCGACCTTCGGCCTCTACAGCTCCTCGGATTTGAGCGCCGCCACGCTGGTGAAGTCCGTCGTCTCGGCAGACTCCACCGGCCTTGTGGACTTCGGCAATCTGGATGCCGGCACCTACTACCTGGCCGAGACGGCCGCGCCGGATGGCTACAACAAGTCGGAGGGCTATTGGCGCATCGAGGTGAACGCCACCGACGCGGCCACCGTCACGGCGGCTGCCGTGGGCGGCGCGCTTCCCCTCTCGGGCAGCTACGTGGCCGGCTGGAAGCTCGCCGACACGAAGGCCGACGTGCCGTTTTCGTTCACCAAGACCGACGGGGACGGCGCGGCGCTCGCCGGCGCGAGCTTCAGCCTCGTCTCCTCGCCTGCCGGCACCTTCGAGAAAAACGTGACGAGCGGCGCGGACGGCGTGGTGGATTTCGGCAAGCTCGAGGCGGGGACCTATACCCTCACGGAGACGGCCGCGCCCACGGGCTATATAGCGGCGGGCGGCTCGTGGACCGTCACGGTCGCGTCCACCGCGTCGGGCAAGGACGTCGCGATCGCGCCCACGGGCTACGCGAAGTCGTTTTCGGGCAGCTACACGGCCGGCTACAAGCTTGCCAACGTGCGCGCCCTTCTTCCCTTCTCGTTTATCAAGACCGGCATGGGCGGCGCGCTTGCGGGCGTCGCTTTCGAGCTGTACACGTCGCCCACAATGGAAAAGGACACGCTGGTGAAGTCGGCCACCTCGGGAGACGACGGCCTCGTGGACTTCGGCGATCTGGACGGCGGGGTCTACTACCTTGCCGAGACCACGACGCCGAGAGGCTACAAGAAGGCCACGGGGTCGTGGCAGGTCACGGTCTCGTCGGATGGCACCAGCGGCGTCGCCGTCCAGGCGCTGGACGGAGCCGCAGAGTTCAACGGGTCCTACGACGAGACCATTACCGGTTGCTACGAGCTGGAAAACGAGCCGTGCGCCGCCTTCTCGTTTTTCAAGATGGATAAGGATTACCCGGACGCGGTCGTCGCGGGCGCGAAATTCACCCTGTTCAACGAGGACGGGTCCTGGTCGAGCACCGCCGTCTCGGACGAGAACGGCCTCGTGTACTTCGACGGGTTCCCCGCATCCGGTCTTTACTATCTCCAAGAAGACGAGGCGGCGTCCGGGTATGCCGCTGTGGACGGCGACTGGGCGGTGACCATGGACGTGGAAGACCGCACCGTCTCGGTGGAGCCCAGCGACTACACGGGCGTTGTGCCCGACCGGCAGATCGAGGGCTCCACCAACGCGCATCTGGGGCAAGACGACCCCTTCAAGCTCTACAACGACCCGGAAGGCTCGACGCTGCCCTTCTCGTTTGGAAAGACCGACGCCACCACGGGCGCGGCGCTGGCAGGCGCCACCTTCAACCTGAAGGGCGTCTCCGGCACGGGCGCGGCGCAGGCGGTGGACGAGAGCGTCGTCTCGGCATCCGGCAGCGGGCTCGTGGACTTCGGCAGCCTGCCAAGCGGTGTCTACACCCTGACGGAGACCTCGGCGCCCGACGGCTACGACGCGCTATCCGGCTCCTGGACTGTCACGGTGAACACGAGCGACGGCACGGTCGAGGTCGCCTCCGCGGGCGATGCTGCAGACGACACGCCGGATTTCACGGGCAGCTACGTGGGCGGCTACAAGCTCGCGAATACCAAGACCGTCCCGCGCGCGCCCTTCTCGTTTGCGAAGGTGGACTCCGAGACGGGCGACGCGCTGTCCGGCGCGCGTTTCCGCCTGAGGGGCGCATCCGGCACCGACGAGGCCCGGGTGGTGGACAAGACCGTCAACTCGGTGGCGGGCACCGGCCTTGTGGACTTCGGGGAGCTGCCGACGGGCGTCTACGAGCTGGAGGAGATCATGGCCCCCGTCGGCTGCATCCTTTGGTCCGGCGCCTGCGAGTGGACCGTCACGGTGGACGCCGAGAACTCGAGCGTGACGATGGTGTCGGCCGGCACGCAAGACGACCCGGCGGGCAGCTACGCGGACGGGTGGAAGGTCTCCAACACCGCGGCCACCCTGCCGTTCTCGTTTTCCAAGACAGGCCGCGACAGCGCGGCGCTGGCCGGTGCGACCTTCGGCCTCTACAGCTCCTCGGACCTGAGCGCGTCTTCGCTGGTGAAGTCCGTCACCTCGGCGGAAGGGACCGGCCTTGTGGACTTCGGGGACTTGCGCGACGGCACCTACTACCTCGCCGAGACGGGCGTGCCGCAAAGCTATGCGAAGCCGTCCGGCTATTGGCACGTCGAGGTGACGACGTCCTCCTCGTCCGTCTCGGTCGTGTCCGTGGACGGCGCGCCCGATTTCGCGGGCGGTCAGACGGCGGGCTGGACGCTGGCCAACACGCTAAAGAAGCTGCCCTTCTCGTTTACCAAGACCGATGCGGACACGGGCGCGGCGCTATCCGGCGCGACCTTCGGCCTCTACACGTCCTCGGACTTGACCGCGTCTGCGCTGGTCCGGTCCGTTTCCTCGGCAGCCGGTACCGGGCTTGTGGACTTCGGGGAGCTGGACGCCGGTACCTACTACCTGGCTGAAACGAGCGCGCCGGATGGCTACAAGAAGTCGGAGGGCTATTGGCGCATCGAGGTGAACGCCACCGATGCGGCCACGGTCACGGCAGCTGCCGTGGGCGGCGCCCTGCCCCTCTTGGGCAGCTATGCGGCCGGCTGGAAGCTCGCGAACACGCCATATGCGTCCTTCTCGTTCACCAAGGTAGACGGCGACACGGACGCGGCGCTGTCCGGCGCGAGCTTCAAGCTCGTCTCCTCGCCTGCCGGCACTTTCGAGAAGAGCGTGACGAGCGGCGCGGACGGCAAGGTGGACTTCGGCAGGCTCGAGCCTGGGCGCTACACTCTCTACGAGGCGAGCGCGCCTTCCGGCTACGCCAGATCGCCCTACCTGCATTGGACTGTCGTGGTCGGCGAAGACGACGTCGCCGTGACCACGAGCGTCTCCTGCGAGGGGATAGAGGGGGTCGACTTCGCGGGCAGCTACGAGGCCGGCTACACGCTGCCCAACTACAAGTCCCTGCCCTTTTCCATCGTGAAGACCGACGGAGAGGGAAACCCGCTGGCGGGCGCGACGTTTTTGGTGGATGACTATCGAGGCGCCTATTACACCTCCGAGTCTGCGTCAGGCGACGACGGCAAGGTCTCCTTTTCCGATTTCGTCGCATCCGGCGTCTACGAGATGTTCGAGATAGAAGCCCCCGACGGCTACGAGAAAATAAGCGGGAGCTGGAACGTGGCGGTGGACCTTGCCAAGAAGACGGTCTCCATCACGTCCGTGGACGGGGCGCGCGCTTTTTCCGGCGACTACGAGAACGGCTACAAGGTGGCGAACCTGAAGGAGGGGGAGGGGACGGCGCCCTTCTTGTTCACGAAGACGGGCGCCGACGGCGCGGCGCTTGCGGGCGCGACCTTTGCACTCTACGCCTGCGGGGACTCCACGCACACGAAGGCCTCCGACCACTCGGCCACGGCTTTCAACGGCGCGGAGTGCTGCTGGAAGATAAACGAGGCGCTCACGACGGTGACGACGCTTTCCGACGGGGTGGCCGACTTCGGCGCGCTGGAAACCGGGCAGTACATGCTCGTGGAGACGGCGGCGCCGAGCGGCTATAGGCTGCCGCACGGGCAGTGGATGGTCGATGTGGACGCCGCCGCCCAGACTGTCTCCATCGTCGCGCGCGGCGACGACTTGCCGCCCGCCTTCAAGAAGGACGCGACGACGGGCGCCTACTCCGTGGCCAACTACAAGGAGTGGACCATGCCGCTTGCCGGCGGGACGGGCACGATCGCGCTCACCGCAGCAGGCGCCGCCCTCGTGGCGGCGGCCGGGGTCTGCTGGCTGTTCGCCCGCCGCAAAAACCGCGCCCGCGCCTAGCCTTTCTGGCCGCATCCGCCTCCAGCTTGCACGCCGTAAGTCGCGGCGCGACGCATAGTCCGCGCCTGTCGGCTGCTCGACGTGCACAAGCGAAACGCGTTCCGGCATGAGGTGTGCGCTGCTTCACCATGTCCTAAACGGGGCTGCGCATACACATTCCGCCCCCCGTCTCTGCCGGCTTCACGCACGTATGCATCAGACCGAGCCAGGGCTTTTCGGGTATCCGGAATGCGGCGTAGGAGACCGGGAGGCGCTGCACCATCACGTTAAACGAGTACAGGAGCTTCTTCCTCTGTGCAATGGGCATTCCCTCGTATGGGCCGTGGCCGTTCAGCAGCGGCTCTGAATGAAATGGGATGTTCGGAAGGTCTGATATCACGAGGGACTGCTCGTAGCGGGAGACTTTCTCCACGATGCTTTCGGACTGATCGTGAACCACGAGCGCCAGGATGTAGTAGCGCGCCTTCCCGCCGCGGTCCCCGCTCTCGTCGACGAATATGCTCAGATCTCGCCCCAATAAAGCGCTCCTAGACAAAAATGAAAGCCGGGGGAATTACCGAAAACGGGGCGGAAATCGAGTTTGATTTTGAGAAATGCCTGGTCAGAATGGGTGGGTGTTGACGGAGTGGCCGGGATTTGAGGGGTTTCGGTACAAGCGTGGTACAAATCGCTCTGAACGTTGTACCGAGGCGGTTTTGAGGCTCCCATATGCCTCTCTTGTATGGGGTGAATTGGGTGCCGGGGTCTGCTCGGCGGATGCACGTTACGCGTGCGGACGTGCCCGCGAATCGGACGAATCCTATATGCGCTGCGGAGTCACGCGGCATGAAGAAGGGCTCCCCGTGGGAGCCCTTGGTTTTGCTTGGCTGTGTCTGCCTAGCCCTACTGCGCCTTGGCGATTGCCGGCTCGTCCTGCGCCTGCCGGTCGTCTGCGGGCCCGCCCTTGATGACGGTGAAGGTGGGCTTGCCGACGGTTTCGGCGGGCGCGGGGTCGCCGCCCTTGCCGCCACCCATGACGTTCTCAAGCGCGTCCACGGCGCAGAGCTTCTGCTCCATGTTGATGTGCGTGTAGATCTCGAGCGTGGTGCGGCTGTCGGAGTGGCCGGCGAGATCCTGCATCACCCTGGGGTGCACGCCCTCGGCGGCGAGCATGGAGAGGTAGCTGTGGCGAAGCTCGTGCAGGCACCAGCCGTCCACGCCGAGAGAGCTGCGGTCGCGCGTCCAGTGGTCGGCGAACTTGTTCGGGTTCACCCTGTGGCCGTTGAGGTTGACCATGACGGGCGTCGCCTCGGTCTGCTCGATGGGCTCCGGCAGGCTCGCGAGGAACTTCCTCTGCGCCTCCTTGTGGCGCAGCATCGCATCGGCGACGAACCTGGCGAGCGGCAGCCTTCGCGTGCTGGCCTTGGTCTTGGTGCCCTTGAGGTTGCCGAACCGGTCGTAGGAGTGGCAGATCTCGACGACCATGCCCTCGAAGTCGATGTCTTCCCATGACAGGCCGCAGACCTCGCCGCGCCTGAGGCCAAGCGTGACGGCGAGAAAGTAGCCGAACTCGTCCTCGCTGTCGACGTCGAGCTCGTTGATGAGGTCGCGGATGCGCTCGGGCTTGAGGGCGCGCCTGGGCGCGGTGTCCCTGCTCGGGGTCCGCATCTTGCGGCAAGGGTTCTCCTTGAGCGTGCCCTCCTCCACGAGGTCCTTCATGACGAGGCTGATCGTCTTGTGGATGGCGTTGACGTAGGTGCCGCTCGACGGGTGGCCGTGCACGGTGTCCCCCGCTCGCATGGCGGCGTAGGCGTCCTGGAGCATCTTGACGTCGATGTCCGCGACGTCGGCGTGGCCGATGTGGCGGCACGCGGCGCGCAGCAGCGTCCGGGTGTTCTTGTTGGTGCAGTCCGTGTACTCGCCCGAGGCGATGCGCTTGGCCAGGAAGGCGTCGGCGCACTCCTGGAACGTGGTGCCGGAGCGCTTGGCCACGTGACCGTCCTCGATCTCGGCGATGAACTCGCGGAGGGCTGCCTGGGCTTGGGTGTAGGTGCCGGAGATGCGGCGGGTCTTGGTCTTGTACTTGCCGGTCTTGGGGTCCTTGCCCGTGCTCACG
>CAVFDV010000094.1:0-7032 GCA_963621315.1 Oscillibacter sp. MSJ-31
GGCCTGCGGCGGGGTTTTCGAAGGCGGGCGCGGCAGCCGTTGCGGCCGAGCCGGCGGCGTCGGCGCCGGCGGTCCGGCCGGGTTGCGCGGCGGCGGGCGTGGAGACGCCCCAGATGCCGTCTGCGGGGTTTCCCATGTCGCCGGCGAGCGCGCCCGCGAGCCAGCAGCCCGGGGCGGTCTTCTCGACTACAGGCGTCGAGCATGCCACGATGCGCCCGGCGCCCGCGCGCCCGTCGGAACGCGTCTCCACGAGGCCGGCTTCCGCCGCCGCCTTGAAGGCACGCTGCACGGTCCGCTTCGACGTGTGCAGCGCCTGCGCGATCTCGGACACCGTCACCTGCGCCCAGCGCAGACCCCCGTCCTCGACGGTCCTGCGCCCGCGCGTGCGGAAGCGTATGAACGCGAGCATGAGCGCCGTCGTAGGGCCTAGCTCGTCGGCGAGCTGCGGGTCGTAGGCGATGAAGATGTTGCCTGTGCTTGCATGCGCCTGGTCTTGCTCCATGTTCATGGGTCAGCCCTCCCTTCTCCTCACGTGAAACCGCGCGCCTATGAAGGCCTCGGCCACGACGTCGAGCTTCTGCCCGCACGACGGGCACGCCGCGCAGCACTCGTCGGTCGCCGGCATGGCGAACTGCGCCTGGCCGGTGGCGTACCCCTTCATCTCCTCGTGGTCTTTGGCCGACAGGTAGAGCGCCGCGCCGCACGACGGGCACGCGCAGGTGGCGGGGTCGAGGCGCACCGCGCGCCCCTCCCGCCACGCCCGCTCGTCGCACAGCGCGACGACGGCCTCCGGGACCATCTCGTCGAATACATATGTCATCTTCTTGCTCCTTCGCTTCGTCTCTTGCTTGCATGCCCGCGCGGGCCAAGGCCTGCGCGGGCGGGTTCCTACCTGGCCTTGCCGCGCCCGGACGCGGGCGCGGGCCTCGCGCGCGACGGCGCGGGAGAGGGGAGCGCCGCGGCGGCGAACCTGCCCAGCCCGCGCATCCACACGCGCATGCGCCCGCCGCATCCCGGGCATCCCGTGTCGGCCGCTTGCGGCCAGCCGCCGTCGAGGGCCGGGCGCATGTCGCCCTCCTCGACGTCGAGGGGCTTGCCGCAGCAGGGGCACTTGACGTCGCATCGCCGCGCGTCGCACGCCGCCCTCATGCGCACGCCTTCCGCGCGCCCGCAATCGCCAGGGCTTCCTCCATGCGGCTGCGGTAGACGACGTCTTGCGGCGCGGAGATGGGCGGCACCCTGCTCTCCTGTGCAACCGCGCGCCCCAGGAGGGCGTCTGTGGACGTGTCAAGCGTGTCGGCGAGTGCGCACAGCATCGAAAGGCTCGGGGCGCACGCCCCGCGCTCCCAGCGCCCCACGGCCTGCCTGACGGTGCCGATCTCGTCGGCGAGCTGCGCCTGGGTGAGGCCCGCGCGGCGGCGCGCCTCTTTCATGTTGGCGCCCAGCGTCTCGCACAGCTTCACCATGTTGCGGTCTGCCATATCGGTCTATCCCTTTCGCTGTCTCCCTGTTTCACTGTTTTATTGCTTCAATGTCTCGTTGCTCCATTGTTTCGCTGTTTATATAAATAGCTAGTTAGGCAACCATCTGCCCGGGCATCCGGGCAAGGCGCCTATCCGGGCCTGCCACCTCGACGGCCTTGCAGCATTGCAGGACGCGCCCCATGGCGCGCTTGCGCGCCTGGTCGAGCTGCAAGGTCCTGGCGGGGTCCAGGCACGTGGTCACGATGAAGGGGCGCCCGTCGCCCACGAGCTTGCTGAACACGGTGAAGGTGTTGTTCCTCCCCGTCTCGGTCGTGCGCTCGCTGCCGAGGTCGTCTATGACGACGAGGTCGTTTTCGAGCAGGCGGCGCAGGGACGCGTTGATGCGGTAGTGGTCGTCTTCGAGCGCTTGCAAGGTGGTCATCTTGCATCGATGCCGGGAGAGGAGCGCGTTGCAGACGCAGGCGGCGAGGTGGGTCTTGCCCGTGCCGGACATGCCGTAGAGCAAGAGGCCGCCACCCGCCGAGCGCGCCGCGTCGAAGCCGTCTGCGTACGATCTCGCGATGCCGGCGGCGTTGGCATCGAAGTCGGCGGGCAGGGAGCCGAACGTGGCGCGCGAGTAGGCGCGGAAGCCGTCCGCGAAGCACTCCCTGCGCCTTTTGGCCTCCTCGGCGCGCAGGGCCCGGCCGCCTTCGGCTTCGCGGGCCAGCTCGTCGTCCCAGACGACGGGGAACTCCACGCCGTTGCCGTAGCGCGCCATGCGCGTCCGCCCGCCGCCGTCTGCGACGAGCTCGAAGCCGCGCGCCTCGCGCGAGGTGTTGCGCGAGACCGCCTCGCGGGTCTCGGCGATGACCCTTGCCAGCTTGTCCGCAGGCGCGTCCGCGTCTCTGCGGTTCACTCTCTGTACGTGTACGCGAGCCGTCATTTTTGGCGGCTCGTTTCTTCTTCGAGCCACTGTTCAAATTGCGAGTAGTTGATGCGGATAACGGGGCGCTTTTCGCCGCTGCGTATGTGCGGGAGCGGGTGGTAGTCCTTGCCCCGCCAGCATGCCGCGCGGATGTAATCGCGCGGTAGCCCCGATTTTTCGGCCACCTTCGGAATGGTGAGGAAACTCGCGCCCATCATGCATTCACCTTCTCTGCATAGTTGGCGATGCAGACGAGGGCATTTGCGAGCTTCGCTTCCGCGATTTGCGCCCAGTCGCTATCGGCGCTTGCGCCAGCTTCATCCGCGCCCTGCAGCATGAGTGCACAGCGGGTCGCCACTTGGAGTTGGTCTATAAGCATGTCGCGCTCTATCTTGTTCATTGCCTGCTCCTTTTGTCACAATAGGTTTAATTATAGTTGCTTGCGAAAAAAATTTCGTCCACTCCTACGCCAAACAAACTCGAAAGCTTTTTTGCAGTGTCAATGGTTACGATGCTCGGGTCTTTTTCCATCTTCGCATATGTAAGACGGTTGACGCCTAACTTCTCGGCCACTGCTTCCTGCGAGTATCTTGCATTCTTCCGCGCCTCTTTCAGTGTCATAGCCTGCCTCCTTTCTGAACCGAACTATAGCAAAACAAATAGTTTCTGTAAATAATTTTCAGCATAAAATGTAATAAATTTTTAGCACGCGTTGAGGGGGTGTATAACATGACGATAGCCGCGAATATAAAGCGGGTACGCACTACTGTTGCGAAAATGACCCAAGAAGAGTTTGGAAAAATTGCAGGTGTTTCAAGTATGGCGGTCTCGCAATGGGAAAACGATCGGGCTGTACCGAGAATGGGAGCGGTTGAAAAGATTGCGACCGCATTGAATATACCAAAAAGCGAAATAATAGACGATGCCAAAACGCCGCAAATAGCCGCCGCTATGGATATGTGTGCTGTACCATTGCGCGGACGTGTGCATGCGGGGAAACCGATTGAACCTGATACATTTGATGAGGAAACAGCTCTCATACCTTCGTTTTTGCTAGACGAGGACCCCGATACATACGCACTCGTCGCAGAGGGCGATTGTATGAATCGCGTATATCCCGAGGGATGCCTAATAGCTGTGAGTCCAAACCGTCAACCTCAAAACGGGAGCGTCGCTGTAGTCACCATAGACGGCGAAGAAACTGTCATGCGGCGCATGTATAAAACGCCACACACCCTCGTCCTTTCACCCGATAGTTTCAACCCTGAAAACGTGGACATTGTGATAACGCTAGAAGACGAACACACAGTGGAATTCGGCGGAAAGGTCGTGTGGTTTCAGTCGCGCGAGGAGATGGAATGAGGAACGCCCACGGCTCCATACGTAGGCACGGCGAGGGCGCGTGGCGCGTCGAGGTCGAGATTGGGCGCGATGCCGTCACGGGCAAGCGGCGGCGCAAGTCGCGCGTAGTGCGGGGGTCGAAGAAGAAGGCGGCGGACGTGCTTTCCGCGATGCTCGCGGAATACGGCGGCGCGGACGTTGCGAGGGATATGACGCTAGCCGCCTTTTGGGATGAGGTCTACTTGCCCCGATGCAACGAAACGTTACGCCCCGTCACCGTCGCGGGCTATGTTTACGAGTACCGCCGCCACATAGAAAAGCCGCTGGGCAACTTTTCCCTGCGAGATATCACGCCCGCCGTGGTAGACGGCTGGCTATCGCGCATCGACGGGGCGCACAAGCGCCTGCAGGCGTACAAGCTGCTAAGGCAGGTGCTCAACAAGGCAAAGCGGCTCGACCTCGTGAAGCGCAACCCTTGCGGCAATGTAGAAGTGCCCAAGGTGCCCCGCTACCGTCCAGAGGTGCTGGGGGCGGCGGATGCCGTCGCGTACATCGACCATGTGAGGGATACGGCGATAGAACCCGCCGTGCTCGTTGCCATAGGCGCGGGGCTGCGTAGGTCGGAGATATGCGCCCTCGATTGGGGCGATATAGAAGACGGGGTCGTGACGGTAGACAATGCCGTGACTACCGTCCACGGCAAGGCGCACGATGATTTGCCGAAAAGCGACTTTGGCGTGCGCCGTGTCCACTTGCCGCAACCGATAGCGGCGCGGCTCGAAGAGCTGCGAAAGGATGCCGCCGCGCCCCTGATACCCGATAGCACGGGCGGGCGCATGAACCCCGATAACGTTACGCACCTGTTCGCGAAGATGCGCGAAACGCTGCCCGAGGGCGTTAAACGGGTGTCGTTGAAGAACTTGCGCCATACGTCGCTCACACTTGCGCTAGAGGGCGGGGCGGATTTGCTCGCGGTGTCGCGTAGGGCGGGGCATAGCTCGCCCACCATAACGGCGCACTACTACCTGCGCCCGCATGAGGACGTGGACGTGCAGGCGGCCAGCGGCCTTGGGGCGCTTTTGGAGCGCTCGAATAATGTACGATGCCGCAAATTGCCGCACGAAAAAGAGGAAAGGCCAGACGGCTAGGAACGTTTCACACCGTCTGACCTGCAAGTTTACCATGGTGGGCCGTTAGGGAATCGAACCCTAGACCTTGGGATTAAAAGTCCCCTGCTCTGCCAGCTGAGCTAACGGCCCGCAACACGAGTGGGTATTCTAGCGCAAATCGGGCCGCTACGCCTCGACGACGAGCGCATCGCCGGCAGGCTCGCCGGGAGCGCCGGCGGCAGGACCGGGCGTTTCACCCGCCCCGTCCGTTTCAGACGCGTCAGGCGCTCCGCCCGCCTCCGCTCCGGCTGCCCCCGTCCCGGCCGCCGGCAAGGCCATCTCGCCGCGCAGGCGGATGATGGGCGCGCCGTGCCCCTCGATGTAGTCGCCCGTGATGGCGACCGCGCCGATGTTGTCGTCTTTGGGCACCTCGTACATGATGTTGAGCATGAACTTCTCGATGATGGCCCGCAGACCGCGCGCGCCCGTGTCCTCTGCCAGCGCCTTTCTCGCGATCACGCGCAGCGCGTCGTCGGTGAACTCGAGCTCGACGCCGTCGTAGCCGAGCAGCGCCTGGTATTGCTTGACCAGCGCGTCGTGCGGCTTGGTCAAGATGTCGTAGAGCATGTCCTCGTCGAGGGCCTCCATGGGGCACGAGACGGGCAGGCGCCCGATGAACTCGGGGATCAGGCCGTAGTCCTTCAGGTCCTCGGTGCGCACGTTCTCGAATATGTCGCGCTCGTCGTCGAAGTTGGCCTTCAGGTCCGCGCCGAAGCCGACGCCGGCGCTCTTGTTCAGGCGCTTTGCGATGATCTTCTCCAGCCCGGGAAACGCGCCGCCGCAGATGAAGAGGATGTTGGTCGTGTCCACCATCGCGCTGCGCGAAAACGGCGTCTTCATCCCGCCGGACAGCGGCACCTCGATCTGCGTGCCCTCGAGCAGCTTCAGCAAGCCCTGCTGCACGGCCTCGCCGCCGATGTCGTGGCTGCCGCCGCCCATGCCGTCGCCGGAGTTGTTCTTCTTGGCGATCTTGTCGATCTCGTCGATGTAGACGATGCCCAGCTCGGCCTTTTCCACGTCGCCGTCGGCGGCCTGTATGAGCTTCGTGATGATGCTCTCGATGTCGTCGCCCACATAGCCCGCCTGCGTGAGCGTCGTCGCGTCAGCGATGGCCAGCGGCACGTCGAGGAGCTTCGCGAGCGTGCGGATGAGATGCGTCTTGCCCGTGCCGGTAGGGCCGAGCATGAGGATGTTGCTCTTGTCGATCTCGATGCCGTCTTTTTCGGAGGCCTGCGCGCGCTTGTAGTGGTTGTAGGCCGAGACGGCGACGATCTTCTTTGCCAGCTCCTGGCCCACGACATAGTCGTCTATCTGCGCTTTCAGCTCGTGGGGCAGGGGCACGGGCGCCATGAGCGGCTCGTTGGGGTCGCGCTCCTTGCGCTTTTGCGCGCCGCCGCCGCCTATGGCAAACGGGCCGCCGCCGCCCGATCCGGTGAAAAAGCCGGGCAGGCTGAAGCCCATCCAGCCGCCGCGCGAGGCGCCGTCGTCTTTGGCGTCGTCGCCATCGTTGTCCGTGCCGCCGTCCGCGCCGTCTGCGGTGGCCGCACCGCCGCCGCCTTCACCTGCCGCGTCCACGGCGGCGTCGCCCTTCTTGTCCAGGGTCGTGGAGACGGTGTTTTTCTCCTTGGACGCCTTCCCCTTGGACGCGCCCGCGTCTTGCGGGGGCATGGAAAAGCCCAGCTGCTCGAGCATCTCGCCCATCTTGCCCACCTCGTTTTCAAGGCAGCTCGGGCATATGTCGAGGTTGGGGGGCATGTGCACGAGGGCACCCGCCTCTTTTTCGGTCTTGCCGCACACATTGCAGCGGCGCGTGGAACCGCTCTTCTCGTTTTCAGCCATCGGCTTGCGCCTTTCCGTGCGTCTCGGGCTTGCGGGCGAGGCGGTCGCGCATGCCGCAACATGTCCGCCGTCTCCTCGCATGGGCGCGCCCCGAAATTCCGGCCGCGCCCCATCGTGTGCGCACATATTGCCCCAAGCGCCATGCGTGCGGGCGTATGGGAAAGAAACCGTTACCCGCAGGCGGCGGACGGGCGGGCGCGCAGGCGGGCGTGGATACAGAACAAGGACGTTTTACGGGCGCGGAGGGCGGGACGGAAGCGTTTCACAGGCACGCAAGCGGCGCATCCCCATTCAC
>CAVFDV010000095.1:0-6982 GCA_963621315.1 Oscillibacter sp. MSJ-31
CGGGGGTGGTCACGGCCATAATCGGCGCCGTGGTGCTCTTCGTGCCGGGCCTCACGATGGTCGTCTTCGCCGATTTCGTCGCGGCCTCCTTCATCATATGGGGTCTGACGGCGCTCACGTGCTGGATGCGCGATCTGCGCGGGGTGCCGGGCGGCGCGCTCGTCATCGCCTTTTCCATATTGGGCATACTCTTCGGCATCGTGTGCTTTTTGCACCCGCTCGCCTTCGCGGGCGCCGTCTCGTGGCTTGTCGCCTTGCTCGTCATCGTCGTCGGCATAGGCCAGATAGCCCTGTTGCTGAACAACCCGGGCGACGGCGTGCCCGGGCGCTGGGCCGGCTGGGCGTCGTCGGTCCTCATGGTCGTCTTCGGCGTGGCCTCGCTCGTCTATCCGGCGCTCGTCGTCCAGTTCATCGGCGCCTCGCTTCTGATCGAGGGCATCTCGCTTGTCGTCTCGGGCGCGATGGCGCGCCCCATCGACGTGGACGCCGAGTAGGGGCGCTTTTCCGGCGGCGCACGCTTTCGGGTGTTTTTCGGCATGGCCTTGCATACAGCCCCTTCTACAACCGCCGCTTCCCGTGTGCGTGGTGAAGGCCCGCGCGGCAAAGCGCGGGCAGGCCGCGGGCGCGGCGGCCTCTTGCGCATCGCGGGGTTGGCGGCCCTCGCGTTGCTTTCCGCGTTTTCCCTGCTGGCAAGGTACACGGACGGCGCGGGGTCGTTTCTCGACCTGCTCTATGGGTGCATGTCCACATCCGGGCTTGCGCTTTCCGCGCTTTCCGCGCTTTCCGCGCTGCTCTTCTTTGCCTACGCGCGGATGTATAGGGCCTGCGCGCCCTCCGGCCGCGACAGGCGCTCCCGCGTGTGCGCAGACGTCCTCGCCGCCCTCTTTTCCATAAGCATGGTCGCGGGGCGCGCGTTTCTCGTCAGGGAGAAAATCGGCGACATCTACGACTACGGCTCCTTCGCGCCGCTTGCCTGCGACGCGGGACATACCCTGTTCTCGCTGCTCATGTGCGTCGGGCTTTTCGCCGTCGCGCGCATGGCCGTGCTCTTTGCCTTCGACGTCTTCGATGCCGCGCGCGATTCCGCGCGTCTGCGCCGCCTTCGCGGGATGCTGAAAGCCGGGATGGGGCGCGGCGGGAAGGCCGGCGCGGGCGCAGGCGGCGGGAAGGCCGGCGCGGGAGCGGACGGCGGGGGAGCCGACGCGGGAGCGGACGGCGCCGCCGGCGTGCGGGCGGGGCGGCGCGGGGCATATGCCAAGATCGCGTACTTCCTCTCGACGCCCTGGCACGTGGCGCTCGTGCTGCTCGTGTGCTGGCTGCCCTACATCGTCGTCTACTTCCCGGGGTCGGTCTACCACGACGGCGCCTACCAGGTGCGCCAGTTCTTCGGCATCCAGGACTTGACCGGGCACCACCCCATCGCGACCACCTTCATCTTCGGGTGGCTGCTCTCGGCGGGAAAGGGGCTGGGAAGCGATGCGGCGGGCGTCTTTTTCATCACCTGCCTGCAGGCGGCGGCCCTGGCCTATGCGTGCACGCGGGTGGTCGGGCATGTCTGCACAGGCTCGGCGCGTGCCGGACGCGCCCCGACGGGCGACGTCGGCGGGACGCCAGGCGGCCTCAGGCGCTTCGCGGCTCCCGTGCTCACGGCGTTTTTCGCCCTGGTCCCGCTTTTCGGCTACGCCGTCATCAGCATAAAGAAAGACGCCTTGTTCTACGTCGCCTTCACCCTGCTCGTGCTTGCCGCGATCGACCTTGCCGTGCGGCTTGTGGCCGATGCGAGGGGGCAGGCGCCGTCGCGTCTCATCGCCACGCGCGGGCGCCTTGCGTCTTTGCTGCCTGCGGGTGTGTGGGGCAGCTCGGGGGCGGCATGCGCGAGAGTGGTGCTGTGGGGCTGCCTCGCCTCGATGTTTCGAAACGACGGCTTCCTCTTCTTCGTGTGCCTGGTCGTCTGCGTCTTCATCGTCTGCATGCTCGAGACGCGCGTCCGGGCAAAGCGCGCCCGCGCCCGCGCCGCGAAGCCTGCGGCTGCTTCAACGTCCGCGCTCGAAACCGCGGTCGAGCCCGCGTCCGAGGCCGCGTCCGAAACCGCCCCCGCCTGCGCTCCCGCCTCGCGCATCCCCTGCGTCGCCGCGCCGCTCGTGTGCCTCGTGGCGGTCGGGTCCATCTACATCGTGGGCTACATGCTCTTCGCCATGGCCGTCACGGGGGCGGAGAGGGGCTCTATCGCCGAGGCGCTCTCCCTGCCCATCCAGCAGGTGGCCCGCTATTGCATCTTCGCCCCGGACGACGTCGACGACGAGATGCGCGAGGGCGTGGCGGCCCTTCTCGACGTCTCGAGCCTGAACACGGAAAACTACGACCCCCGCGATTCCGACAACCTCAAGCTCTACCACTTCAACAACAAGTGCACCACAGACGACCTCCTCGCCTTCTTCGGCGCCTGGGTGAAAGGCGGCCTGCGGCATCCCGAGCTGTACGCGGAGGCCTTCGTCGACCACACGTCCGGCTGGTGGTACATCGAGGAGCTGGCCGCGCCCGGCGAGACCGTCTGCGGGATGGACCTGTACCAAAGCGTCCCCAGGACCAAGATGTATTGCGACGCCTTGAGCTTCAAGATGCCCTTCTACGACACGCCGCTGCGCACCGGCTTCGAGCGCCTGACCTACGCGGTCTCCTATGTGCCCGTCCTCGGCCTGTTCACCTATCCGCCCGTCTATTTCTGGCTGCTTGCGCTCGTGTGCGCATGGGGCGCCGCGCGCAAGAACCCGAGGGCCGTCATGCTCGTGCCCCTCTTCGTCTACTTCGCCGTGTGCCTCGCCTCGCCCGCAAACGGCCTCGTGCGCTACGCGGTCCCCGTGATGATGGCGCTGTGGCCGGCCGCCGCCTACGTCCTCGACGCCCGCGTGCGCGCCGCCCGCGTGCGCGCCGATCGCTTGTGAAAAAGCGTGCGCGCCGCCCGCATACGCGACCCCCGTGTGCGCGCCGCCTGCCTGCGCGCCGCCTGCCTGTGAAAAACCCGGAAAAGCTGTCCGCGGCGCGATGTGCTGCTAAAGTCTTCGCAGGCACGGAAGTCTGGATTTCCGCCGTATCGTCGCACTTGCCCGTGTTGGAGGACATGACCTGATGAAGCACATCGCCGAGGACCTGGCGCGCAGGCTCGCGCTTTTCTCCTACCTGCTGGAACGGCCGGGCGGCGCGCGCTCGGACGAGATCTTGCACGACTTGCCCCGCCATTACGGAAGCGACGGCGCGAGCGTGGAAAGCGCCAAGCGCATGCTGCGCCGCGACATCGAAAAGCTCGCCGCCGACGGCTTCTACATCGTCTTTGCCGAGGGGGCGCGCTCAGATGCGGCGGGCGCGGCGCCCTCGGCGGGTCCGGCGTCTTCGGCTGGCGCGGCGGGCTCGACTGGCGCGGCAGGCTCTGCAGGCTCTGCGGGCGCGGCAGGCTCTCCGGGCGTGCCGGGCGTGCCGGGGAAGGGACGCTACGCCATCGACGCGCAGCGCACGTTTTCCGCCCCCGTCTCCTTCGACGACGACGAAGCGGCGTTTTTGCGCGTGGCATGCGCGTCGCTTGTGCAAGACGCGTCCTATCCGCGCGCGCCCGAGCTGCTCGGCGCGCTTGCGCGCCTTTCCGACGAGCTCGACGTGCCCGACACGCTCCTGCCCCTGCTCGACGCCGCCCCTTCCGCTTCCGCGCTGCCCTCCTCGATCGTGAAGGTGCGCCGCGCCCTCGCGGGCAAGACCGCCCTCTCGTTTTCCTACACGGACGCGCATGGCACGCCTTCTCGAAGGACGGTCGCGCCCTTGCGTGTCTTCACCTTCAACAGGCATCTCTACCTCGTCGCCTGCGACACCGACGCCGAAGACGGTGGGCAAGGCGGCGGTGAACTTGCCGGCTGCGGCCATGGCGAAGGCGCCGGGCGCATGGGCGAACCCGCCGGAGACGACGGTGAAAACAACGGGCAGGTTCCCGGTGAAGCCGCCGCCTCCGGTGGCCTGCGCGTCTTTCGCCTCGACCGCATGTCGCATGTGAAGAAGGAGAAGGCCGCCTCCGCCGCGCTCCTCGACGTCGCCGCCCTCGACGCCCATGCCGCCGACGCGTGGCCGTGCCTGCCCTTTCAGTTCTCCGCACGCCGCTTTTTGGCGAAGGTGCGCTTCTCGCCTGCCGCGTATGCGCAGGCAAGCGCCCTGACCATGCGCCGGGGCGCTTTGACGCGCGAGCCGGACGGCGGCGCCGTCTGGGAGGTCGAGGCCGCCGACGCGCGCGCGCTGGCGGCATGGTGCGTCGAAAACGGGCCGGGCCTGCAGCCGGTGGAGCCCGAGGAGGCCTGCACGGAGTTTTGGCGCATCCTCGACGGCGCGAAGGAGGCGTGCAGCCATGAACTTTGACGATTGCATCGTCGTGCGGGCATTCACCATGCTCGCGCAAAACGGGGCGCTGGCCATCTGCGACTTCGCGAAGATGAACGGCATGGACGCCGACGAGGCGGAAGGGCTTTTCATCGCCCTCTCGGCGGCCCTTTCCGACGAGTCCGTCTCCACCGAGCTGGGCTACATGGGCGCCTCGGGCAGCCGCTTTGCCTGGAACCCGCGCCCGGGCGGGCACGGGCAAGGGCCTAAGACGCGCCTGTCGCCCGGCGAGGATGCGGCCTTGTGCGCCGCGCTGGCGGACTTCGGCATGTCCGCGCGCGATCCGCTGTGGGCAAAGCTCTTTGAGGCGAAGGGGGCGCGCGGGGCAGGCGCAGGCGAGGCGGCGGCAGCGCCGGCGGGCGCAGGCGCGCGCGGGGACGCGGGCGGAGGCGCAGGCGAGGGCGCGGACGGGGCCGCGGGCACGTGCGGCGGTGAGGGAGGCGCGTTGCCCGGCGCGCGGGGCAGCATCGTCTCCGCGCTTTCCGTTCTGGCCTCGACCATCGACCTCGAGGAGCACCGCCTCGTCTCGTTTGCCTACCGTCCGGCGGGCGCGGCGGAAAGCTCCGCGCGGCGCGTGGCGCCCGTGCGCATCGTCTCCGACGGCGACGTGAGCCTCTTGCAGGCGTGGAGATGCGGCGACGCCGGCGCCGGCGCCGCCCCTGCCGGCGCGGAGGCCGCTGCCGAAACTGAAACCGGCGCCGGCGGCTCCGGTCCCTGCGCCTGCGCCGACGTGGACCGCGCCGGCGCGGACGCGCCCTTCGCGTTTCGCAGCTACCGCATCGACCGCATGGAGGACGTGCGCGTCCTCCATGAGCGCTTCGACCCCGCCGCCTTGCCCCAAGAGGGCGCGCAGGGAAAGCCCCGCACGGTGCGCCTGCGCTTTTCCGATGCGGGCGCCGTGCCCGAATGGCCCGGCATGAAGCTCGTGAAAAAGGCGCCCGCCAAAGGCGCCGCCCCCGGCAACGATGCCGGCGCCTCCGCCAATGCTTCCGCCGGCTTTCGTGCCGGTGCTGCCGGCACTTCCGCCAACGTCGGCGCCGCAGGCGTCGAGGCGCGCATCCCCTGGTACGGCTCGGACTGGCTGCCCCAGCGCATCGCCGCGCTCGGCGGGGCATGTACGCCCCTCGACGACGAGCTGCGCGCACGCGTGCTCGCCTACATCGACCGCGTCCGCGCGTAGCCAGATTGCTGCCGTTGGCGGGGGATTTTTGGGCCGGTGTATGGGAAATATGAGGTGAAAGCGCGTGCGCGCATGGACTTTCCGTGTGCGCGGTGCTAGTGTGTGCGCACGTCGACAATATGCGCGACATGCGAAAAGACGAAAAAAACGAGGGAATCTGGCAAGGGGAGGAGCTGCACGTGCGCCGGCGGATGCGTCAAGAATCGAGGGGGGGGGGCTTCGCTGCCCGTCCTCTAGCGGCGCCCGGCGCTAAACCGTGCTCCCCCTTCTTTCGCGCCGCGACCTGGAAGCGCCGCCTTGCGCGCACGGCATGCGCGCTCCTTTTGCTCGCGTTGTCCCTCGCGGGCCTTTTCGGCACGCTCCAGCTGCCCGACGACCGCCAGGCTTCCGCTACCATCACCTGCACGAGGGGCAAGGTTTCGAGCACCGACCAGTTCAAGATAGGCTCTGCCTACGCGTTCAGCCCCATGTGGGACGGCTGCTACAAAGAAACGGGAAATGAAGCGGACAGGAGCAGTTCGAGCGCGCCCGGTTGGAGCAGCGGCAGCATGTGGGATTGCCTCGACAATGGCAGCACGGATGCCTATACGTTCACGGGCAGCGACAGCGGCAACTTTGGCGTGACGTTTACCAACGTCGGGTTTTGGAAGGGCAAGAAGGTCGACCTGACGATCTATGCCGCCAGCATCGGCGAGACCAAGTATGACAGTATCACCGGCTGCCAAGGCGGGCAAACGGGCACGGCCAAGATCTCGAAGTATTACAACAAGAACAAGACGGCACTCGACTCCATGACCAATTGGACGATATGGAAATACACCTACACCTACCACGATGGTGGCGCGGAAGTGAGCGACCTGAAATCCCATCTCTATTTCTACTGCCTGACGAGCAACGAGAACGCCACTGAAGACATATGGGTCTCGGGCGGGTCGAGTAGCCCGCTGAAAACGGTGACGTACGTGAATGACATTACCGAGCAGACGCATAGCAATGACAATCTTGAATATGTTGCCGGAAGCGGCGGAGGGTCTATCCTGTGCACCTTCGATGGACCGTCTTACACATTCACGACGACTTGGGACACCCTCCTCGAAATCGGAAACGGCACGCCCGAGAGCGACCCCGCGTACACGCCCGTGAACCAAAGCTTCTACTTCACCAAGACCGACGTCTCCACGGGCGCGGCGCTGGCCGGCGCCACCTTCAACTTGAAGGGCATTTCCGGCACGGATGCGGCTTTGGCGGTAAACGAGAGCGCCACCTCGGACTCGGAGGGCAAGGTGGATTTCGGCTACCTGCCCAAAGGCAAATACACCCTGACGGAGACCTCGGCGCCGAGCGGCTACGCGAAGCTTTCCGGCTCGTGGACCGTCACGGTGGACAGCG
>CAVFDV010000096.1:0-6703 GCA_963621315.1 Oscillibacter sp. MSJ-31
GCCTGCACGGGCGCACCGACGACATGATGATCATACGCGGGGTCAACGTCTTTCCCAGCCAGATCGAGGGCATCGCGGCGACTTTTGACGAGATAGCGGACTGGTACCAGATCGAGCTGACGCGCGAGAAGGGCATGGACGTCGCCACGATGAAGGTCGAGACGGTGGCGGATTTCCCCATCGACGAGGTGCGCAAGATCGAGGAGCTGCAGGCGCGGTTGCGCGACGCGTTGAAGGCGGAGCTGAACATCAACATACGCATACGCATCGTCGAGCCCCACAGCATCGCGCGCTCGGAGGGCAAGGCGGTGCGCATCGTGGACATGCGCGAGTAGGTGAAGGGGGCGCCGCGCCGGGTGCGGCGCGTGGCGTGCGACGGGTGGCCGGATGAGGCCGCGGCCGGCTGCCGCAGGACGCGGGATGCGGCGCAGCCGGTGCGCGGCGCGCGCGGCGGGGCAAGGGCGCGGCGCCCTTTCGAGACGGAGACGAACGCGAGCGGACAGGAGATGCGGACATGATCGAGCAGCTGACGGTTTTCATCGAAAACGAGACGGGGCGCCTGACCGCGCTGTGCACGGCGCTGGGGAAGGCGCAGGTGAACATGCACGCGCTGGTCGTCGCCGACACGAGCGAGTACGGCATCGTGCGCATCATCTGCGACGACCCCGCGCGCGGGCGCGAGGCGCTTTCCGAGGCGGGCTTCAAGGCGGCCTGCGCCGACGTGGTCGCGGTGCAGGTGCCCGACGAGGCGGGCGGCCTGGCGCAGGTCATGTCCGTGCTCGACGAGGCGGGCATGGGAGTCGAGTACGGCTATTGCTTCACTGGCGCGGCAGGCGCGGCGCTCGTGGCGCTGAAGACCCGCGAGGAGGCCGGCGAGGCGCTTTCCACGGCGGGCTTTGCCGTCTTGTCCCAAGAAGACCTCGCGTGATGGCGGGCAGGCCCGACATACGCGGGCAAGCCCCGCACGCCGCGGCCGCCGCGTGGGCAAGCGGGCGGACGCGTGTGTGTTGTGGCGGCCAAGCAGCCGGGCGGACGCGCGCTTTTCCCGTATGCCGCGCGTGCACGGGTGCCGCGCAGGCAGGCGGGCATGCGCACGCGCCTGTCGCACGCCGCGCACGTGCCGCCTTCGCCGCATTCGCGCTCTCGTTTACCCTGCTCGTGGGCGGCGCCGCCCTCGCGCCCGCCGCGCATGCCGACATATTCGGCTCGGACCTCATAGGCGCCACGAGCGTCTCGGACCGCAACCTCACGGTCTCGGAGGTCCCCACGCTCGATTGCGCGTACGGCATCCTATGCGACGCCGACGGCAACGTCTTGTGGTCGCGTTCCAGCTCCACGAAGACAGCGATGGCGTCGATCACCAAGGTGATGACCGCCGTGGTGGCCTTGGAGAGCGCCGACGTGAGCGCGCAGTTCACCGTCTCGCATGCGGCCGCGACGGTGGGGGAGTCGTCTGCCGGGCTGGTGGAGGGCTCGTCGATGAGCCTCGAAGACCTCTTGAAGGCGCTGCTCGTGCACTCGGGCAACGACGCCGGCGTGGCCATCGCGGAAGGCGTCGCGGGCAGCATGGACGCCTTCGTCGCGAAGATGAACGAGAAGGCCGCGCAGCTCGGCTTGAAGAACACGCACTACACCAACGCGCACGGTCTCGACAACGACGAGCACTACTCGACGGCAGAGGACATCTGCGTGCTGTCGCGCTACGCGATGAGAAACGACACCTTCCGCTCCATCGTGTGCGAGCCGTCCGTGCGCGTCGTCTCCGGCGGCCAGGACATGACCTACCCCTCGTCGAACGTGCTCGTGCAAAAGTGGGACGAGTGCATCGGCGTGAAGACGGGCTACACGGGCAAGGCGGGCTTTTGCCTGTCCTCGGCGGCGAGCAAGGACGGGCGCGAGCTGTACGCGGTGGTCTTGGGCTGCTCGAACGCGGCCACGCGCTTCACCGATTCCTACAAGCTGTTGAACTGGGGCTTCGACCACTACCGCGAAGTCGAGCTGGCCTCGGCAGACGACGTGCTCGTCGAGGCCGCGATGAGCGCCTACCTCGACCGCACGGTCAAGGCCGGCGTGGCGCAAGACACCAGCGCCATGGTCTTGGACTACAACGGCGACGTGTCGGTGGACGTGCACTTGCGCGACTTGCCCGACGGCGTGGACGTCGGCGACGAGGTGGGCACGATCACCTGGCGGCAGGGCGAGTTCGTGGTGTGCTCGGCGCCGCTCGTGGCAAAAGAGGACGTGCGCGGGCCTGTCGCGCCCGAGTCGATCCTCACGGCGGCCGTGCGCCTCGTGGGCTTTTTCACGGGCGACGACTGCGTGGCGCAAAGCGTCTCGCACGTGAAGACGGTCGCGGTGGCGCGTGCCGAGAACCTGACGGGCCGCATCGACTCGCAGCTCGAGACCGACGTCACGCGCCTGGCCTTCGAGCAGGCCTAGCGCCTTTGAGAGAGATGGCGCCTCTCGAACAAGCGTAGCGCATTCGGGCGGCGGCGCAGGGACTTTCGGGACAGCGCAGCGCCGGACGCAGAAACATGCGCGGGGCGCGGGGGCATGCCCCCCGCGCCCCGCATCCCGCGCCTCATTCTTTGCCCGTTTTGAAAAGCCCGGTTTCTTGCTTGCTTCGGCCTACTGCCGTTTTGCCTGGCGGCAGGGCGGCGGCGCTTTAGCGGGGCTTTAGCGGCGCTTGCAGCAGCGGTCGTGCCCGTGGCCGCGATGGTGCCCATGCCCATGCCCGCGCCCGTGCGCATGCGCGCAGCCGTGCCCGCGGTGGTGCCCCTTGCGGCCTTTCTTGTGCTTGCCCTTGGCGCCGAGCTCCTTGCATTGCACGACGATCTTGTCCGCGATGCTGCCGAGCTGCTCGATCTCCTCTTCGGACAGGGTCGAGAGGATCTGCTTCGCGGCGGCATCGTGCGCCTTGCAGCGCTTCTCGGCGATTTTCTCGCCCGTGTCCGTGAGCTTCACCATATAGGTCTTCTTCTTGCCGGCGTCCTCGATGGTGGCGTATCCGTTGCGCTGCGCCTTGCGCACGATGTCCTTCAGCTTCGCGCGGTTGTAGCCCAGCGCGTCCACCAGCTCGCGCGAGCTCATCTGCCCGCCGTTGCGGTGCACCACCTTCAGCAGCGCGCCCTGTCCTTTTTTGTAGCTTTTAGGCCCTGCCACGCGAAAGGCGCGGTTGGTCAAATCGGCGGCCTTGCCCAGCTTCTTCAACGTTTTCAGCTGCGTGCTCATCGTCTCTCTCCTTTTATCTGAAAATTCGATAGCAAGGCCACTCTACCCCTTCTTTATCGAAAAATACGACAATCGGCGCCTTTCCACATTATCACTATAAATGATAAAGCTGCTCCCTGAAGATTAATCCCCGCCCAGAAGCGTACCCTCCTAGAAGCGGAAGTAGATGAAGGGGTTGAAGCTGCCGGAGACGACGGCGGCGATAGAGCCTACGAGCAGCGCGACGAGCGCGACGTCGGCAAGCAGCGCGACCAGATGGCAGACGCGCTTTCTTCGCGCCGTGCCCGAAAGCGCGTCCACGTCGAAGGCACATAGGGCGTCTGTGGCGTGCAGCCTCGGATCCGGCAGGTCGTGCTCCATGAACTCCCGCAGCGCCAGCCGCCGGCCTTCGCACCAGGCAGACAGCCGCGCGCGCGCATAGGGAAGGACGGGCGTGGACGCGACGGCGCATATCGCAAACACCGGGATGTATTCCCATGCCGTCAGCTCCCACAGAGTCGAGCTGCCCGTGGCGCCCCATGCGCCGAACATCGCGGCAAGCCTGGCTCCGATGCTGCCCGCGTCCTCGACCCAAAAGACGAGCCAGCCGAACAAGATGCAGGCAAGGCCGTAGAGATGGCGCAGCGCCCGCGGCGCCCGTTCGACGAGCCTGCCCCAAAGCAGGCGCTCGCCCACGAGCAGCGCGCCCCAGTACACGCCCCACAAGACGAAGTTCCACGCCGCGCCGTGCCACACGCCCGTGAGCGCCCAGACCACGGCCATGTTCGCCACCCAGCGCCCCGTCTTCACCCGCGAGCCGCCCAGCGGGATGTAGACATAGTCGCGGAAGAACGTGGACAGCGAGATGTGCCAGCGCCGCCAGAACCCGCGCGCGCTCGTGGCGATGTAGGGGTAGTTGAAGTTGCGCAGGTAGTCGAAGCCGAGCATCTTGCCCAGCCCAATGGCCATGTCGGAGTAGCCGGCAAAATCGAAGTAGATCTGGAAGGCGTAGGCCACAAGCCCGGCCCATGCGCCCACCGCGCCCATCTGCGAGGCGTCCATCTGGAGCATCTTGTCCGCGAGGACCGCCATCGTGTTGGCGAGCAGCACCTTCTTGGCCAGCCCGACGATGAACAGGCGCATGCCCTGGCTGAATTTCGCGAGGCTTTCCTTTCGGTGCCGGATCTGCTCGGCGATGGTCGAGTAGCGCACGATAGGGCCTGCGATCAGCTGGGGAAACATCGCGATGTACATGCCGAGGAGCAGGGGGTTTGCCTGGGCGGGGACCTCGCGGCGGTAGACGTCTGCCACATACGAGAGCGCCTGCAGGGTGAAAAACGAGATGCCGACGGGTAGGGGCAGCTCGAGGTCGGGCACGAGCTCGGCGCCGAGAAGCGCGTTGACGTTGTGCGCGAGGAAGCCCTCGTACTTGAAGAAGCACAAGACGCCAAGGTTTGCGGCGACGCAGACAGCGAGGAGCGCCTTGCGGGCGCGCCCGGCTGCCGCATGCTGCACGCTTAAGGCAAGCGCCCAGTTCAACGCTATGGAGCACAGCATCAAGACGACGTAGACCGGCTCGCCCCACGCGTAAAAGACCAGCGAGGCCACGAGCAGCCATACGTTTTTGGCCTGCCGCCACGGCAACGCGAAGTAGACGGCGAGAAACACCGGCAAGAAGAGCAGCAGAAACGTCGAGGAGGAAAAGACCATCGCAGGCCGCCCCTAGAGGAAATCCGGGGAGTTTTGCAGCATGGTGCGCACGCTGCTGTGGGGCTCGAAGAGGAAGATGACGGTGTCGATGTCGTAGTCCTCGATATAGGTCTCGATGGAGGTCCCGACCGTTTTGTTCACCGGGTCGAGGCGGACCGTCGTGGAGAAGTTTTGCGCGATATACGGCTCCAGGCAGGTGGCATACGAGCGCCCCACGAGCAGGCAGTTGCCCGTCGCCTCCGCGTCCGAGTTGTGCCAGACGACCTCGTCCACCACGCCGCCGTAGTACTTCGTGTAGGCCTCGAAGGCCATGTCGTCGCCGGCCGTGGCGCTGCCGGCACCGCCTGCGCTGTTCGTGGGCGCCGCATTGCCCGTGCCCGTGCCGGCCGTGCCGTCTGCCCCGTCCGCGTCGTCCGCTTTGCCCGCGCCGCCTTCCTGTTCACCTTGCTCCCAGGCGTCCAGATATGCCGCGCGCCGCCCGCGCTTCGCCTCCTTGCCGTCGATGGTGCAGCTGAGGGTGGGAAAGCGCGTCATGCGGTCGTAGAGCGTGTCGCTGTAGTCGAGGCACAGCCCCGAGCGGGCGTTCGCGCCCTGCCAGCTCTCGACCACGCGGGTCTTTTCACCTGCGCCCGCATCCTCAAGACCCGCCGCCTGCGCAATGCGCCCGTAGCTTTCGAGCGCACGGTCTATGCCCCAATGCGGGTCTGTCGCGTTCCACTCCCCGTACAGCTCGTCTTCGGAGGCGATCGAATCCGCGACCACGTGCACGCTTTCCGAGAGCTTTTCCTCTATGTGCGTGCGCGCCCAATCCTCGTCGAGCGCATTCGTGACAAGGGAAGAGCTGGGGTTTTGCGTGCTCGCATTCGGGGTGATGAGGTCGTCGTAGACGAAATCGACTTCCGGGTGCCGCGCGGCCAGCTCGTTTATCCTGGCGCACAAGGTGTCGGCGGCTTGCGCGTCGTCTTGCGTGGCCTCGGGCAAGGTGGACAAGACCGCCTCGTGGCCGGGCACCTTCACCTTGCCGCTGCCGAAGAAGGCGGGGTAGCACTCGAAGCCGAAAAGCAGGTTCGCCGACTCGATGGAGAGGCGCTGCGCAGACGCGTTTGCCAAAAGCAGCGTGTCGCGCACGGGGACATGCTGCGCTGCCCACGTCTCCATATCGTCTTGAAAATCGCCCGTGGAAAAGCTCTGGAAGTCGAAGCCGGGGAAGGCCGCGTAGGTCTTGTTCTCGAGTTCGCTGCGCTCGGATTGCGAGCTGTCCCAATCGCCTGCAAGGGCTTGAAGCTGTGCGCCGATGCGCCCGCCGAAAAGCGAGCACAAGACGAGGAGGGCGGCGACGAGGACGAGGATGTCGCGCGCCGTGGAAAAAGGCGATTTCCCATGCGCGGACCCGGATTTCGTGTCGGTTTTTCCTGCGGCCATGCAGCTGATTTTCGCTTGTTTTTTTTTCAGAGCTGTAACCTGCGTTTTGTTGTTCAGTCGTTTATTTCATGTAAGGGGTCGAGAGTATGCAGGTCTTTTCCCGTGCGAGGGCGCGCGGCCGCGTTTTGGCGTGTGCTGCGTGCCTTGCGTGTTGCGTCGCGCTCGTCTTTGCGCCAGCGGCGTTTGCGCAGGCAGGCGATGGCGGTGAAGGGGGAGCTTTTGTGCCCGCCCCGTCTGCCGGCGAGGTTTTCGCAGCAGGTTTGCCTGTCGAAGGCGAGGATGGCGCCGACGGGGCAGTCGGCACGGCGGGCGGCGCGCAGGACACGGCTGCAACGCCCGGCGGTGAAGAGGCCGGCGGGGA
>CAVFDV010000097.1:0-6564 GCA_963621315.1 Oscillibacter sp. MSJ-31
GGCGAAGGGGGCGGGGCGGGGCGGGCAAACCGGGCGCGCGCGCCGCGCCGTCCCGCGCCCGCAAGGCGCGCCGTCCAAGGCACGGCCGGCAGGTGCGCCGCACCGCGCCGCCCGGGCCTAGGCCGGCCGCCTCACTCCTCGGCGCGCAAGCCGGTGCGGACAAGCGAGGACAGCCGCGCGCCCGGCACACGCGAGAGCACCTCGTTCATGAACAGGTCCGCGCGCAAGGCGCCATTGCCCGCATCGCGCGTCGTCCATGTGCACAGCGCGCCCGGCTGCGCGGTGTCCGGTAAAGGCGCGGCGGCGGATGGCAAGGACGCGCCCTCAGCCCCCGACGCGGCGGCAGCGCCTGAAAGCACAAGGCCGTCCGCCTCCGCGCCGCCGGCTCCCGGCGCATCGACGACGACGGGGGCCGCGGCAAGCCGGCCGTCGAAATCGACGCGCTTTACCTTCTCGACCGTCCCGTCCTTCGTCTGCCTTGCCTTCTTCAACTCGAGAAAGCCCTGCGCCACCAGCTCGTCGAACGCGGCCTGCAGCGCGCCCGCGCAAACGCCGGCGACGCGCGCCTCCCAATCGCTTAGGAAAAACGCCTGCGCGGCGCCCGGGGAATGCAGGCCCACATACACGCACGACACGGCCTCGAGGCCCGAAGGCATCACGCGGTTCAGGGCACCGCGCGCCTCGGCGGCGGGCACATATGCGCAAAGGCGCACGTCGAACGGCTCGGCACGCCCGGTGCACCCCGGGGGCAGGGCAGGGCCCGGCACCACCCTCATGTGCGGGCGCGCGCCGCAGCTCACGTCGTAGGGCAGGCCGGCCCGGCGCACGCAACGCTCCATCTCGCGCATCGTGTCGCGGTGCGGCAAGGCGCTTTGCGCGCCGCCTTTCGCATAGAAAACGCGCAGGCAAAAATCGCCGGCCGGCGCCGCGCCCCATGCCATGGAGGCGCATCCCCGCACCAGCAGCGCGAGATTTCGGGACGCGTCCGCGGCGTCGTCGTCTGCCTCGTCGGTGAATATGCTCACGTCTGCCGCAAGCGCAGGCGAAAGGCGGCGCGCAAGCTCGGAAAAGTCGAGGCCCGGCACGAGCCGCGCATGCTTCAAGACGACGCGCTCGCAGCCCGTCGCCGCCACGCCGCCTGCGACGAGCGCAACGGCCTCGTCAAGCAGCCCGGCGCCCGCACGGCGTGGGCCGGACAGCTCGTCTGCGAGGTCTATCTCGAGATTGGCGTCTACAACCTGCACGGGGCATGCCCCGCCTTCACGCGGCGTCCGCGTGCGCAAGCAGCTCCTTGCCCTTTTGCACGACGGCGGCGGCGACTTCCTCGCACTTCTCCTCGCCGCCGTTTTCAAAATAGGCGCAGGCCGCATGGCCTACGGCAAGGGTGCCCGTGTACGCGACCGCCGTCTTCACCGGCACGCCCAGCACCGGCACGAAACGCGTGAGCCGGCGTGCGATCGCGCGCCACCCGAACGCGCCGAGGACAACCGCGACAGCCTCCTTCACCCGGGCGCGGTCGAGCTCTTTACCGTATATGGTCGCCATCTGCAAGACGAGCTTCACCTGGTTTGCGGTGATGAGCGGCATGTCCGAGCCGGGCATGAAGGCCACCACGCCTATCGCGCCGTTGGCGATGGCGTTGCTTTGCGTAAGCTCGCGCGCGAGGGCATGGCGCATGAAGGGGAAGGCCGCGCCCAGCGCCAGCTGCTTTTTGGGCAGGCGCGAAGCCACCCACGTGGCCAGCGGGTCGAGCGGGCGCTCCTCGGATAAATCGACGTCCACGATGTCGTCGACGTCGATGGCGGCGACGTACTCCGTCTCGTTTACGCCGGCGGGCACGGCGGCACCCGCGCCGACACCTGCATTTGCGCCCGCGCCCGTGCCGGCGCCTGCGCGCGCCGCGAGGGGCGCGACGCCCGCCCCGGACGGCACATCCGCGCCAAGGCCTGCTTCACCAGCCCCTGCACCTGCACCTGCACCCGCGCCGGACTCGCCGCCCGCGCCCGCAGCCGCATCCACCTGCGCGCCGGCCGCCTGCGGCGCCCCTTGCACGCCGGCTTCCTCGAAAAACGTCGCGTCGCGCTCGATCACGCACACGGCGGGCGTGCCGTTGTTGCGCGCCGAGCCCATGACGTTGCCGAGCTTTCTCGACTGGCCGCCCACGACCACGCACAAATCGGCGTCCGGGCGCAGCGCGGGCAGCCCGCCCGACAGCACGTATTGCTCCACCTCGGCGTTTCCCGTCTGCACCTCCTCGCACAACACGGGATACAGCGACGCGATCAGCGCATCGGACGCCGTCGCGTCAAAGACCACGTCCACGCGCAGCGCCGCGTCGCGCTCCTGGCCGAACCCCACCGCGGCCTCGAGTATCTGTTTCACGTCAATGGGCATCTTGGGCATTGCTCAACCCCGCCTTCCTCGTCTTGGCGTTCCCGCCGACATCCATACGGCGGCCCCACACAGAGCATAGCAGCCCCACGCAGATAAAGTTAGTGATCATGAACGACGAACCGTAGCTCATGAACGGCAACGGGATGCCCGTGATGGGCATGAGCCCCAGGTCCATGCCGATGTTTTCCATGACCTGAAACAGCCACATCGTCATGATGCCCGCCGTGATGAGCGTGCCGAACAAATCGCCTGCGGCAAGGCCGATGGACAGCGCCGCCCCCAGCAGCGCGAGGTAAAGTCCCAGCAAGACGACCGAGCCGAGAAAGCCGAACTGCTCGGCGTAGACGCAAAAGATGAAGTCGGTGGCGGACTCCGGCAGAAAGCCGCCGGAGCTTTGCGTCGCGTTGCCGAAGCCCTTGCCCGTGACCTCGCCGCTGCCCACGGCGATCTTGGCCTGGTTCAAGTTGTAGGCGTCGTCGGCGTAGTCGGGGTTGTCCTGGTCGATGAAGACGAGCAGGCGCGACATCTGGTAGGGCTTGATCAGCTGCACCTTGCCGCCGGTCCAATCGCTGATCCAGCCGTTCATGCACAAGGCGCCTGCCGCCGCGACGGCCAGCGCGATGACGGTGATGAGGATCCAGCGCCGCGCCGCGCCCGCCACGCAGATGACGACGAACCCGACGATGAAGATGACGAGCGCCGAGCCGAAGTCCTCGCGCACGAGCAAGACGACGGGCACGAGCAGGACGCCGAGCAGCTTCAAGTAGGCCGAGCCCGAGTCGATCTGGCCTTCGAAGCGCGCCGCGAAGGCCGCGATGGCCACGATGGTCACGGGCTTTGCGATCTCGGAGGGCTGGAAAGAAAGCGAGCCCACGCGTATCCACGAGGTCGCGCCGTTCACCTCGACGCCCAGCCCCGGCACCTGCGGCAGCAATATGAGCACTATGTCGATGACGAACAGGGGTACGAACCACTCGGAGAAGCGCCGGTAGTCGAAGGCCCAAAACGCCGCCATGGCCACGGCGCCGAGGCCGATGCCGAAGATCTGGCGCCACAGCGAGTACTCGGTCGAGGTGCGCGTGACGGCATAGAGGGTGATCACGCCCGTGACCAGCAAGGCGAGCACGGCGGCCAGCAAGAGGAAGTTGATGGTCGAGTTCGTGCCGGGCAGGGGGCGCTTTTGCGCGACGCCCTCGCGTGCGTGGACTTTCGGCTCGCGCCGCGGCAATGAGAACGGCATGGCGGCCTCAGCGCTCCCTCGTGGACTGGACGAATATGTGCTTGACCTCCTCGCCGAAGGCGGCGGAGAGCACCTGGCGCACGGCGGGCGCGGCGCACGAGCCGCCGGAACCGCCCTCCTCGATGCAGCAGGCGCACACGTACTTCGGGTTGTCGGCAGGTCCATATCCCACGAACCAGCCGAAGTTGTCCTTGCCGGCCACCTCGCCCGTGCCCGTCTTGCCGCATATGGCGGTGCCCATGTCGGCAAAGACCGTCTTCACCGAGCCCTCGGCCACCACGTCGCGAAAGCCGCTGCGCATGATCTCTATGTTGGCCTGCTCGAACTCGGGCGAAAGCGTCGAGCCCTGGAACTTCGCGCCGTTCACCACGTCGGTCTTGCCGTCGGCGCTGACCACCGAGTGCAGCAGCACCGGCTTGGGGATGCGGCCCGTCGCAAGCCCCGCATAGCCGCAGGCGATCTGCAACGGGCTGACCAGCAAGTCGCCCTGGCCGATGATGAGGTTGGACATGTCGCCCGGCTGCCAGGTCTGGTTTTCGGGCGCGTCGCGGTTGTAGTTCTTCTTCCACTCCGGCGTGGGCACGCGCCCTGCCGCCTCGCCCGACAGCTCGATGCCCGTCTTGGAGCCGAACCCCCAGCTTTGCAGGTAGCTCTGCAAGGCCATGTTGGTGGAGTCCTCGTCGTAGAAGCGCTTCGCTATCTCGTAGAAGACGACGTCGCAGGACTCGACGATGCCCATGTGGAAGCCGATGTCGCCGTGCCCCTCGAGGTTCCAGCACTTCTGCGGCCACGACTCGCCGAAGCCGGTCCAGGTGCCCGCGCAATGCCACGTGGTGCTTTCGGACGCGTAGCCGTATTGCAGGCCCGCAAGCCCGGTGAAGCCCTTGAAGGTCGAGGCCGCCGGGTACTGGCCGGCGATGCAGCGGTTGGACAGCGGGTAGCCCGATTCATCGTCGGTGAGGCGCTCCCAGGTCTCGCTGGATATGCCGCCGATGAACTCGGCGGGGTCGTAGGTGGGCGCCGAGGCCATGGCGATGATCTCGCCGTTCGTGCAGTCCATGCACACGATGGCACCTGCCTGCGCGTTCGCGTAGTTGTTCGCGTGCGCGTCGGCAAACGCCTGCTGCAGCGCCTCCTCGGCGACCCTCTGGACGTCGGCGTCGATGGTCAGGCGCACGTCGTTTCCCTGCACGGGGTCGACCGTGTCGAGCTGGCTCACCACCTCGCCGGCCGCGTTTATCTCCACGCGCTTCACTCCGTGGTCGCCCTGCAGATAGCCCTCGAAGGCCTGCTCGGCGCCGTCTTTGCCCACGGTGTCGCCGCTTTCGTAGGTCATCCCCAGGGTCTGGTTCTTCAGCTCCTCGGCCGAGATGGTGCCCGTGTAGCCCAGCACGTGCGCGGCCAGGCTGCCCTGCGGGTACGTGCGCACGGTGCGGGCCTCGACCTGCACGCCGGGAAAGGCGCCCGGGTGCTCGCTGATGAAGGCCACGGAGCGGTCGGAGACGTCGAGCGCTATCAGGCGGTCGGCTTGCGCGCCCTCCGATTGGCTGGCCGCGAGCTGGCCGACTGTTTCACGTGGAATACCGAGCACGTTGGAGAGGCGCTGGAGCGTGCCGTGGTCGTATTGGACCTCGGAGTTCACGAGCACGGCGAAACTCGAGCGGTTGCCCACGAGCTCCTTGCCGTTGCGGTCGTAGATGCGCCCGCGCGAGGCCGCCGTCTTGTACTCGGTCGTGCGGTTGGACTCGGCTTGCGCGGTGTAGTCCTTGCCCGAGACGAGCTGCATGGACCACAGGCGCACGAACAGCGACCCGAGCGCCGCGATGACGAGGCCGAAGAGGATGAACAGGCGCCTGGAGACGCCGCGGTCGGCGTTGGTGCCCGCCCCGTTGAGCGACTCCGTGCCCGAGGGCATGCCCTTTTGGCGCTCCTCGCCCAAAGAGATGCGCGCGCGCTTCGTGTTGCCGGAACGCACGACGAGCGCGATCAGGCATATTGCCGCGACGAGCAGCAAGACGACTATCGATGCCAAGACCGCCTGGGTCATGCGTTCCTCCTTTCATATCTCCTGCGCCGCCGCAGGCACCCGCTTCTTGCCGAGGGGCGTCTTTTTTTCGGCGCGTCTCGCTGCGGCCTGCGGCGCTAGTGCAGCCGCGAGGTAAGCGAGCTGCCGGGTCCTTTACCCTTGGATCTGCGGGCGCTGCCGCCCCGCCCCGCGCGCGGCGTCCGGCTTGCCCCCTCGCCCATGGCAAGGGTGATGGTCGCCAGCCCTATGCACGAGAAGAAGGCGGTGTAGAGAAAGCCGGGGAGCGCATGCCCGACGAACGCGCCGAGCGCGCCGGAGGTGTCTGTCGTGGTGAGCAGCACGGACACGGCGTAGAGGCATTCGGTGACAAACGACCCCACCACCGCATAGGCCAAGGCGACCGCCACGTTGTCTGCGGCGATGTTCGCGCTCAAGGCGCCCGCGACCCACGCGACCAGCACGAGCACGAGCGACATGCACCCGATGGTCCCGCTCGTCATCGCGTCGTAGAGCACGCCCAGGCAAAAGCCGGCGATGGAGGCAGGACCTGTGCCCGAGCGCAGCGCCACGAGCAAGACGGGGATGAGCAGGAGGTTCGGCTGGGCGCCGAACAGCGCGATGTTGGGCGCGACGGCCGCCTGCAGCAAGATGCAGACGACGAAGGTGATGGCGTATACGAGCGGTTTTCCCCACATGCTAGTTGCCTCCCGTCCCGGCAGCGCCCGCCGAGGAGCCGGCGGTGCCCGAGTTTCCCGAGCCGCCCGACGCCGCGCCCGTGCCCGACGAGCTGCTGCCGGATGAAGACGTGCCGGAGCTGCCCGACGAGCTGGACGAACTGGACGAGCTGGCCGAGCTGGAAGAGCTGGACGAGCTGGCCGAGCTGGAAGAGCTGGACGAGCTGGCC
>CAVFDV010000098.1:0-5503 GCA_963621315.1 Oscillibacter sp. MSJ-31
GCACAGCACCATAGAAGGCAAGGGCCTTGCGCACGGATGCTAGCAGCACGCCCGCGCGGCTTAGCGCGCAGACGCGTTGCGGGCAGATGCAGGCAGATGCAAGCGGATGCAGGCGGCGGCGTTTTTTCTAGAGGACCGTGCCCTGCTTGTTGGACTTGCGGGCCGACTTGATCAGGAACTCCTGGTTGGTCTCGGTCTGGCGCAGGCTCTTTATGAGCATGTCCATCGCGCGCTCGGTGTTGTTCATGTTGGCGAGCAGGCGGCGCAGGCCCCACACGAGCGGCGCCTCCTGCGCGTCCACCAGCAGCTCGTCTTTGCGCGTGGACGAGGCCACCGGGTCGATGGCCGGGAAGATGCGGCGCTCGGAGAGGGTGCGGTCGAGCTTGAGCTCCATGTTGCCCGTGCCCTTGAACTCCTCGAAGATGACCTCGTCCATCTTCGAGCCGGTGTCCACGAGCGCCGTGCCCAGGATGGTGAGCGAGCCGCCGTTTTCGATGTTGCGCGCCGCGCCCAAGAAGCGCTTGGGCGGGTAGAGCGCCGTCGAGTCCACGCCGCCGGAAAGAATGCGCCCGGAGGCCGGCTGCGCGAGGTTGTAGGCGCGCGCGAGACGGGTGATGGAGTCGAGCAAGATGACGACGTCGTGGCCTGCCTCGACGAGGCGCTTGGCCCGCTCGATCACGAGCTCGGCCACGGCGATGTGGTTGTCGGCCGGCATGTCGAAGGTCGACGAGACCACCTCGCCGTTGATGGAGCGCTCCATGTCGGTGACCTCTTCGGGGCGCTCGTCGACAAGCAGGCACATGAGATGCACCTCGGGGTTGTTCGCGCTGATGGCCGCCGCGATGTCTTTCAAGACGGTCGTCTTGCCGGCCTTCGGGGGCGAGACGATCAGGCCGCGCTGGCCTTTGCCGATAGGCGAGACCAGATCGATCGCGCGCGCCGTGAGGGCGTCTTTGCCATGCTCGAGCACGAGGCGCTCGTCGGGGTAGACCGGGGTGAGGTTCTGGAACTTCACGCGGTGCTGCGGCCCTTCGAACGGCTCGTCGTTTAAGGCCAAGATCGTGTTCAAGGCCGGGTACTTCTCGTTGTCGCGCGGCGGGCGCACGCGGCCGGCCACATGGTCGCCCTTGCGCAGGCCGTTGCGGCGCACCATGCTCGAACCCACGTAGACGTCGTGCTCGCCCGGCAGATAGCCCTTCGTGCGGATGAAGCCGTAGCCGTCCGGCATGAGGTCGAGTATGCCCTCGACCTCGACGAATCCCTCCGATTGGAGCAAGGCGTCGTAGACGGCCGAGACGAGGTCGTCGCGCTCGCCGTATTCGGTGGGGTCGACCGAAAGCTCGAGGGCGCGCGCCACGAGGGCGTCGTCTTCAAGTCCTGCCAGCTCGTCGCGCGTGGCCGAGGGCACGACCTCGCGGCGCTGGTGGTTGTTGCCGTTGCGGCGGTTGCGGCGGTTGCGGCGGCGGGCGTCGCGCGAGGCGTTTTGGCCCTGCTGGGCCTGCTGGGCCTGCTGGGCCTGCTGGCCTGCCTGCGCGTCCTGGCGGGAGTGCTGCTCGGACGCGGCGCCGGGCGTCTGCGCGCCGGACTGCGCGCCGGACTGCGCGCCGCCCTGCTTGCCTCCTTGCTTGGCGCCTTTCCCGCCACCTTGCTTTGCGCCCTTTCCGGCGGGCGCAGACGACGGCGCGCCCGCATCGGCGCCCGCCTTTTCCGCAGCGCCGCCGTCTTTTGCGGCGGAAGCGGGCTTTTCGGACGCGCCCGCGAGCGCGGCGGCCGCGGCCTTCGCCGCAATGTCGACGGAAACCGTCTTCGCGCCGGCCAGGGCGGCGTTTGCGGCGGCCAGGGCTGCCGTCTGGGCCTCCTTGTCCTTCCTGGAGGGGCGGCCGCGCTTCTTCGAGGGCGGCGTGATGCCCGCCGCCTCCATGGCTATGCGCGCACCTTCCTCGGCCGCGCGCGCCACCTGCATCTCGGCTTTCGTGCGGCGGCGGCGGCGCTTGGGTTTCTCCTCTGCCGCCGCGTCCCCGCCTGCCGACGCCGCGTCCTTTTCCGCGGCTGCCTTCTTCTGCTTCGCGTCCATCGTATCCGCCTTCGTCATTTACCCACGACCTTCTCCCAATCGGCCTCGAACTTCGCCAGCCCCTGGTCGGTCAGGGGATGCAGCACGCATTTCTTCATGGCCGCATACGGCACCGTCGCGATGTCCGCGCCGTACAGCGCCGCGATGCGCACATGGTTCGCCGAGCGTATGGAGGCCGCGATCACCTCGACCTCGTGCCCGAAATCGTAGTTGGACACCGCTGCCACGATGTCGCCCAGCTGGGCGGCGCCATCCTCGGAGATGTCGTCGAAGCGGCCCACGAAGGGGCTGATGTAGCGCGCGCCCGCACGGCAGGCGAGCAGCGCCTGGGCCACGCTGAACACGAGCGTCATGTTCACGTCTATGCCCTCGTCGTAGAAGGTGCGCGTCGCCGCGAGGCCCTCGACGGTGCACGGCACCTTCACCACGATGTTGTCGGCAAGATTTGCGAGCGCGCGCCCCTGCTCGACCATCTCGTCGCGGGTCTTGCCCGTGACCTCGCCGCTCACAGGACCTTCCACGAGCGCGCAGATCTTCTGCAGATGCGCCTCGAAATCGGCCAGCTTGCCGCCGATGCGCGCGTAGAGGCTGGGGTTCGTGGTCACGCCGGCGAGCACGCCCCACGAGGCCACCTCCTCGATTTCAGCCAGGTCCGCTGTGTCCAAGAAGAACTTCATGTGCCCACGACTCCTTTTCTTTTCGCCGAAGCCCTCCCCTCGCATGCGCCCGCCTTGCCGGGAAATCCGCGCGCGTGCACGCACGCGACAAGAGAGGAGAGACGGCATGTGAAGGGAATTGCAACGCGGCGCATATGCGTTTGCCGCGCAAAACAGTGCGCACAATATAGCACTGCGCCGGACGCGCTACAATAGGGAAAAATCTGCACGTATCTGCACGTAAAGGTTGCGGGCGCACGGCGACGGGCCCGCAAGGCCGGAAAGGTGGGACGCCCCATGTCGATGCCGAGGTTTTTCATGGACGACATCATGCCGAAAGGCGATGTGGTCACGTTGCCCGTCAACGAGAAGGAGCGCCGCCACATGATCGTGCGCCGCATCGAGCCGGGCGAGCACATCGCCTGCTGCGCGGCGGGAGGCCAATGCTGGGAAGTCGAGGTCGTCTCGCTCGACGGCCAGCAGGCGCTCGCGCGCTGCATAGGCGAGCTGCCCGTCGAAAAGCTCCCCAACCTCACCCTGGTGCAGGGCATCTCCAAGGGCGACCGCATGGGTCAGACCATACGCCAGACCACGGAGCTGGGCATACAGCACATCATCCCCTTCCTCTCCGAGCGCACCATCGTGCGCCTGAAGACCGACGAGCACGCGTTGAAAGGCGAGCGCTGGCGGCGCATCGCGCTGTCGGCGGCCAAGCAGTCCGGCCGCTCCATCCTGCCCATCGTCGACGACCCCACGAAGATCGACGACATATGCGAAGAGCTCGAGGATTTCGACCGCATCGTCATCGCCTGGGAGGAAGCCGACGTGAACGCCGAGGGCAAGCCGGCAAGCATCGGCGACGCGCTCGAAGGCTGCGATTTCTCCAGCAAGGTCGCGCTCGTCATAGGGCCGGAAGGCGGCCTGACCCGCGCCGAGGTCGAGGCGCTGCAGGCCATCGGCGAGGCGGTGCGCGTCGTCAGCCTGGGCAAGCTCATCTTGCGCACGGAGACGGCGGGCACGGTGGCCACGGCCTTGTGCATGTACCAGCTGGGCGGGCTGGGCAACAACAAGTAAACGCACATGGGACGCACGGCGGGGCATGCCCCCTCTTTTTGCATCCGCACGCTCGGCTGCAAGGTAAACCGCGCCGAAAGCGAGGCGATCGCGGCGGAGTTCGCATGCGCGGGCTGGCGCATGGCGGACGCGGCGGCAAGGGCCGACGTCGTCGTCGTGAACACCTGCACGGTCACAGGCGAGGCCGACCGCAAGAACCGAAAGCTCATACGCCGCATGCTCGACGAGGGGGAATGCCCCGTGCTCGTGTGCGGGTGCGCGATCAACGTCGACGCCGGCTTTTACGCCGACATAGACGCGCGTGTGGTGTGCGAAAGCGACAAGGCGCGCGTGGTGAAGCGGGCGCGCGAGCTGGTGGCGGCGGCGTGCGCGGAAAAAAGCGCAGGCAGCGGCGCAAGTTCCACCGCACATGCGAAACCTGAAGCCGGTTCAGCGGAAAACGCGGCGGATGCGGCGGCGCATGCGGCGGCGGATGCGGGTGCGGGGACAGCGGACGGTGAAGGGGGCCGCGCGGCCGCGGGCGGCGGGCGCGTGAAGGCGCTGGAGAGCCTGCGCGCATCGGGCGGGCTGCGCACGCGCGCCGACCTGAAGATACAAGACGGCTGCGACAACGCCTGCACCTTCTGCATCGTGCACGTGGCGCGCGGGCCGGCGCGCTCGACGCCGTCAGACGAGGTGGTGGCGCGCGCGGGCGAGCTGGCAGACGCGGGCGCGCGCGAGATAGTGCTCGTCGGCATCGACATCGCCGCCTGGCACGAGGACGCAGGCGGGGAAAGGCGCGGCCTTGCCTGGCTTGCCGGACAGCTGCTCGCGCGCACGGGCGTCGGGCGGCTGCGCCTGTCGTCCATAGAGCCGCACAACCTCACCCCGCAGCTCGTGGACGCCTTCGCCGCGCACGACGGGCGCCTCGCGCGCCATGCGCATCTGTGCCTGCAATCGGGCTCCGACAAGGTCTTGCGCGAGATGGCGCGGCGCTACACGGCGCGCGACTTCATCGGCAAGGTGGACGGGCTGCGCGCGCGCATGCCGGCCATCGCGCTGTCCACCGACGCGATCGTCGGCTTTCCGGGCGAGACAGACGAGGACTTCGAGCGGACTTGCGAGCTGGCCAGGCGTTGCGCGTTCATGCGCCTGCATGTCTTCCGCTACTCGCCGCGCCCCGGCACGCCGGCCGCCGCGCGCACCGACCAGGTGGACGCGCGCGTCGCCGCCGCGCGCTCGGCGCATCTGCAGGTGCTGGGAAAAGAGCTGGCCGCGCTCGACAGGCAGGCCCGCGTCGGCTCCACAGAGCTCGTCTTGGTCGAGCGGGCGGGGCGCGGCACCTCGGAAAGCTACCACACGGTGGCACTCGACAAAGCCGTGCCGCAAGGGCGGCTCGTGCCCGTGCGCTTTAGCGATGTGGACGAGAAGGGCGGCGTGCTCGTGGGAGAAGCGCTGCTCTGAAAAGCCGCGCTAAAAGCCCCTTCCCCCGAAAAAGGCCCCGAGGACAAAGCCAGTCGGAAGCCTAGTCGGGACCGCAAGCCGGCCGCCGGGCGCGGCCTGATGGACGGGCGCAGGCGCAGGCGCGGGCAAGGGCAAGGGCGCACGCAAAGGCGCGCGCGGACACAACCGGCTCTCAGCACACGAGGGCGGCGACGCGGCGCGCGAAATCGCCGGCTTTCTCGAGGGGCGCGCCGCAGCGGGAGGAAAACTCGGCGAA
>CAVFDV010000098.1:5513-6446 GCA_963621315.1 Oscillibacter sp. MSJ-31
CGAAAGCCTCCTCTTCCCCGGCTGCCAGGCGCGCGAGCGCCGGGGTCTCGGCGCACGCGTCGAGCACGTCGCAGGCGATGCCCTCGTCTGCCCACTCGGCGCGCGCACCCTCGCACAGCGCGCGTGTGGCCGCGCATGCGCACAAGACGGCAGCACCCGCGCGGGCCGCGCATTCCGCAGACGGCAGGCACACGACGGCGCGCCCTTTCGCGCGCGAAAGCGCGTCATGCGCGGCGGACAGCCAGTTGAAAGCGGCGGCAGGGCCTGTGCGCCACGCGCATTCGAGCTGGGATGCCTTCAAGCGCGAAAGCGGCACCCCGGCAGGCGAGGCCATGCCCGCCACCACGAGCGCGTCAAGCCCGCCCAGCTTCTCCTCGGCCTCTTGCACGCAGCGAGCGACCGCAGACGCATCGCCCGCATCGGCCACGATGCCGAGCGCATGCGCGGCGCCGGCCTCCTCGAACGCACGCGGCGTCTGGAGCAGTCCCTTCGAGCGCGCCGTCACCGCAAGGGCCGCCCCCTCGCACGCGAAGGCGGCGGCCACCTCGGCTGCAAGCGAGCCGGCGCGCCCGCCGCCTGCGACGAGCACGCGCGGGGCTTTGGATGCAGACGGGTCGCCCACCTCTTAGTAGTTGTCGGCCAAACGCTCGAAATAGGCGCGGGGATGCGCGCACACCGGGCACAGCTCGGGCGCCTCCTTGCCGATGTAGACATGCCCGCAATTGCGGCAGATCCACATGGCGTCGCCGTCAGCCGAAAAGACCGTGCCCTCGCCCAGGCGCGCGATGAGCTTACGGTAACGCTCCTCGTGGTGCTTCTCGATGGCGCCCACGGCCTTGAACTTCGCCGCGATCTCGGCAAAGCCCTCTTCCTCGGCCGTCTTGGCGAACTCGTCGTACATGTCGGTCCACTCGAAGTTCTCGCCGTCGGCGG
>CAVFDV010000099.1:0-6374 GCA_963621315.1 Oscillibacter sp. MSJ-31
CCCCAGGGCCTCGAGCTGGCGCAGGGCGGCGGTCAGCTGCGGCTTGCCGCCGTCGAGTATGAGCAGGTCGGGGCGCGCGCCGAAACGCCCGTCGGCCATGCGCTCGGGGGCATAGCGCCTGCCCAGCACCTCCCCCATCATCTCGAAGTCGTTGGCCTCGTCGAAATCGCGCCGGATCTTGAAGCGGCGGTACTGCGACTTGTCCGGGCGTCCCGCCGTGAAGACGACCATGCTGGCCACCGAGTAGTTGCCGTGGATGGTCGAGATGTCGAAGCACTCGATGCGCATGGGCGGCGCGGGCAAGGCGAGCGCGCTTTCGAGCTGGAGCAAGGCGCGGTCGATGCGCTCCTCGTCGTAGCGGGTGCGCGCCTTGAAGCGCATGAGGGCATGGCGCGCGTTGGTCTCGGCCAGGCGCAAGAGCTCGTGGCGGGCGCCGCGCTTGGGCACCGTCACGTGCACGCGGGCGCCGTGGGGCGAGGCAAGGCGCCCGGTCAGCCAGCTTTCCAGCGGGCGCGCCACGTCGTCGGGCAGCGCCTCGGCAAGGACCACCTCGTGGGGCAGCTCGTCGGTGGAGCCGTAGTAGCGGGTGAGGAACTGCCCGGCGAACTCGTCGCCGTCCACGTCGAGCCCCTTGTCCAAGATGAAGTCGTTGGAGACGATCACGCGCCCCTCGCGCACCACGAACACGTGCGCCGCGCCGATGGTCTCCTCGCGGAAAAAGCCCACGACGTCGGCGTCGATCGCCGTCTCGAGCACGGCCTTTTGCTTCTCGCGCAAGACCTGCACCGCCTGCAGCCTGTCGCGTATGCGCGCGGCCCGCTCGAAGTCGAGCTCGGCGGCGGCGGCGTCCATCTCGGCGGCCAGCTCGGAGACGAACTCGGCGCGCTTGCCCGACAAGAAGCGCTCGGCGCGCTCGACGTAGGGCGCGTAGTCCTCAGGGGTGATGGCGCCGCAGCACGGGCCCAGGCCGTGCCCTATGTGGTAGTCGAAGCAGGCCTTGTCGTCTTCGGAGGGCGCATGCCCGGCGGCGAGCTTTCGCCTCGTGGCGCGGTAGCGGTCGCAGCTCGTGCGGCACAGGGGCACGATGCGGCGCAAGGCCTCGACGGTCTCGCGCGCGGCGCGGGCGTCGGTGTAGGGGCCGAAGTAGCGCGTGTCCTTGCGGTGCTTCTCGCGCGTGTACTTGATGGCCGGGTAGACGTCGCCTTTCGTGAGGGCGATGTAGGGGTAGCTCTTGTTGTCGCGGTAGTCCACGTTGAAGGGCGGGTGGTGCTGCTGGATGAGGTTCTTCTCCAAGACAAGCGACTCGGTCTCGTTGTCGACGACGACGTAGTCGAAGCTTGCGACCTGCTCCATCATCAGGGGGATCTTCGCGCGCTCGTCGGAGCCGTTCACGTATTGCGACATGCGCGCGCGCAGGTTCACCGCCTTGCCCACGTAGAGGATGGCGCCGTCGGCGTCTTTCCACAGATAGCAGCCGGGTTTTTCCGGCACCGCGCGCAATTGCTCGCGTATGCCGGGGAGGTCTGCGCTCACCGCCCGTCCACCCCCGGCGCATCCGGGCGCGCGGTCTGTCCGGCGCCGCCGTCTCGGGCGCCTGCCGCCGGGCCGCCGTCTCGGGCGCCCCGGGCGCCTGCCCCCGCGCCGCACGTGCCGCCCTTGCCGCTTTCGGCGCTTCCGGCGTCCGCGTTTGCGGCGCGGCGCTCGCCGGGCCCGCCTTCACCGCTTTCACCGCCCTCGCCGCTTTCGCCGCTCTCGCCGCCCTCGCCGCTTTCGCCGCTCTCACCGCCCGCGCCGCCCTCGCCGTTTTCACCTGCTGCACCTGCGCCCGCGCCCGCGTCCGCGCCCGGGCCGTCGGGTTTCGTGTGCTGCAAGACCGGGCCGAACAGCCCCAGGTAGTGGATGATGAAGGCCGAGGCGACGAGCAGCACGAAAAGCAGCGCGTATTTCAACACGCCGGCGGTGTTCCACAGAAGCGTCGCGCCGATGCACAGGACGGCCGTCCACGCGTAGATGACGAGCACCGCCTTGCGCTGCGTGAAGCCGCGCCGCAGCAGCCGGTGGTGGATATGGCCGGTATCGGGCTGGTCGATGCGCTGGTGGCCGCGCACGCGGCGGATGATGGCCGAGAAGGTGTCGATCACGGGCACGCCGGCGATGACGATGGGCACCGCGAGCGCCGTAATCGACGAGAAGCGCGCGGCGCCCAGCAGGCTGACCGTGCCGAGCATCATGCCGATCAGCAGGCTGCCGGAATCGCCCATGAAGATCGAGGCCGGGTTGAAGTTGTAGAAGAGGAAGCCCACGCAGATGCCCACGAGAATGATGGCGACGAGCGCGGCGTCGTTTCTCATGAGGCCGACCGTGAGGACGAACAACGACAGCGCCGAGATGCCCGTGATGCCCGCCGCCAGCCCGTCGAGGCCGTCGATCAGGTTGATGATGTTGGCGAATGCCACGAGGTAGGCGATGGTGATGGGGTATGCCCAGACCCCCAGGCCTATGACCGTGTTGGTGAAGGGGATCTTGAAGTTGGAGAGCAGGGTGCCCGTGAAGGCGATGATGCACGCGGCGAGGACCTGGCCTGCGAGCTTGAGCCACGGCGGCAGGGAGCGCACGTCGTCTGCCACGCCGACGAGCGTGATGCAGGCAAGGCCGGCGAGCACGCCCACGAGCTGGCCGTTGAAGGCGCCCGCCGCGACGATGGGCCCTGTCCATATGCCCGCCGCGTCGCAGATGTACTCGATCGCGACGGCGACAAGCAGCCCGGCAAACATCGCGACGCCGCCCATACGCGGGACGGCCGTCTTGTTCACGCGCCGCCCGCCCGGCTTGTCCACGATGCCGTGGCGTATGGCAAAGGAGCGCACGACGGGCACGAGCAGCGCCGTTGCGAGCAGGGCCGCGCAAAAGGAGACGAGATAGTGCCACCACGTAAGCATGGGGCGTAGTTTAGCGCATGCGCGGTGTGGCGCACCCGCAGGGCGGCACCGCGCATGCGCGTTGCGGCGCGGCGCTACAATGGCGCACCATGGACAAGCAAACCGCACAACAGCTGACGCGGGCGACCACGCGCTTCTACGCCGCGCATGCCGCCTCGTTTTCCGCGACGCGCACAAGGCCGTGGGCGGGCTGGTACCGCTGCGCGGACATGCTCGTCTCCCTAGCCGGGGCAGGCGCGGACAGCGAGGGCGCGGACACGAAAAGCAGCGGGATGATGAAAAGCCGCATGGGCGCGGGTGCGCGGGGAGGCGGCGGCGCGGGCGGCGCGGGTGCGCGGGAAGGCGGAGGCGCGGGCGGCAAGCGCCTCGAGCTTTTGGACCTCGCCTGCGGCAACCTGCGCTTCGAGCGCTTCATGCACGAGGCGCACCCGGCGCTCGAGATGTCCGTGAACGCCGTCGATGGAGACGACGCCCTCGTCTTCGACCTCGCGCGCGGCCTGGACGCGGCAGGCGAGCTGTCCTACCGGCATCTCGACATCGTGGAGGCGCTGCACACCGAGCGCGCCTTGCTCGACGCCCTCGAGGCGCCCGTATGCGACGCGGCCGTCTGCTTCGGCTTTTTCCACCATGTCCCGCAGTTCCTGTGGAGAAGGCGCCTGCTGGAGACCCTCGTGAAAAGCGTGCGCCCGGGCGGGCTTGCCATGCTCACGCTGTGGCAGTTCGCCGACGACGACGACGCGCGAAAAAAGGCCCGGGCCTCGACTGCGCGCGCGGCAGCCGAGCTGGAGATAGACGAAGACGAGCTTGGGACAGGCGACTATATCCTGGGCTGGCAGGGCACGCCGGGCGCGTGGCGCTATTGCCACCACTTCTCCGACGCCGAGATAGAGCGCCTCGTCTCCCCGCTCGAAGACGCGCATGCCGCGCGCCTCGCCGCGAGCTTTCAAGCCGACGGGCGCAGCGGGCACGCGAACCGCTACCTCGTCTTCGAGCGCACCTGAAAAAGGCGCCCGGGAAGGCCGGCGTCAGCGCGCCTACAAAGCCGCCGGCGCGGCAAGGCCCGCCCGCTCGAAGGCGCCCTCCAGCCGCCCGCTCGTGCGCGCGAGGGCCGCCTCGTTTACCAGCAGCGCGAAGAGGTTGCCCATGTGCTTGTCGTCGAAGAAGAACTCGGGGTGCCATTGCACGCCCAGCATGAAGGTGCGCTCGTCGGCCTCGACGGCCTCCACCAACCCGTCGCTTGCCCATGCCACCGCCGACAGCCCGCGCCCCAGCTCCCTTAGGCCCTGGTGGTGAAAGGAGTTCACGGCGACCGCGTCGGCCTTCAAGACGCTGTGGATCTTCGAGCCGCGCTTGACGGACACGTAGTGCGTGGTCTGCGCGGGGTCTTCCTGCTGCCAATGCGCAAGGGGCCGGCGCGTGAGGGGGTCGACGGCGGAAAACTCGCTGGGCAGGTCCAGATACAGGCTCCCGCCGAAAAAGACGTTCATCGTCTGCATGCCGCGGCAGGTGCCCAAAAGGGGCACGTCGGCTTTCCACGCGAAGTCGAGTATGAGGTTTTCGACCTTGTCGCGCAGCGGGGTGATCTCGCCGAGCTTGTCCGCCCCCGCCCCGGTCGTGTCCGCGTCGTAGCGCTCTGGGTCCACGTCGTGGCCGCCCGTGAGGACGAATCCGTCTACCACGGGGAAAAGGCGCTCGTAGACGCGCGGGTCGCGCGTGAGGGGCAAGATGAGCGGCACGCCGCCCGCCACGACGATGGCGTTGATGTAGTGGTCGTTCACGCGCAAGAGATGCTCGGCGGGCAGCTGCGTGGGCACGATGGCGATGACGGGCGGCTGCGGGCGCGTGCACGCGATCTGCGCGATGTCGGCGTCGATCTGCCGCCGTTGCTGCTCGGCTATCTCCATGTGCGCCGCCTGCGCCCCGCCCGCGTGCGCGCCGTCTGCTGACTCTTGCACGGGCAGGCGCCTAGTCCACGATCTTGATGAGGTCGGCGATGTCGGGCGCGAAATGGCGCACGAGCCCCAGAAGCTCCTCGGCGGCCACGGTGCGCCCGCAGGCCATCACGTCGTAGATCTGGCCGTCGTCGTCGTTTCTGAAATCGAGCAGGGCAAAACCGTTGCGCTCGTAGAAGACCTCGCGGCGGCGGCGCTGCTCGGCGTTGTCGCACGGCTCGCGCACCGACTCGGCCTCGAGCACGATGGTCTTGCCCGGGTTTTGCAGCTTCAGGCTGTTCAAGATCTGCGTGCCGTAGCCCTTGGACTGGCGCGAGGGCGAGACCGCGAGGTAGAACAGGTAGACGAGGTCGTCTTTGGCCATCCAGTAGGCAAGCCCGCTGAACTCGTCTTCATCGAAAAACGCCTGGAAGAACACGCCGTCTTGCTCGGCCAGCTCGAGCAGGCGCTCGTAGGAGACCAGCTCCTCGGACGGAAACACCGCCTGCATGAGGCATCTGACGTTTTCAGAGATCTGCGAGCCTTTCCGTACTTCTTGAACACGCATCCGTGTGCGCTCCCCTCGTGTCGTGTGGTCTGCCGTGCCTTTTCCTCGCGCACATGCGCGCGCGCATCCGTGCGCGTGTGCGCGCACACCTTACCCGTCTTTTTCCCCCTTGTGCATGGCGGCGGCGAACTCGGCCAAAAACTCCGGAATGGCCAGCTGCTGCGGGCATACCGCGTGGCAGGCACCGCAGGCGATGCAGGCATCCGGCTTTTCCGCGTCGTCGAGCGCCTTGTAGGCCATGGGCGTGATGAAGCGGCTGGACTCGCGCGAGAGCTGTTCGTTGTAGAGATAGACCAGGTGCGGGATGTCGAGGCCCTGGGGGCAATGGTCGACGCAATAGCGGCATGCCGTGCAGGCAAGCCCCTTCGCGTGCGCCAGCTCGTAGCCGATCTTCTCCAGGGCCGCGGCCTGCGCCTCGTCGAGGGGGTCGCGCTTCTCGAAGATGGCGATGTTGGCCTTCATCTGCGCCATGTCGCTCATGCCGGACAGCACCGTCGCCACGCCCTCGACGCCCTCGAGCCAGCGAAACGCCCACTCCGCGTCCGAGCGCCCCGCGTGCAGCCGGTCCAGTGTTTGGCGCTGCGTGTCCGAGAGATTGCACAAGATGCCGCCGCGCAAGGGCTCCATCACGATGATGGGCAGGCCGCGCTCGTTGCAATAGGCGACCTTTGCGCGCGCGTCCTGGAACTCCCAGTCCTCGTAGTTCAGCTGAATCTGGCAAAACTCCATGTCGTCGCCGTAGGCGTCCATGAAGCACTTGAAGGTGTCGAAGGTGCCGTGGATGGAAAAGCCCAGATGCGATATCTTGCCCGCGTCGCGTTGCGCCTTGAAGTAGCTGACGGTCCCGTATTTCCCGTCGTCGAGGTAGTGCTCGATGTTCACCTCGCACACGTTGTGGATGAGGTAGAAGTCGAAGTAGTCCACCCGGCACTTCTC
>CAVFDV010000100.1:0-6356 GCA_963621315.1 Oscillibacter sp. MSJ-31
GGCGTGGCCAGTTCGTCTCCATCATCGGCAAATCGGGCGCGGGCAAGTCCACCTTCCTGCGCTGCGTGAACAAGCTCATCACCCCCACCTCGGGAAGCGTCGTCTTCGACGGCCAGGACATGGCGCAATTGCGCGGCGGCAAGCTCAGGCGCGCGCGGCGCAAGGTGAGCATGGTCTTCCAGCACTACAACCTCGTCAGCCGCTCGACGGCCATCGAAAACGTCTTGCAGGGGCGGCTGGGCTACAAGAACTCGCTTGCCGGCGCGCTCGGGCTGTTTTCCGACGAGGAGAAGGAGAAGGCCGTCTCGATGCTCGAGCAGGTGGGGCTGGGCGACTACGTGTGCACGCGCGTCGACCAGCTCTCCGGAGGCCAAAAGCAGCGCGTCGGCATCGCGCGCGCGCTCGTGCAAGAGCCGCTGCTCATCCTCGCAGACGAACCCATCGCAAGCCTCGACCCCGCGTCGTCGCGCACGGTGATGGAGCATTTGCGCTGGGCGGTCGACGAGCTGGGCGTGGCGGCGCTCGTGAGCCTGCACCAGGTGGAGTTCGCCGTCGAGTTCTCCGACCGCATCGTCGGAATCGCGGACGGCACGGTGCGCTTCGACGGCGCGCCGGACGCGCTCGACACCGCGACGATACGCGAGATCTACGGCATGGACTCGCGCAAGGACGCAAGCGCGCAGGAGCAGGCGTGAAGGCGCCTGAGCAGGCCAAGGCGGCCGGCGCGCGCGGCGCCGCATGCGGAGAGGGCGCGCGCGTCGCGGCGGGCCTTTCAGCCGCACGGCTCCTCTACCGCAAGAAGGGCATGGCCCTTGCGGCGGGCGTCGCGATTTTCCTTGCGCTGGGCTGGGGCTGCTCGCTGTTCGTCGGCTTCGACCTCGTGGAGGCGGTGGCCGACCTCATCTCCGGCTTCGTGTGGTTCACCGTCCACTTCATGCCCGACGCGGCCAGCTTCCAAAAGCTCAACCGCATATTGCCCGCGCTGTTTTCCACTTTCCTCGACTCGGTGGCGGCGTCGGCCACGGCGGCGGTGCTCGCCTACATACTCGCGATACTCGGCTCGCGCCCGGTCGGCCTGAAAGGCCCGGTGCCCCTGCTCGTGCGCGCGATCGCCTCGGTGTTTCGCAACATCCCCATCGTCGCCTGGGCGTTTTTGCTGCTCTTCTCCTTCAAGCAAAGCGAGTTCACCGGATACCTCGCCCTCTTCTTGCAAAGCCTCGGCTTTCTCACGCGCTGCTTTCTGGAAAACCTAGACGAGCTGCCGGCCGGCCCCATCGAGGCACTGCGCGCGACGGGCGCCTCGTATCTGCAGGTCGTCTGCCGCGCCGTCGTCCCCATGAGCATCACGCAGGTCGTCAGCTGGGTGCTCTACATGATCGAGACGAATATCCGCGACGCCACGCTGGTGGGCATGCTCACGGGCACGGGCATCGGCTTTGTCTTCGACCTCTTCTACAAACAGTTCGACTACGCCGAGGCAGGCCTTGTCCTCGTGTGCGTGATCGTCGTCGTCATCGCCTGCGAGACCACGTCCAACTTCATCCGCCGCAGCCTGCTCGAGCCGCCCGCCGACGCGCACGGCCTCGTGAAAAGCAGCTCGGGCAAGGTGAAGACACACGTGCGCGAACGCTACAACCTCGTGCTGGGCATCGTGCTTTCGGCCATCGTCGTCGTGACCATCGGGACCTTCGTGCAGATGGACTATGGCAAAGTCGACCTCGGGCAGGCCTTGCGCGACTGCCTGGCCAACTTCGCCACCATGGCCACGCAGCCGCACGTGGACGGGCACTTCCAATACGCGACCCTCGTAAACGAGCTGTTCGTCACCTTCGCGCTCACGGTGCTCACCACCCTGGGCGCGGCGGCCATCGCGCTCGTCTTGGGGCTTGCCGCCGCGAGCAACCTCTCGAACAAGCTCGCGAGCAACGCCATCAAGATCGTCATGTCCATCATCCGCGCGGTGCCCACCATCTTGTGGGTGCTCATCTTCACCGTCGCCATCGGGCTAGGGCCGGAAGCCGCCGTCATAGGCATGCTCTTTCACGGGGTGGGCTATCTCGTGAAGGCCTACTCGGAAAGCTTCGAGGAGGTCAGCCCGGGCGTGCTCGAGGCGCTGCGCGCGACGGGCGCCTCGTGGTGGCAGGTGGTCGTCCACGGCGTGTTCAAGGAGAAGGTCAACGAGATGCTGTCGTGGACCTTCATCCGCTTCGAGATCAACTTCGTGGCGGCCGTCGTCGTGGCCGGCATGGCGGGCTCGGGCGGCATCGGCTACTCGCTGTTTCTGGCGGGCAACTACTACTTCAACATCCACGAGATCGGCCTGATCGTGTGGATGTGCCTCGTCGTCTCGGTGGTGCTCGAAGTCGTCGCGACCAAGCTGCGCCGCCGCTTCATCGTGCAACGCTAGCGGCCTTTTGCGCGCCGTCGCTGAAATGCTTGAAGAGAAACGCCCCGAAATATAGTTTGCGGCCTCTAGGGGCGCGCGGGGACTTGCACGCCGCCGAGGCCGTAGGAGATGCGCCTGGCGAAGTCGCGGCGCACGGCGATCTCGGCGGGTTTTCGATGGATGGAGATGGTAAAGCCCGCTGTGAACGGCAAAGCGCGGCCTTCGGGGAAGAGGGCGTGCGCACGGCCGCAAGGGAGCGGGAAACAAGACGGGCGCCTGCCGCATAGTGCGGCAGGCGCCCGCTTCAGGCTATCCCCACGCACTGCCCACACGATGCGGGCGGTGCACGCCGGAAAAGACGCGCTACTTGCTCGCGGCCTTGATGGTCTTTTCCATATTGGCGGAAACCGCCGAGGTGCCGCCGAAGATGTAGCAGCCCTCCTCGAGGAGCTTCTTGTTCGGGGTCACCACACCGGCGACGTTGCCGGAGTGCCCCTCGTCGGCCAGGATGATGACGGAGTTCATCTTGCCGCACAGGGCCGCGCCGGCAAGCGCGTCGTAGTAGCTCTTGCCCGTGGCCACGCCCATGTGGGCGGCGGTCATGCCCTCCGAGATGCAGAACTCCGCGATCAGCCTCGAGGTGCCGTAGGCCGTGTTGCCGCCGAGGCGCTTGTAATTCGGCACCTGGGACTCCACCGACTTGGCCACGGCGGCCTCGCCGCCCGTGATGATGGTGCGGGTGAACCCGCCGGCCCGCAGCTTGGCAAGCGTGCTGTCGGTGAGCGTGGCGGGCGTCTTGGCGCTGCCCCTCGCGAGGAAGATCGGCGCCTTCTTCGCGTAGGCGTACGGCGCGATGGACAGCGCGTCCTGGTAGCCGCCGGCCGTGGCCACGATGGCGTCGCCGCCCCAGCCGCCGTTCACCGTCTTGCCGCGCTCGTAGATCGCGTTCGCGGTGCCTATGGCCGTGTTGCCGGCCACACGCTCGACGCTCACGCCGAGGGCCTTGATCTGGTTGAACGTGTTGTCCGAGACTGCGGAGGTGCCGCCCACGACGATCACGTTCTTCACTCCCTTGCTCTGGATCAGCGCCTTCGTCGTGTCGGAGAGTTTGTTCGATGCCGTCATGAGGATCGGGCAGTCGAGCAAGCCGGCCAGGCCGCTGGCCGACAAGGCGTCGTAGTAGCCGCCCGTGGTGGCCACGATCGCCCAGTCACTCGTTTTCCACCCCTCGTTCACGATGGCCTTCATCGTGCCGATGGCCGTGTTGCCCGCAAGGCGCTTCCAGGCCTTCTCGCCAGCCGGCTCCTTGATGGCGAAGGTGGCCCTGACCGTGCCGGTGTAGTTGCCCTGGCCCGTGATGGTCGCGGTCGCGGTGCCCACTGCCGTGTTGTCCGTGTACGAAACCGTGTAGTTGGAAGCCCTGAGCGCGATGCCGCAGGGCAGCGTGGCCGAGCTGATGGCAGGCGTCTTGGCCGTGCCGTCGGCGTTGTAGCTCGTCTTGTCCAAGACGACGTTTGCCTTCGAGATGTCGAGCGTGCCGGCCGCATCGCCGGACAGGTACGAGCTGGGGACGAGCGACGCGTTCAGCTGCTCGGCATCGAAGCCCTTCAGGTAGCTCACGCCCTCCTGGATCTTTGCCTGGACGGCATCGGCGCTGTAGGTGCTCGCGTCGGCCTCGGTCCAGGTCATGTAGCTGGCCGCGTCGGTGGCGTCGTAGTTGCGCACGCCGTCCATGGCCTTGTCGATGACCTCGGCCAGCTTGTCGGACTTGATGTGGTAGAACTTGTCGTAGTAGTAGCACATCCAGTCGTCCTGGTCGACGACCTCGGGGTAGACGAAGCCCAGCACGCGCCCGATGTTTTGGGTGTTTTCCACGGAGTTCATGACGACGCCGTACATGGAGCCGGGGTTGGCCTTCTCGCTGTCCACGTAGTAGGTCTTCTTCACAAGCGACGCGTCCATCTTGGCCACGATCGCGTTCGGGTCGGTCAAAGCCTCGCCCGCGCCGCCGCTTTGGCCGCCGATGACGATGGCGTCGGCCTGCGCGAGCTCTTCGGCGGTGGCCGTCTCCTTGCCCAGCTTGTCGATCAGGTTGTCCGAGACCTGCTCGCATGCCTCGAGCAGCTTGTTCGAGGACGCGGTGCCCTCGGCCACACCGGATTGCAGCAAGGTGAAGGTCTGGGACGCCTCGTCGTAGCTCGACACGGCGGCGACCGTCTTCTTGGAGACGGTGCCGGCGTTGATGGCCTTCAGGATATAGCCCTGGGTGCCGACGATGTAGCGCTCGAAGTTCTTGGCGATCTCCACCGCCGAGCCGTAGCGCAGCTTCTTCGTGTTGCTGCTATCGGCGACCACCTTGTCGCCGGCCTCGGCCAGCTCGTACATCTCCTTGATGATGTTGGCGTTCGTGGCCGTCAAGTACTCGACGCCGATGGGGCTGTAGCTGGCCCAGCCGTTGGCCTGGGCGGCGGCGCCGGCGTAGGCTTCGCTTGTGTAGTCGGCGTTGCCCTGCGCGGTGCCGATGCCGACGACCACATCGGGCTTCATGTTCCACACCGCGTCGTCGGTCGTGTCCGTGCTGTAGGTGGCAAGGGCGCCCATAGGCCCGCGTCCGCCGCCGGCGCGCGAGGTGTTTTGCACGATCGTCGGCTTGGCGTTCGGGTCGGTCTTGCTCACCACGGACACGGCGTTGACCATGTAGGGGTTGGGGCTGGTGTTGTAGGTGGCGTCGCCCATGATGTAGTACTTGGGGTTGTCCCATTCCTGCTTCCCGTAGGCCGCCGCGCCCGTGTCGGCGCCCGTCTCCTCGACGCCGGACAGGCCCAAGATCTCGGGGGCGGGCTGGGCCGCGCGGCTCGCGGCCGCCGTCACGTAGCCGTCGGCGCTCATGCTGGCCGCCGAGGCCGCGGAAAGGCCGCCTATCTGGGGCACGCCCATCGCGACGAGAAACGCGCCCGCCGTGGCGATGGCCGTGGCCTTCTTTCCAATGTGTGCTTTTTGCTTCATCGCATATCCTCCATGCAAGCAAAGGTTGGTCTTTCAGGTTCCTATACGAACACCGGGCGTCGCCAACGCGTCTTCACCATCTCCTCTCGTCTTCGAGGGCGCCCGGGGGTCGGCTCTTGCGATGCTTTCTTCAATACTCCTGCGCATACCCGTGCGCCTTCAGGGCGGACAGCCCGTCGCCGCAGCGGTAGAAACTCGTGTAGAAGTCCGAGACCATGGCGTCGACGGCAGGCTGGTTGGACGTGCCGGCGCTGCCGCACAGATAGCCCAACGCCCACGGGGCGGCCAGAAAGCTCTCGATGGTGCCGTCTGCCCAGCTGCCGGCAAGGCCTTCGGGCATGACGACGGCCGTGTAGTGCTGCCCGACGTTGTAGAAGCCGTTTGCCGTGTCGCGCGAGGCGGCGATGCCCTTGGCCGTGGCCGCGTCGCGGCAGACGACGGACGGGAAGGTGCTGTCGCCTACCGTGATGAAGTCCGCGTCCTTGCCCGTCGGGCTGTACCACAGCGCCGAGGGCACGTCGCGTTGCGCGGTCTGCGTGCCGCCCAGCAGCTTCTCGCCCACGTCGCCTGCGGCGATGACGTAGGGGGCCTCCTGCGGGGCCGCGCGGTTGTAGGCGTTGTTCACCACGCCGGCGTTTTGGAGATAGTAGTCCATGAGGGCGAAACCCGACGAGGCCACCGACAGCCCCACTCCGGAGACGTCGAGCGTCTGGCCGTCGCCGAAAAGCGTCGCCGATCCCGTATGGCGGTTGGCCACGACCGTTCGGGCCGCGAGGTCCGTGAAAAACGAGTCGATGAAGACCGTCGTGATGCGCGTGCTGCTCAAGGAGGTCGTCTCCGTGCCCCTCGTCGCGTCGTCGCCCTGGTAGATGAAGGCATACGAGCTGCCGTTGGTCATCTTGTAGGAATAGCCGCCCTGGTTGGCGTCGCGCGCGGCCTTCACGGCGTCGTCGTGGGCCTGTAT
>CAVFDV010000101.1:0-6319 GCA_963621315.1 Oscillibacter sp. MSJ-31
GCCGAGGAGGCGCCCGCCGAGGCCGAGCAGGACGCGCAGGACGCGCCCGCTGCGGACGCCGAATAGGAAACGGGCGGGGAGCAGCTCTTGAGCCGGCTCCTCGTGGGAATGACGGGCGGCGTCGATTCGTCGATGGCCGCCCGCCTTTTGCAGCGTGACGGCCACGACGTCGTGGGCGCCACGCTTTTGCTATACCCTTGCGCGCGCGAGACGGCGCGCGTGGAGGCCGCGCGCGAGATATGCGGAAAGCTCGGCATCGAGCACGTGGTGTCCGACGAGCGCGGGCGTTTCGCGCGCCAGGTCCTCAGGTCCTTCGTCCGGGCGTTGCGCGCGGGGCGCGTGGCCGACCCCTACATGCTGTGGACCGCTCCTCTGCTCGTGCCCGCCCTCTTCGAGCAGGCGCAGCGCCTGGGCTGCGACGGGGTGGCCACGGGCCATTACGCGGGAATAGAGCATGGGGCGGATGCGCCGGTGCCGGACGGCGCAGGCCTTTTGCCGCAGCGGCTCGTGCGCGCCGCCGACGTCTTTCACGATGAAAGCCACTACCTGTACAGGCTAGGCCAAGACGCGCTTGCGCACTTGCGCTTTCCCCTGCACATGACGGCAAAACCCGTCGCCCGCCAGATGGCCATGCGCGAGGGGCTGCTGCCGCTTGCCCCCCTGCTCGACGACTACGACCCGTTCTTTCTCGATGGCAAGCCCGCCTGGGAGTGGGCGCGCGAAAAGGCCGGCGTCGAGGACGCGCCAGGACCGGTCGTCGTCTTGGGGGCCAAAGACGCGCCCGGGATGCGGCATGAAGGGCTTTTGCGCTACAGGGGCGGCGGGAAATTTTCCGATGCGCCGAAATCCGGCGGCGAGCCGCTGTTCGTGGCGGCCAAAGACGCGGCCTCGCATACGCTCTACGTAGGTCCTGCCGCCCTGGCCGCGACGGAGAGCTGCCTTGTAGACGACGTGGTTTGGACAAGCGTCGAGCCGCCCGTGCGCAAGCCCGGGCAGGTGCGCTCGTGCAAGGCCAAGACCTCGCGGGATGCAAAGCCGGTGCCCGCGCAATTGAGTTTTGCCGGCCCGGGTCGCGTGCTCGTCAGCTTTTCCGAACCGCGCCGCGGCATCGAGCCGGGCGGCGATTGCGTCTTCTATTCCGATGCGCTCGTGCTCGGGGGCGGCCGCATCGTCGGATGACATCTTGCCCCCTTGCGGTGTTTGTCGGCGGCGTCCCTTGCGCGCTTGTCCCCGGCGTCCCGTGCGGCTCGTTGTCTCGTGCCCCGTGCGGCTTGCGCCCCGTGCCCCGTGCGCCGCCGCCCTCTTTACCCTCTTTGCCGAATCTGTGACGATGGGGCGCGCCCCGCGCGGGGGCGTGCGCCTCGTGTACCATGGTGCGCATGATTTTGAACGTCGATAAAATCTCGAAAACCTACGGCGCGCGCACCCTCTTCTCCGAGGCCTCGTTGCGCATCGAGGACCGCGACCGCTTCGCGCTCGTAGGCCCTAACGGCGCGGGCAAGACGACCATGATGAACATCATCGCCGGCCTCGACGCGCCGGACGCCGGGCTTGTCACCTTCGCCCGAAACGTCAAGCCGGGCTATCTGGAGCAGGAGTCCATCGAGATGGACGGGCGCAGCGTGCTCGAGGAGGTCATGACCTCGGTGGCCGACGTCGCGGCTATGGGCGAGCGCCTGGCCGCCCTCGAGGCCGCCCTGGAGAGCGCCGACGAGAAGAGCGCGCCGGCGTTGCTCGACGAGTACGGCGCCGTGCGCACGCGCTTCGAGGCCCGCGACGGCTACAACATCGAAAGCCAGGCGCACCGCGTGCTCTTCGGCCTGGGCTTCCACGAGGCGGACATGGCGCGCTCCACCGGCGAGTTCTCGGGCGGCTGGCAGATGCGCATCTCGCTGGCCAAGCTGCTCTTGCGCGAGCCGGACCTGCTGCTGCTCGACGAGCCGACCAACCACCTCGACCTGGAGAGCGTGCGCTGGCTGGAGAACTTCCTCAAAAGCTACCGCGGCGCCGTGCTCGTGGTCAGCCACGACCGCGCCTTCATGAACGCCATCGTCGACCACGTGGCCGAGATCGCCAACGGAAAGCTCGACATCTTCACCGGCAACTACGACGCCTTTTTGCGCCAGCGGGCAGAGCGCCGCGCGCAGCTCGTCGCCATGAAGGAGGCCCAGGACAAGGAAATCGCCCACATGGAGGCCTTCGTCGAGAAGTTCCGCTACAAGGCGACCAAGGCCAAGCAGGTCCAGGACAGGGTGAAGAAGCTCGCGCGCATCGAGCGCATCGTCATCCCCGACGAGAAAAAGCCCGTCCACTTCACCTTCCCCCAGCCCAAGCGCACAGGCGAGTGCGTCATGCACCTGGAGGGCGTGGTGAAGTCCTACGGCGACAAGACGGTCTACGACGGGCTGGACCTGAACATCTGGCGCGGCGAGAAGGTCGCGCTCGTAGGGCCTAACGGCTCGGGCAAGTCGACGCTGCTGAAGATGGTGGCAGGCGTCGAGCGCCCCACGGGCGGGCGGCTCGTGAACGGCACGCACGTGCACGTGAGCTATTTCGCCCAGCACCAGCTCGAAGAGCTCGACTTGAAGAAGACCGTGTTTGCCGAGCTGGACGCCGCGGCTCCCGGCTGGACGCGCACCCAGGTCCAAAGCCTGCTCGGCGCGTTCCTTTTCCACGGCGACGACGTGGACAAGAAGGTCTCGGTGCTCTCCGGCGGCGAGAAGGCGCGCCTTGCGCTGGCCAAGATGCTCGTGCAGCCCACGCCGCTTTTGTGCCTGGACGAGCCGACGAACCACTTGGACATATCGAGCGTGGACGTGCTGGAGCAGGCGTTGAAGGGCTTCGAGGGCACGATCGTCTTGATCAGCCACGACGAGCACCTGATACGCGCCGTCGCCGACCGCGTGCTCTACATCGAGGACGGCACGCTGACCGACTACCAGGGCGACTACGACTACTTCCTCTACAAGTCCGGGCGCACCGACATCTCCGGCAACTCGACGATGACGTCCGAGGAGGCCAACCGGCGCCTCTCGCGCCGCGACACGAGCCTGAACCCGGATGCGGCAGGCGGGGGTGCCGCTGCGTCTGGTGAAAGGGGAGACGCCGGCGGCGCTGCGGACGCTGCGGACGCGCGCGGGGCGGGTGCAAGCGCAGGAGCCGGCGCAGGTGCCGGTGGCGCCGCCGCATTCGGCGCGGGCATCCCCGTGAACAAGAAGGGGCGCCGCGAGGCCAACGCCGGGGCGGCCACGAAAGGCTCGGCGCCCAAGACCCGCGAGCAAAAACGCGCCGAGGCCGAGGCGCGCAACGCGGTCTACCGCAAGCTCAAAGGCGAGCGCGCGCGCCTGGCCGAGCTGGAGGCGCGCATGCCGGCAGACGAGGCCCGCAACGCCGAGCTGGTCGAGATGATGGCCGACGAGAGCCTCTACGCCGACCGCGAGCGCTTCGACGCGGCCTTGTCCGAGTACAACGAGTTGAAGGCGCGCATGGCGCGCGACGAGGAAGAATGGCTCGAGCTGTCCGCGAAGGTGGAGGTCGAGCTGAAGGAAGCGGGGGTGAGCGTCTGATGACGGGCAGCATCTTGCAACAGGCCATCCAGATCGCGCTCATGGTCGTGGCGTTCGTGCCGGCCATCGTCTTGCACGAGTGCGCGCACGGTTTCATGGCCCACAAGCTGGGCGACCCCACGGCTAAAAACGCCGGCCGCCTGACTTTGAACCCGCTGGCCCACATCGACCCCTTCGGCACCGTCGTCTTGCCCGGCATACTCATCGCGCTGTCGGCCTTGGGCGCGGGCGGCATGATCTTCGGCTACGCCAAGCCCGTGCCCTACAACCCGCGCTACTTCAAGGACATACGCAAAGGCGAGCTGCTCGTGGGGCTGGCCGGTCCTGCGAGCAACATCCTCATGGCGCTCGTCGGCGCCGCCATCGCCTGGGGCGGCAACTACCTCTACCTGGTCGCGCCCGACGCCGGCCTCTACACCTGGTACTTCGGCGTCTACTTCGTCCAGATCAACCTCGCGCTGGCCTTCTTCAACCTGATCCCCCTGCCGCCGCTGGACGGCTCGTCGATCATCGCGCCGCTGTTGTCCGACTCGGCGCTGCGCACCTACTACAAGGTCCAGCACTACAGCATGTTCATCCTCATCCTGCTCATCCTGGTCGTGCCCTACTTCATCCACTTCGACGTGATCGGATGGTACCTGCAGCTCACTGCGGGCAACTTGGCAAACCTCATCTTGCCGTGAGGCGCGCGCGGCGCTTTCGGGTGCATCGGCTACAATGGGCAGGTTGCGCACGTCCGGATGCGGCGTGCGGGCGCTTGCCTGCGCGCGGGCATCGCATGCGCGGGCAGACGGGAAAACGCGGGCGCTGCATGCGCGCGTAAACGAGAAGACGCAAAGACGGGAAGGGAGGCGCGCATGTCGTATCGGGTGAAGATCGAGGCGTTTGAAGGCCCGTTCGACCTGCTGCTGCATCTCGTCTCGCGCCAAAAGGTCGACATCTCCGCCATCTCGATCGCCGACATCGCCGACCAGTACCTGGCCGAGATCGACCGCATGCGCGACCTGGATCTCGACGTGGCCAGCGACTTTCTCGTCGTGGCGGCCACCTTGCTGCAGATGAAGGCGTCCTCGCTGATCCCGGCGCAAGCCCCCGAGCCGGAAATCGACGACGAGTTCGACGACCTCACGCCCGAGCAGGCACGCGACATACTCGTCGAGCGCCTCGTCGTCTACAAGCAGTTCAAGAGCTGCGCGGCCGCGCTGGGGGCGCGCATGGAAAACGAGGGCCACATGCACCCGCGGCATGCCGCGCTCGAGCCGCGGTTTTCAGGCCTCGTGCCCGACTACCTCGAGGGCATGACCTTGCACGGTCTGGCCGTGATCTGCGCCGACATCGCCTCGCGGCGCGATACCTTCCTGCTCGAAGCCGAGCATATCGCCGCCGTGCCCATCTCCATGGAAAAGCACGTCGAGGGCATATACCGCACGATGCGCCGGCGCAAGGACCGCACGTTCTCGCAGCTTGTGGGCAAGGCGCCCACGCCCGAGCTGGTCGTGGTCACTTTTCTGGCCGTGCTCGAGCTGTACAAGCGCGGCGTGGTGTCGATCGCCCAAGACGACACCTTCGGCGACATCGCCTTGCACATGGAAGACGACGCCCCCGAGGTCGTGGACTTCTCCGTGCCGGATTGGGGTATGCCCGAAGACCCGAGCCTGGCCGGGCTCGAGGAGGACGGTGAAGGCGACGGCGGCGCGGACGGTGCGGGCGCGGTGGAAGGCGACGAGGCAGCAGGCGGAGCGGAAGATGCGGCGGAGACTAGTGCAGAAAACGCGGCGGACGCGCCGGATGGTGAAGAGGCAGGCGCGCGAGGAGAAGGGGAGCGCAGATGACCCAGCAACGCGATGAGGAGCTTGCCGAGCTGATGAGCGCGGCCGAGGCGCTGTTGTTCGTATCCGACGAGCCGGTGAGCGCGGGCAAGCTCGCCGCCGTCATGGAAATCACGCCCAGCCTGGCCGACGAGGTCTTGCAGGCGTTGCGCGACGAGTACGCCGAGCAAAACCGCGGCATGCAATTGCGCGAGGTTGCCGGCGGATGGCGCTTCTACTCGCACCCCGCGCACCACGAGCTGATCGAGCGCTACGTGCTGTCGTGGGACACGCGCAAGCTCTCGCAAGCGGCGCTCGAGGCCTTGGCCGTGATCGCGTACCACCAGCCCGTGGCGAAAAACGGGGTGAACGCCGTGCGCGGCGTGAATTCCGACGGCGTGATCGCGTCGCTCGTGGAAAAAGGGCTCGTGCGCGAGGCCGGCCGCGACAACACGCCCGGCAGCCCCATCCTCTACGGCACGACGGCGGCGTTTTTGGAGAAGTTCGGCCTGAAGAGCATCAAGGACCTGCCGCCGCTGGAGGACTTCGCCCCCGACGAGGAGAGCCGCGCGTTCATCCGCGAGAGGCTCTCGGGCGCAAGCCCGCTTGCCGACGCCGCCGACGAGGCACTCGACGACGACCAGCGCGCGCAGCAGGAGCGCTATGTGCGCGTGACGGGCGCGGACGGCGAGATCGAGGTCGAGGAGGTCGACCGCGGCGAGGATGTGCGCGAAGACGACCCGCAGGCCATGGCCGAGATCATCGGGGAGGCCATGACGGAAAAAGTCGATGTGGAGTTGCCGGATACGGGCGAAGGCGACGGCGGGGACGCCGAGGGGGACCCTGATGCGGGCGCCGATGCCGACGAGCACGCCGGCGAGGATGCCGGTGAGGGCGCCGATGCCAACGAGCACGCCGGCGAGGATGCCGGTGAGGGCGCCGATG
>CAVFDV010000102.1:0-6316 GCA_963621315.1 Oscillibacter sp. MSJ-31
GCTGCACTGGATAAAGGACCCGCAGAAACGCGACGAGTGCACGAGAGAGGAAGACGCCAGACGCGACAAGGTCATGGCCGCCGCCGCGCATCTCGGCATGTGGGAATACGGCCATGAAAGCAAGGAGAAAGTCGACAGGAGGACGGCGCGGACGGTTGAGCTGCGCCGCAGTGGACGCAAGAAGCTGGGGCGCTTCAAGCCCTTGAGCCCCGAGGAGCTGAAAGCCGCCACGCCCGTCATGCGCGGGCGCCACAAGGCGATTTTGCAAGCCGAGAGAAGCGGCGGGCGCGACGACGGCGGGGCGACTTCCTGGGGCAGCCGCAGCGGCAACAGTGCGCGCTCGCGGTCTCGCGGGCGTTAGGGCCTTTCCACGTTTTGCGGAAATCCGGAGGCTTCCCTTTGCGCCTTGTCGCGCCTCCCCCTTGTCTAGAGCCGTTCAACTTGACGCGCCCGCGGCGCTGGGGTCAAGGGCCGCGGGAAGGCTTTTCAAAACTTTCCGGGCCTTCGGCGCCGAAGGGCGGCGCCGGGCCCAAGACCGAAACTTTTGAAAACCCGCGCCCGCCCGCAAGGAGCGCGTGCGGGCTTTCCCGCTTTCCCCTTGACCCGCGCCGCTCGGGGCGCGTCCGTAGGTCCGGCTCATCGACAAGGAGGGGCGCGCAAGGAAAAAGGAAAGCGCCCCCGGAGAAAAAGAAAGGTTGTTGATGGAAATGGTCGAGAACACGGAAAAGGCGCTGGGGCAAAAAGGACTCGCGGTAGCGGAGGGTTACCTGGAGGGCAGGGGCTACGAGATCCTGGAGCGCGGCTGGGACTGCGAGCACGGGCACGTCGACCTCGTCGCCCGGGACTCGGAAAACGGCACCATATGCTTCGCGAAGGTGCAGGCAAAGTTTGGCGGCCTGCCGGAAGAGGACACGTCCGCCGAGGCCCGCGCGCTAGCCGAGGCCGTCGCCTTTTGCTACATCGCGAAAAAGCAGGTGGAGGGCATGCCCGCGCTGCGCTTCGACAACATCTCGCTGGGCGTGGACGCCGAGTCCGGACGGGCGATCCTGCGGCACCACAAGGCCTGCTTCGAGGGCTAGGCCGCGGCTTGAGAACGCATGCGGGGGGCGGCAAGGCCGTCCCCCGCGCGCGGGAACGTCGAAATCGAATCTCTTGGAAAGGAGCTGGTGGAAATGACGATAGAGGAAGCGGAAAAGCTCGTGACTCATAAGTATCTATATATATAGACATTTACATTAAACATGTTTTCATGTAATATATAAATATCTAAACAAGGAAGGATATAGGAAATGAAGACGATACTCGTATGCAACCAGAAGGGCGGCGTGGGCAAGTCCCTTATCGCCGACGAGCTGGCCTTCTGGTTGGAGCGCGCGGGGCTGGACACGGGCTTTGCCGACCTCGACGGGCAGGGCGGCACGCTGCACGCCACCCGCGAGGGAAGAGACTGCACCGTCGTGGACACGCCGGGGGCGCTTGCCGGAGAGCTTGGCGAGTGGGTGGAGGCTGCGGACGCGGTGGTCGTGCCCACGCGCGCCACCTCGCGCGACATCGCGCCGCTGCTGCGGATGCGGGGTATCCTGGCCGCGCACGGCGACGTGCCGGTGGTCTACGTGCTCAACGGCTGGAACCGCTTCAACGCCAGCCGCGACTTCCTCGACTGGTTCTACGACGCCTCCAACGGCGCCGTCATCTGCCGGCTGCCGCAGGCCGAGGCCTTCGTGCGGGCGGGCGCGGAGGGCGTGTCGGTTGTGGAATTCTCGCCGCGCTCGAAGGCCGCGCAGGCCACGTCGGAGATGTGCCGCGCCATCGCGCGGGCCGCGGGGGTGAGGATATGAGGAAAACGAGGAGGACGGGGCTGCGCACGTGCGCGGCCCGGGAAACGGCGTCCGCGCGCGGATATATAATCCGGTGCCGGACGGGAATGGAAACGTCGCCTCTTTGGTGCGCTGGTCCTACATCTTCGGCGGCACGGAAGCCGTGTCCTCCGAGGCATTGACCCCCCTAAAACTTTGGAACGAGCAGACACCGATTGCCGCAGGCGGTGAACGGCGTTGGATGAACAGATGTTTTGGATGCAACAAAGTATTTGATGTGAACCTCGGCGCGCACATGGATGCAATAGACGCCCACGTCGACGAGCTCCTCTACGCGGGCAAAATATCGGCAGAGCAATGGGCAAACGCCATAATAGGCGTGGACTTCATCACGACCGACGGCGAGCACGTGGAATGTTGCGGCCGGTGGTGGTGCACTTATTTCTGGGTTGAAGGCGGCACAAAACTTGTCGGATTCGCCGATGGAAAAGCACTTGGATCGCAATACAACGATGACGGCAAAATAGTCCGAGAGTTCTAATACAGATACATCCGCCGAGTTCACGCTCAGATGATACAAGGGGGAGCACACCCTGGCAAACCTGCCCGCGAGGGCGGACCGCACCTGGGTGGTGAAGACCGGTGAGGACGGAACGTTCGACCTGCGATACGACCACGACACGCTCAAAGTCTCCGGCGACGAGTGGTTCTTCTTGGACGACGGTAAGCCCTACATCCCCCTCGGCACCCTGACAGTCGAGGAGACGTCCGCGCCGCAAGGCTACCTCGTGGACGCGGACGTGAAGCTCTACACCGTCACAGACGACGACATAGGCGGCGGCGGGCTGTGGGTCGACGTCTTCAACGCGAAGCTCGACCCGTCCGACGAGGCGGTGCGCCGCGCAGGCCTGACGGTGGTCAAACACCTTCCTTAACCTTTGCGTAGTCCGTCTTCGGCATGCCCTCGCCTTCCCTTCGGGCTGCCTGCATGCCCCGGCACGGGAGCCTTCCAGGGGGAGGGGTCCAACCCACGCGAACCGCACTATTATTTTAAGAGACGAGGTGCGGTCTGGAAGGCCCCCGTGCCGGGGCACGTGCGCCGCACGGGCGGGGTTTTCCCGCCCATGCGGCGTCTTCTAGGGCTTTACGACTCGCCGCCGTCTTCCCCGGCGGCTTTCGCGGCTTCTGCGGTCTTCTTCTCGTCCGCCGCGGCTTTCTGCAAGGCGATCTCGGCCTCTTCCTCCTCGGCGGCCTTCAGGCCCTCCTCCTCGGCGTGCTCGGCCATCCAGTCGGCCTCCTCCTTGCTGAGGACGTCCCAGTCCTCGTCTTCCTCGGCGGGGCTTTCCGCGTCCGCCTGCACGGCCTCGGCGGGCTGCCGCTCCCCCTCGGCCTTTATCGCGGCTGCGGCGACGGCCACGGCCTGCGCCTGCCCGGCGGCCTTCTGCTCGGCGCGCTTGCGGCGGTGCCTGCCGGCGCATCCCGCCGTGATCGCCGCGGCCGCCGCCGCCATGAGGGCGGAGAGCAGCACGCGGGGCAGCATGTCGCCGGTCTTGGAGACGGCCTTTGCCACCGCCGCGAGCGGCGCCGGGCTTGCCACCTTCACCGTCTGGCCCTCGTCGTCGATGTCCTCGTGGGCGGCCACGGCGTTGCCCTGGGCGTCTGCCACGCGCTCGAAGGCCACGAGCGTCTTGCCCGCGAGGTCTGCCGTAGAGAACTCGAAGGCCACGTCCACGGTGCCGCAAGTTTCCTCGGGCGTGAACTCCGCGGACGCCGTGACGGGCTTGCCGTCGGCGCCTTGCACCGCCTCGCCGGTCTCCTTGTCCATCAGCGTGCCGGTGGCCGTGTAGGCGCTGCCGGGCGCCAGGTTCTCGTAGGCCACGGTGTCCACGACCTTCACGCCGGCGGCGGCGTCGACCTCGTGGTCGCCGTCCGCGGCGTCAACCGCCGTGGTGCCGATCTTGGGGTAGGCCACCGCCTGGGCCTCGTCGTCGATGTCGGCGTGCACGCCCACGAGCACGCCGTCCTGGTAGAGGTCTTCGAAGGCCACGGCGGTCTTTCCCGCCAGAAGCGCGCCGTCCACGGAGAACTCGACCTCGGCGCTGCCGGACGCCGCTTCGGGCGTGAACTCCGCGGACGCCGTGACGGGCTTTCCGTCGGCGCCCACAAGCGCCTCGCCGGTGGCCTTGTCGTAGAGCGTGCCCTCCAGGCTGTAGGCCCGTCCGGGCGTCAGATTCTCGTAGGCCACCGTGTCCACGATGCGCACGGTGCCTGCCGCCAGCCCCTCGTGGGTGCCGGTGGCAGCGTCTAGCGCCGTGGTGCCGACCTTGGGGTAGGCCACCGTCTGGCCCTCGTCGTCTATGTCCTCGTGCGAGGCGACGTCGATGCCGTCTGCCGACAGGCGCTCGAAGACGACGGTCGTCTTGCCGGCGACGTCTTCGGCGGAAAACGCGAAGGACACGTCCACGGTGCCGGAGGCGCGCTCCTCCTCCACGGCCTCGGACGTTTCGTCCTCGCCCTCCCGCGTGTAGGACTCGGCCCTCACCTGCACGCCTGCGACCTCGCGCGGCGTGAACTCGGCGCTCGCCGTGACGGCCTTGCCGTCGGCGCCCACAAGCGCCTCGCCGGTCTCCTTGTCCATCAGCGTGCCGAAAAGCGTGTAGGACATATCGGGCAGCAGGTTCTCGAAGGCCACGGTGTCCACGAGGCCGCACTGCGCGGACGCGAGCCCGACCTGCCCGCCGGTCGCCGCGTCCCCGGCCGTCGTGGAGACCTTCGGGTAGGGCACGGACTGCGCGCGGTCGTCGATGTCGGCGTGCACGGCCAGCTCGCGCCCGGCGCGCGAAAGGCTCTCGAAGGCAACGACCGTCTTTCCCTCCGCATACAACGAGTCGAACTCGAAGGCCACCTCCACGGTGCCGCACGCCTCCTCGGGCGTGAACTCGGCGCTCGCCGTCACGGGCTTGCCGTCGGCGCCGGTCAGCGCCTCGCCGGTGGCCTTGTCGTAGAGCGTGCCGGTCGCCTTGTAAGCGCTGCCGGGCGCCAGGTTCTCGTAGGCCACGGTGTCCACGAGCCTCACGGTCCCGGCAGCCGAGCTGCCCTGGTCGTTTCCGCCCGTCACAGCGTCCTTGGCCGTCGTGCCGATCTTGGGGAAGGAGACGGTCTGGCCCGCGTCGTCGATGTCGGCGTGCTGGCAGACCAGCGCGCCGGCCTTGTCGTAGGCGTATTCGAGCACGGTGACGGAGCGCCCCTCGTAGGGCCTTGCGTCGAATGTGAACTCCACCCTCTTCTCGCCGTGGGGCGCCTCGGCGGTGAACTCCTTTTCGGAGACGACCGCGGCGCCGTCGGCGCCCTTCACCGGCTCGCCCGTCTCGCTGTCCACGAGCGCGCCGGAGAGCCTGTAGGACTCGCCGGGCGTGAAGCCCTCGAAAGCCACCGTGTCCACGATGGTGCAGTTCTCGACGGCTTTGCCGTCGTGCGCGTCCTCGATGCCGTTGTAGAGCGCCGTCGTCGCGATCAGGAGGTAGTTGTCGTCCACCGTGCCGTAGTCGATCGCGTAGCCGTCGCGGCTGATGTTGAAGGACGTCTCCACGGGCAGCATGTCCTCGTTGGCCTCGCAGGGAAGCTCCAGCAGCAGGTAGCCGCCGTCCTGGAAGCGCTCGGTGTCGTAGGGCAGCGCGCCGTAGGCGTCGTCTGCGGCGCACACGGTGCCGAAGGCGTTCGTGCCGAACCACATGCCGGCCTCCTCGTCGAAGGCGGCCACATCGATTTCCCACTTGGAGACGTCGGGGTAGTTCTTGTAGTAGTCCGACAGGCTCTGCCCCGCGGCGCGGCCCTTCACCGCCGCGTCGTTGGCGTTGGTCTTTTGCGTGTGGGGGTTCCACGACGCCGCCGAGGAGAACGTGCCGTTCTCGTCGGTCACGGCCACGTGCGCCTCGCCGGTGGACTTGGAGACTATCAGGAAGGGCACGCCGGACATCTTCCTGCCGTTTTGGCCGTTCTTCTTGGAAAACGAGAGGTCGCCGCGCTTCACGCGGTCGGAGAAGGCGAGGCCGTCGGCGGACCACTTGGCCGCCGCCGTGTCCCAGCCCCCGTCTGCCGACCAGGAGATCTCGGAGCCGTAGACCTTGCCGTCCTCGCCCTCGTCCGGGTGCACGGAGATGGTGATTTTCTCGTCGGAGAGCATGTAGCCTTCCGGCGCGGAGATTTCGCGCAGCTCGTAGGTGCCGTAGGGCAGCGTGTAGTCCACGCCGTCGCCGTCGGCGTCGGTGGTGGCCACGCCATCGGCGTTAGTGGAGAGCACGAGCCCTTCTATGTCCTTGCCCGGCTGCGCCGTCACCTTTGCGGTGCTGCCGTCGCGCTTGCCGTCGAGATGGGCCTCCACCGCCTTGCCGGAGACGTTTCTCACGGCGAACTCGGCGCCTTCGAGCGCCGCGCCGCCCTGCGCCGCCGGCTCGCCGGTCTGCGCGTCGCGCTTGACCACCGTCAGGCCCGCGCGGCGC
>CAVFDV010000103.1:0-6251 GCA_963621315.1 Oscillibacter sp. MSJ-31
TCCTGACCTACTGCAAGCACGGGGACGACGACTGGCACATCACCGGCCTCGGGTCGTCCGTCAACGAGTCGAATGCCTCCGGGCACAAGTTCGGAGATGTCGAGTTCTTAGACCTTCGGAACAAGGTTGACATGTGCGCCTATGAAGCGCATGGAGGAGGCCTGCGTGACGAGTATGTCACCGACCACGTGCATTCCCTTGCGGCAACGGTCGCGTACTTTGAACGGGATGCAAAGGACCGTGACGGGAAGTATGATAGAAACGTCGAGATTGTCTATGTGGCACACGACACCTCGCGCCTCGATGCGTACAAGGACGGGCACGAGGAGACGATAGGCGGCGTGCCGTTTACGTTCCGCTTCATCACGTTCAAGCAGCTTGTCGAGGAGGCCGGCGGTATCGAGCGCGTCTCCGGGAAAGTCGAGCTGTTCGACCGGCTGATTCATAGCAGAATCTCGAGGTTGCCGGATGCGTATACGCTGAAGAAGAAGTACGAGGAGATTATCGGTGGTGAACTGGGGGAATAGCTCCAGACCCGTCATTTAGGCGGTCGCGCCGGCGGCCGGGCTGCCCCGTTTTTCGCCGTGTCCGTTGTGCCTGTCGGCTGCCATGCCCGCGTCCGCCACGTTCTTTACGTCCGTCGTACCCGTGCCCGCCGTGCCTGCCACCCGCCATGTCTGCGCTTCCCGCGCCCGCCATGCCCGCGCGCCGCCGCCTGATTTGCGCAATATGTAACAGGCCTTTGCTCCTCGCGCGGGTATACTCGTTTGCGGAGCAAGTCGTACACGGAAAGACCGCACGATACGGCAAAGGGGATATCTCATGGTAAAGACCGGACTACCCGCCATCTCGCGGCGCGCGTTCCTTTTCGGATCGGCCGCGGGCGCGCTCACGTTTCTGGGCGCCACGCACACGAACTCGGGCCTCGTCTTGGCCTACGCCGACGAGGCGGGCAAGCAGTCCTTTGCCGTGGTCATGCTTGCGCGCGACGAGATCGCGGTGCTGGCGATCGACCCGTCCACCTCGCAAGTCGTGCCGGGCATGAAGGTGCGCGTCACCACCCGCGTGCCCGACGCGAAGACGCCTTTCGTCGAGCTTACGACCAACGAGCAGGGCTTTGCCACCGCCCGCGTGCGCGACATGGCAGAAGACGCCGACGACGACGAGCCTGTGGGCGGCTACGGCTTTTGGGCGCGCGTCGAGGCCAGCGCCGAGGGCTACCGCGATTTTGCCGCCGACCTCGTGCGCGTGCAGACAGGGCCTGCCCCCCAAGACGACAGCGGCCGGCGCGCGGCGAGCATCACCGTGCCCACGCAAAGATACGACGCGGCCTCCCAGCCGGGCTACCTGCGCATGCTCTCCTTCGACGGCAACGACGTCCAGTACAGCCCCGCCACCTTCATCGCCTGCACCGGAAACGACGTGGAGCACACCCTCGACGTGCAGGTCGTCGCGCCGGCGGGCAAGCGGGTGGGCGCGCGCTTCTTCTACGACGGCGCCGAGCTCGCCTCGGCATCCGGCACGACGGGCGAGGACGGATGCGCCGCCCTGCAGATGAAGGGCGCGTTTTTGAAGGACGCGGCGCCCGACGGCGAGACGCAGCTCTTCTTCGAGATCGACGGCGCGCAATTCGAGGCGCCCTGCCGCCTCTCGTTTTCCGCGGGCGCCGACGGGCTTTCGGCAGGCGTCGTGAAAGAGGACGCAGCCATCAGCCCGGGCAACCCCGACTCCAACCCCGTGAAGGGCGACTCGACGGACAAGCTCGGCGCCTACACCGTGTTCATCCCCGAGAAGTTCCCCATCGGCGGCGGCACGAAGTTCGACCTGCCCCTGCCCGATTGCCCCGTCGCGGTGAAGTTCAACCCGCTCGGGATGTTTGCCGTAGGGCTGGGGCTGGACTTGAAGAAGCTCTTTCCCGGGCCTGACGGCGCGGCCGACGAGGACAACAGCGCCTGGAAGGTGCTCAAGTGCGAGAGCTGGGAGGAATACGAGGACCGCAAGACGAACGAGCAGGTCGAGGCCGTGAAGCGCTACGACGCGGCCAAGGCCATCAAAAACGGCGAGGGCGGGTCGACCTCGCAAAGGCAGTTCGGCGGCCTGGACACGAAGGTCGATTTCAGCCTGATGGCGCAGGGCACGTGGACATGGGGCTCGGCCACGTGGTCGCTCGGCCTGAACGCGACGATCCTCTTCAACTTGAAGTACTCGTGGGGCCAGCAGGTCTTCGTGGGCGCGGTGCCCGCCTACGTGGGCTACGATATCGCGTGGAACAACTCGGCGAGCTTCTACATCGGCATGGCCATGGACTCCGGCTTCGAGAACGTGCGCTGGACGCCGAACCTCAACGGCGTGACCATCGTCTCGCGCATCGAGATCGGCGTCTCGGCAGGCGTCGGGATCCCGGGCTTGCTCTCGGTGGGCGCGCGCGGCTACGGCTTTGTCCAGGGCACCTTGGGCCTCGTGTACACCGACAACCCGTTCCCGCACCTCGCCCTCGGCGCGGGCGCGGGCATCACCCTCGTGTGGCAGGTCTTGTTCGCCTCGGGCACCATCGGCCTGTACAACCAGCAATGGCCGCACATCTACGACAACTGGGGGCCCGGAAACGCCGCGTCCCTGGAGGCGCGCGAGCTGTCCGTGCCGGCCGCCTTCGCCAACTCGGCGGCCACCTACCGGCTGGACGCGGGCGAGGCGCTCGACTTGGCGAAGTACCCGCCGGCGCTCATCGGCGCAGACGATTTGGCCTCGCTGGCGGAGTTCGACGCGCAGGTCAGCGAGCTTCTCGCAGACGACGGCAGCGCCGACGCGTCGCTGGCCTACGGCTATCTCGCGCAAAAGGAGACGCGGGCGAAGTTCTCGGACATCGGCGTCGTGGCCTGCGACGAGGCGGCCGGGAAGGGGCAGGCCGAAGATAGCGAGTACCTGCCCTCGCTGGGCGCGGTGCCGGCCGTGGACAGGCTCATCTACGAGGGCGTCACCTCCGACTCGCGCCACAAGGTCGTGCGCGGAAGCGACGGCTCGTGGTACCTGTGCCGCCTGTGCGTGGTCGCGTTGAAGACAGGACCGCTCGCGGGCGCGAACCGCCGCATCGCCTTCAACAAGGAGACGGGCCTGTTCGAGCGTCTGGACGAGCCGCAGACCGTGCTCGCGCTCGACCCGCACCCCAGCATCGTGCGCCCCCGCGTCACCATCTCCAGACTCGCGGAAAACGGCGTCTGGGAGGCGCCGAAGGTCGTCGACTTCTCCGTCGCGGACAACCCCGTCGACACCATACGCGCCAACTTCTACGACTACGATTTCAGCGTATGCGAAGACCTCTCCAACCCCGGCACCTTCTTCTTCAACGTGGTCTCCGGGCTGCCGGGCGCGACGGGCGCCGACGACTTCGCCTTCCGCTGGCGCAACCAATGCGTGACCTTCGTGAAGTTTCGCTACGAGGACGCGCGCGTGCGCATGCAGCTCTCGCAGGCGGCGGAACTGGGGACCGCGACGTCGTACGCGCCGCATGTCTTCTACCACCAAAACACCCAAAGGCCCGTCTTTGCCTGGGTCTCCGCGCAGCTTCAGGCAGATGGGAAAAGCGCGGTCTACAGCGTGAACACGCGCGTCTACGACAACGCCATGGAGCGGGAGTGCGCTTGGGGGTCCAATCTCCCCTACGGCCGCAACGCCGCGCCGCTCTACCTCGATTTTCGCGCGGGCAAAGGGCCGCGTTGGACAGGGGAGGAGAACAGGCCTGCCATCGTGTGGGTTGCGCCCGCGCTTTCCGGTCAGGCTCCGGCGGCGAACTCCTACCAGGTGCACCTGCTTGCCTACGACGTGAAGTACGAGGCCATCGGCTGGAGCACGAGGACGCTTGAAAACGTCACCTGCCCCGCCATTGTCTCCGAGCGCGGCTGGGTCTACACCACGACAGACGACGACTACGACGGCAGCGGCGTCGACGAGCGCACCGGCGAGCTGCGCGAGATCGTCTTCACCACGCGCACGGCCGACTCAAAGGAGGTCACGCGCCAGGTGGGCGTGGCCAACATGACGAGCTTCGGCGCGGCAGGCGACGGCTCGCGCCTGTTCGCGGTGCATTGCGAGGAAGGCGAGCTGCCCTCCACGCTGGCGCAGGATTTGAACCCGGGCGCCGACAGCGAGGTCTTGGGCGTGGGCGAGCCGCGTGCCGCCGAGCAGGTGGGGCGCTACACCGTCTACGCGGCAAACTGGGACGACAAGCGCCAGAGCTACCACAAGTTCTACCCTTTCTGCCAAAGCGAGCATCCCCTCGACGTGGTCGATTGCGTCGAGCTGGGGCGCGGCGAGGCCAGCTTCATCGCCACCGAGATCGTCGACGCGCAGGCGGGCAAGGGCAACATCTACCAGGTGAACGTGCCGCTTCTGTGCTCGGTGCAGCTCGAGGCCGCCACGACCATGGACCTGTTCTGCGGGCCGGGCGACACCTGCCATGTCACGGTGCGCGTGCAAAACAACGGCAACCTGCCGCTGAAGGCCTTCACCGTCTACCTCTTCGATGATGGCAAGGACCCGCTGCGCAAGCCGCTGGCGCAAAAGACCTTCGACAACCTGGCCGCGTGCATGTGCCCCGCGACCGAGCAGCTGCAGGTCGTGGATGATGAGGGCAACGTGCAGCGCATGCCCGACGAGGTCTATCTCGCGCAGAAAAACGCCGGCAGCGGCGCGTTGTACGGCACGTTTTCGAGCGAGGACATGAACGGCCTGCTGTGGCCGGGCGAGGAGCGCAGCTACGGCACCATCGATTTCGAGATACCGGCTGCGTGGGCGGAAAAGGGCGAGGTCGAGATCTTCGCCTCCGTGGGCAAGCCCGTGCCCGACGACGACGCGCTTTCCGACGCGCTCGGCCAGGCGGCGCCCGATTTCGGCGGCGCGGGCCAAGGTTCGACGGGGTCTGCCGGCGCGGCGGGCTTCGGCGCGGTTGGCTCTGCCGCCTCGGATGATGCCGGCGTCTTCTTCGACGCGGACGGCGCGGACGAGTCGTTTACCCTGGATCTCTCGGGAGAGGCGGTCGTCGACGACGTGACGCCGGCGGACTACATTCCCGTGAACGCGGCCGCCGCAGCCGCCGACAGCGTGCAGGAAAAGAGCAAGGCCGTGGACACGGGCGACAGCGGCGACGAGCTGATCGCCCCGCTTGTGGCGATAGGGGCGGGTGCTGCCGCCATGGCCGCCTACAGCAAGCGCCGATACGACGAGGAGCGCCGCGCCGCGCAGCCCGCGCGTGCGGCAAGTACGGCGGGCGGCACAGGCACGCCGGGCGCGGGGAGCGTGCCGGGTGCGCAGCATGGGACGCGCGTGCCGGGCGTGCCGGGCAAAGCGCGGCGGGCCTAGAAGAGGGCGTTTGAACGGGAATGCGAGCTTGAAGGGCCTTCGGGCAGCCCGCACGGGCGGCATCCGAAGGCCCTTTCATCGAAAGGACGCGGTGCACGTGGCAGCAGCCGGACGCGATACGGAAAAGAAGGCGCTCGTGGCCTGCATGGGCAACCTGCTGATGAAAGACGAGGGCTTCGGCCCGCATGTCTTCCAGGTGCTCACGGACCGCTCCGCCGCGCGCGCCTACTTCGACGACGCGCACGCCGATTTCCTCATGCGCACCTTTTGCGGCGACCAGATTCACGCAAGCGACGACCCGCGCATCCCCGTGATGGACGGCGCGACCATGGGCATGAGCTTCGTGCCCTACATCGAGCGCTACGACCGCATCGTCTTGGTCGACATCATCGACTGCGGCGAGCAAAGCGGCGTGGCGCCCGGCACCGTCTACGTGCTCTCGCCTGCGGACATGGCCGAGCATACGGTTTTGCATTCCCTGCACGACCTGCGCCTGATCGACGTGATCGCCAACGCGGCGCTGGCCGGCCACGAGGCGGACATCTCGTGCGTGTGCGTGCAAAAGCTCGACGCCGAACCGGACGATTTCGAGATCGGCATCACCGAGCCGCTGCAAAAGGCCGTGCCCGTCGTGGTGGGCTGCGTCTTGCGCGAGCTCGGCCTCGACGCCGCCGCTTGCATGGCATCATGAACGGTGAAACCTGTTTGATGGCTTGAGATTTATTTACGGCGACAGCTGCTATGTCGCCGTGTCGTCCAATCGGGATATTGGACAAACGTTGTTTTTCCCGCGAAATCGGAAAAGACTTCATCTGGCATCCCTCCGTATACGAAAAGATATGGCTCTTCGGTGGTTTCTGTGGGAGAGATCCCGGCATAACCCCAGCTTGGAAGGC
>CAVFDV010000104.1:0-6202 GCA_963621315.1 Oscillibacter sp. MSJ-31
TGAAGTCGTAGCCGTCGAAGATGTTGGCCAGTCCAAGCAAGACGAACATCAGCCACGTGTGGCTGTTGATACCGAACGAGTCGATGACCTCCGATATCGTGAACTGCTTGCCGGCCTTTGCAGTGCTTTCGCTCATCAGATCCCTCCTTAGGATGACGGCCTGGTCTGGGCAGGCCTGAGCGATATTCGGTTGCGAAGCCCCGCCCTTTCGGAGTGCGGGCCTTCTAGGCGAGCCTCGTGACGTTCATCCGAGCCGAGACGGCCTCTCCTTCGAGAGGAAAACAGCCGCCTCGGCCGAAACAGACGTCTTTCGGCTCTTTGGAGAGCTTTTCGCACGCGGCGCATGCCCGCGCGTCTCCAAGCATCCCCTATCCCCGAAACCCGGACGTTAGACAGCCGTCCGGAGAGCCAAGGCATCGGCATCTGCCACGCGAAACCCGAGAGATTCCCCGTCCGACATGCAGGTGTTCCACTTCGTCGGACGTTTAGACACAACCCCTCGAACGGTTTCAGGCGGCAATGCCGCGTGGAACCGAAAACTTACGCGCCGGGAGCCTTCGGGGCGCCGGGGGCGCCGGGAGCAGCAGGTGCTCCGGGTGCGCCGGGAGCCGCAGGGGCGCCGGGGGCGCCGGCACCTGCGCCGGCGGCAGCGCCGCCCATTTGCTCTTGGAGCGCCGCCATATCCTCTTCAGTGAACTCCTCTTTGCAGAAAGGGCACTTCTTGAGGACGGTGTTGCCGATGACGGGCAGCACCTTGTCGCAGTGCGGGCACTTGATCTCCACACCGCCGCTTGCAGGTCTAAAGCACATGTCAACTCCTTTTCTACTTTCCCCTCGTATGCAGGGTTCAGGGAAATATGCCATGTGCGGGCCTTGGGCACTTCATAAAGCCCACACAACAAGGCATTCTAATCCAGAACGCATGACAATGTGCGGCTCATATTTATACTTAAAAAAAAATAGTAGTCATGCCCAAAATAGCAGACGTGGAGTAGTAGGAACCGTGCAAGGCGGCGCGGCGTAGGTACGCGCAGGCACGGGGCGCGCAGGCTTGCGGCGCGCGAAAATCGCCGCAACGCGCGGAGATACGCACGGGCAAGGACGGGTGAAGGCGAGCTGGAAGCAGGAGGGCGCCATGGAGACGCGGCACGCGAAAGCCGCCTGCTTTACGCTACACTTTCACGCCACGAGAGAAAAAAGGGACGCGCCCGTGGCGCCCGAGGCGAAACCGGAGGGGACAATGGCATCGCGCAGAAAACACCTGGAGCAGGCGGCCGCATGGAAGCGCAGCGAGCGTAACGCGTGGATCGCGCTCGGCGCCGGGATCCTCGTCGCCATCGCGCTTTTCGTCGGCTGGAACATCCTGCTCCTGAGCGGGACGATGCAAAACTCCATCTTCGTGCTGCTGCTGGCGTTTCTGATCGCGTTCATATTGGGCACCTTCGGCAACAAAGTGGCCAAGGCGAGCCGCGAATGCCGCAAGATATTGATGGCCCACGACCTGAGCAACGAGGACCTGAAAGAGTACATGCGTGCGCACAAGGGCTAGCGTTTTTCGGCGCGTCCCTTTCGGCGGGGTGGTTTTTTCGCACGCCCGCACGGCGCATTGCCGGCGGCAACGCTTCCCACATGGCACATCGTCAACGGCAGCGCGCCCGCGGCACATCGCCGGCGGAGCGCTCAGCCGGCATATCCACCGGCAAAACGTGCGGGCGGCGTATCGTCGGTGAAACGCGCGGGCGGCACGTTGATACGGTGCGCGATCTGGCCGGCGGAAAAGCCGTTGTCGATGTTGACGACCGAGACCCCGCCCGCGCACGAGTTCAACATCCCGAGCAAGGCCGCCACCCCACCGAAACTCGCCCCGTAGCCCACGCTCGTGGGCACGGCCACGACGGGCACGTCCACAAGGCCTGCGACCAAGCTGGCAAGCGCGCCTTCCATGCCGGCGACGCACACGATGGCGCGCGCGCGGCGAAACTCGTCGAGATGGCGCAAGGTGCGGTGCACGCCCGCCACGCCCACGTCGGGCAGGAAAGCGACTGCAGAGCCCATGACGCGCGCCGTGATCGCGGCCTCCTCGGCCACGGGGACGTCGCTCGTGCCCGCGCACGCGACGAGCACGCGCCCGGCCGCGCGGTTGGGGCAGGAAAGAAGCTCTTCGAGGGTATCGCCCGTTATAGGCGTCTCGCGCGTGTCGGCAAAGAGCACGCCGCTGCGCTCGAAGAAGCGGGCCTGGGGCACGCGATCGCATGCGAGGCGCGCGGCTTGCGGCGCGACGCGCGTGGCAAGGGCCACGCCGTGTTCGGCGACGAGCGCCTCCACGATGGCGGCCAGCTGCCCGTCTGTCTTGCCCGCGCCGTAGACGACCTCGGGAAAGCCGCAGCGGGCGGCGCGGTCGAAGTCGAGGCGCGCGAAATCCGCCAGCATGCTGTCTGCACCGTCTGCCATGTTTGCCATGTCCGCCTCCCCCTTCACCGCAAGCCACGTCGCATCCCGCACATCCCGACAGGCCCGCCCCGCCCGAAGCGCACGCCCCGCAGCACCGTCGCCTGACGCAAACCCCGCGGGTCTGTTCGCCCGGGGCCTGCGCTTGCCGCGTTCCTAGCCCAGCTGCGCTGCGATCAGCTTCAGCTCGCGGTCCAAGGCGGCGGCGTCGGCGCGCACCTTTTCCACAGCCTCGGGCGCGGCCTTTGCCAGGAAGTTCTCGTTGGAAAGCTTGCGGTCCAGCTTCTCCCTCTCCTTTTGCGCGGCTGCGCGGCGCTTCTCCAGGCGCTTTGCCTCCTCGGAAAAGTCCACGAAACCCGCAAGCTCCACGTAGACCTCCACGTTGCCGGCAAGGTCCACGCCGCACTCGGCCGGACGTGCCGCGTCGCGGGCCAAGACCTCGAAGCCGGACAGGCGCGCCAGATGCACGACAAGCTCGCGCTGCTCGGAAAGGAAGCGCTCCTCGTCGGCCGCGCGCGCCGCAGCGGCAGCACCGCCGGCACCTCCGGCACAGTCCGCGCCATCCGCGCCGCCAACTCCATCGCCGCCGTCCGCGCCCTCCCCTTCACCTGCAAGCCCGCCGCCTGCCACGCGCACGAAGACGACAAGCTCCTGGCGCGGGCTGATGCCATAGCGCGCACGCGTCGAGCGCACGCTCGAGACGACGGCGCAGGCAAGCGCGACGGCCTGTTCGCTGTCTTCGTCGACCCAATGCGCCAGCTCGGCGGGCTCGGGCCAGTCGGCCACCATGAGCGCCGGCGCCGGGTCTGCCGCAGACGTGGGCAGATAGCCCCAGATGGCCTCCGTCACGAAGGGCATGGCCGGGTGCAGCAGGCGCAGGGCCGTGTCGAGCACGTAGACGAGGTTGCGCTGGGCCAGCGCGCGCGCCTCGCCGCCGGCCGCCAGCCGCGCCTTGCACAGCTCGATGTACCAGTCGCAGAACTCGTTCCAGAAAAAGCCGTAGAGCGCATGGGCCACCTTGCCGAACTCGTAGGCCTCGAGCCCGTCGCCGACCTGCGCGGCAAGCTTTGCCAGACGCGAGAGAATCCACGCGTCGGCAGGCTCGGCCGCCTTCGGCGCGCCCGGCGTGTAGCCGTCGAGGTTCATGTGCACGAAGCGCGCGGCGTTCCAGATCTTGGTGACGAACGAGCGCGCGGCGTCGGTGCGCGGCGAGGCCACCAGCGCGCGCGTCTTCTTGTCGAGCTGGGCGTCGAATTTCACGTCCTGGTTGCCCGTGACGAGCGTGAGCAGGTTGAAGCGCATCGCGTCGGCGCCGTACATCGCGATCAGGTCCATGGGGTCGACGCCGTTGCCCTTGGACTTCGACATGCGGCTGCCGTCTTTTGCCAAGATCGTCGCGTAGATGAAGACGTCGTGGAAGGGGATCTGGCCCGTGAAGTAAATCGAGCTCATGACCATGCGCGCCACCCACAACGCGATGATGTCGCGTGCCGTGACCAGCACCTTCGTGGGATGGTGCCCCTCCAGCTGCTCGGGGGCGTCCGGCCAGCCCTGTGTGGCGAAGGTCCACAGCTGGCTGGAAAACCAGGTGTCGAGCACGTCGTCGTCTTGGCGTGCGGGCGCGCCGCATTCCGGGCACGTCTCCACGTCCTCTTCGAGCGCATCGCTCCACCCGCACGCGTCGCAATAGAAGACGGGGATGCGGTGCCCCCACCACAGCTGGCGCGAGATGCACCAGTCCTTGAGGTTTTCCATCCACGTGAGGTAGCTTTGCGCCCAACGCGCGGGATGGAAGGCGATCCGGCCGTTTTCGACCACCTCGGTGGCAGGCCCTTTCAGCTTGTCCACGGCCACGAACCACTGCTCGGACAGCCACGGCTCGAGCGTCGTGTCGCAGCGGTAGCAGTGCATGACGGAATGCTCGATGTCTTCCACGCGCTCGAGCAGCCCGTGCTCCTCGAACCAGGCCACGACGGCCTCGCGGGCCTGATCGCGCGTCATGCCGGAGAACTCGCCGAAGCCGTCCACCACGACCGCGTGCACGTCGAAGATGTTGACCTGCGGCAGGCCGTGCGCCTGCCCCATGGCGTAGTCGTTGGGGTCGTGCGCCGGCGTGACCTTCACGAAGCCCGTGCCGAAGCTTGCGTCCACGTGCCAGTCGGCGAAGATGGGGATCTCGCGGCCCACGATGGGCAAGACGACCGTCGCGCCCACGAGCCCTGCCTTGTCCGCGTCGCCTTCGGCCACGGCCACGCCCGTGTCGCCCAGCATGGTCTCGGGGCGTGTCGTCGCCACGACGACGTGGTCGCGCCCGCCGACGGGCTCTTTCAGCGGGTAGCGCAGGTACCACAGATGCGACGCCTCGTCTTTGTACTCGGCCTCGTCGTCGCTGATGGCGGTAGCACAACTCGGGCACCAGTTCACGATGCGCTTGCCGCGGTACACCAGCCCGTCGCGGTACCACTCGCAAAAGACGCGGCGCACGGCGCGCTCGTAGGCGGGGCTCATGGTGAACTTCTCGTCGGCGAAATCGACCGAGCAGCCCATGCGCTTTATCTGCTCGACGATGATCCCGCCGTATTCCTCGCGCCACTTGCGGCACTCCTCGACGAAGCGCGCGCGTCCTATCTCGAGGCGCGAGACGCCCTCGGCCTTGAGCTTTTTATCCACCTTGGTCTGGGTCGCGATGCCCGCGTGGTCGGTCCCCAAGATCCAGCGCGTCGAGTAGCCGCGCATGCGCGAGTAGCGTATGTAGGCGTCCTGGATCGTGTCGTCGAGCGCATGGCCCATGTGCAGCATGCCCGTGACGTTGGGGGGCGGGATGACGACGGTGCGGTCCAGACCCGCATGCGCCCCCTTGCCCTCCGAGCGCGCGTACCAGCCGCCTTCCAGCCATTTGGCCAAGACCTCTTCCTCGCTTTTGGCCGGGTCGTAGGCCTTGGGCATCTCCTTTTCCGACACGAAAACCCCCTTTTCTCGCGCGCGTGCCCGCTGCGGGCGCGCTGCTCTACACATATGCACGCGGCCGGGCGCGCTTTTCCGCACTCCCCCGCCCAGGGCGGGCGCCGCCCTTACGCGCTTGCCCTGTGCAGGCGCCTGCGGCCCTCGCCGCCGCGCCGCACGAGCACAGGCCCGGTGCCGTCCTCGACGCTTGCGCGCGTCACGACCACGCGCTCGATGTCGTCGGCGCTCGGCAGCTCGTACATCGTCTCCTGCAAGACGTCTTCGCAGATGGCGCGCAAACCGCGCGCGCCGGTGCCGCGCTTTATGGCCACGCGCGCGATGGCCCGCAGCGCCTCGTCTTCGAAGACCAGCTCGGCGTCGTCGAAGGAAAACATCCGGCGGTATTGCTTCACCAGCGCGTTTTTCGGCTCGGTCAGGATGCGCACGAGGTCGTCTTCCTCGAGGTCTTCAACCGAGGAGATGACGGGGATGCGCCCGATGAACTCGGGGATCATGCCGAAGGTGTTCAGGTCCTCGGGCAGCACCTGCGCGAGCAGATCGGCGCTTCTCTCCGCGGCCGACTTGGCCACCTCGGAGTTGAAGCCGACGCCGCGCTTGCCCACGCGCTCGCCCACGATCTTGTCCAGCCCGACGAAGGCGCCGCCCAAGATGAAGAGGATGTTGTCCGTGTTGATGCGGATGAGCTCCTGCTGGGGATGCTTGCGCCCGCCGGCCGGCGGCACGGCGGCGTCGGTGCCCTCGACGATCTTGAGCAGCGCCTGCTGCACGCCCTCGCCGGAGACGTCGCGGG
>CAVFDV010000105.1:0-6139 GCA_963621315.1 Oscillibacter sp. MSJ-31
GATCGCGTTCGCGGTGCCGATGGCCGTGTTGCCGGCCACGCGCTCCACGCCCACGTCGAGGGCCTTGATCTGGTTGAACGTGTTGGCCGATACGGCGGAGGTGCCGCCCACGACGATCACGTTCTTCACCTTCTTGGACTGGATCAGCGCTTTCGTCGCGTCGGAGAGCTTGTTGGATGCCGTCATGAGAATCGGGCAGTCGAGCAGGCCGGCCAATCCGGAGGCGGACAGCGCGTCGTAGTAGCCGTTCGTGGTGGCCACGATTGCCCAATCGCTTTGCGACCAGCCCTCGTTCACGATGGTCTTCATCGTGCCGATGGCCGTGTTGCCCGCGAGGCGCTTCCACAACTTCGATTCCTTGGCCTGCACAATCTTCGTGTCAAGAAGCTTTTTTGCCACCTGCCACTCCGCCGTGCCGTGTTTCAAGACTATCGTAGAACCATGACGTGCTCCGATGGTAGTCGAGTTCTCCTCCGACTCGGTGAAAGTGACGGCAGAAGAACCCCAGTTCTGCTTATTCAGACTGGTGGAAGAAAAGCCGCGTATGCCATCCGCATCATATCCGACCAGCCGATCCGCATACAGGCGGTAGCTGCCGTTGTACTGCACGATATTAGCGCCCTCGTACCCGACCTTCACATTGTCGTTGACAAGCGTCCAGCCGTTCGAGTTGTCGATGTTGCTCGTCGAATAGATCTGGTTCTGGTTGCCGTTGCGCTTGATGACCAGATAGTCCTTGCCATCGGCTTGGAACAGCGACCCGTCGCCAAAGCCCAAGGTCCCGTTGCCCTGGTTGTTTATGTTTATCCATTGAGCCGTGTCGTTTTGCACTTTAAAGCGCAGGTTCTGCGGCCAATAGTACCCGCTTGTACCGTCTTGGCTGCCTATGCTGCCGGAAAGCTCCGTCACCTTGGCGATATAGGCGTCCGAATAGCCCTTGTGCCCGCTGACAGGCTCGTAGCACCCTGCCGCCAACACGATATAGACGGAGCCGTTCTTGCTGACGAACCAGTCGGCTGCGACATTGTCGAATTTCCCCCCGTCATAGGTGTAGCGGGGCGCCTTGCTCAATTTCACACCACGCGTGCCCGTGAGAAGGCCATAGCCTTCCGGGTGCGTCCAGTGCACGAGGTCTTTGGAGTAGCTGATGCAAAAATACGCCTTCGTGTTGTCCGGGCACCCCGACGACCACGACGACAAAGACCAAAACATCCCGTCCTTGTATATGATGCTCGGGCACATCTGCGGGTAATGCCCATTCGAGTAAGAATGGTCGCCCGTGCCGCGGTCCTTGTAGACGGAGGCGATACGGTACATATCGGTCCCGTTGTAGGACGCGAAAATGTTGTTTGTGTAATTCGAACCGCTCTGGAAATAGTCGCCGAGGATGATGTCGTCGTTTTCATGCGCGGCGTGTGCCTGCTGCGGCGCAAGCATCGTGCACGCCAGCATGGCAAGCACGGCGCAAACAGCGAGCGCAAAAACCCCCCGGCACTTGCTTTGCCCCGCACGCAGGCAAAGCGTTCCTCCTTTTTGGACATGACTGTTGAAAACCATACGACTCCATCCTTTCCGATATCCAGGCGCCTGCATTTGCGACAAGCGTGCAAACAAACGCAACACCTTCCCCACAAGCAGGTAAAACTATACTGCATCCTTCCCCGAACCTCAACAGCACTGCAGAGGCGGCGGAGCGGCGAATGGCCATCAGCCCGGCTATCAGCACGTTCCCTGCCTACGGTTAATGTAGAATATCCGACGTTTCGCATCGGGGTAAAGATGAGGAGATGAACATGCCCTTTGTTTCCGCGCGCATGCCGGAGCGAACGAGAATCATAGCCATGCTCGTGGCGGCTTTTGTACTGCTGGCGGGCACCTACCTGTTTTTCTGGGCGGGCAAGGGCTTCAACGGAACGTATTCCGGCATAGTCTACGTCGAGGGGTTTTCCGCCTACGTCGAAGCAGACCAATATGCGTATCTGGCGGACGCCCTGATCCACGGGCGCTGCAACCTCGATTTGCCCGTCCCGGATGCCCTGGCGGCTCTCGACGACCCGTACTCCCCCGAGGCGCGGGCGGCCATCGCAAACGGCGGCGAGAACCCGATATTCTTCGACCACGCCTTTTACAAGGGCAAGTACTACTGCTATTTCGGGGTAGTCCCCGCGGTTTTGCTCTACGTGCCCTTCCAGTTGCTGACGGGCACGTGGTTGAACACTTCGTACGCGGTTGCCTTTCTCGGCGTCGTGGCCATCGCCTCCTTCGCGGTTTTGACCTACTGGCTCTCGCGTCGTTTCGTGCGCAGCGCCACGCCTTCTTGCGCCCTGCTCGTCATGCTGTGCATGTTTGGGGGAAGCGGTGTTTTGTGCCTGGGGGTCATTCCGCGTTTCTACGAAGTGCCCATGCTCACATCCCTTGCGCTCACCTCGTTCGGATTGTCGTTGTGGCTGGCCGCCCGACGAGAGGCCCCCCGTCGCATTCACCCGAAACGCAGCGCGTCGGAAGAGCCGGCTCAAGACACGGCCAAACGCGAGGAGACGAGCGCCGCGGTCTCCCTCAACCCCGCTTGCATGTTTTTCGGGACGCTTCTCTTGTGTATGAATCTGGGCAGCCGCCCCCAGTTCGTTTTGGTCTGCCTGCTGGCATTTCCCCTGTTTTGGCAAGAAATCGCACGCGAGCGCCTCCTCTTCTCGGCAAAAGGGCTGCGCACGACGCTTCTCGTGCTTTTAGCCATCGTGCTCGTGGTCGCCCCCTTGCTCTCCTACAACTATGTGCGCTTCGGCTCGCCCTTCGATTTCGGCTCAAACTACAACCTGACCACGTTCAACATGACCACCTACCATCAGGACTGGGCCTTGACGCTGTTCCTCCTCAGGTGCGCCTTGCTCCGGTTGCCGCACTTCACCTCGCAATTCCCCTTCGTCAAGCCGCGGGGGACAGACATCCAGGCGTTTCAGGCACAGCATCCTGGTGCATGGGCGCCCGCCGAGCCCATGTTCGGTGGCTACGTGTGGCTCGTTTGCGTTGTGTGGCTTGTCGTGCTTCTCCCCTTCTTGTGGCGCGTGTTGAAAAAGCACCGCCTGGCGTGGGTGTGCGTGGGAGCCCTCCTCGTGTCGGCCGTCATCATCTTGGTCGACATCCGCACGGCAGGCATCAGCCAGCGCTATTTCAGCGACTACGGCCTGTTCCTCATGATCGTCGTCGGCATCGTGATCTTCGCCTTGCGAGAAAAGCTGTGCTGCCCGCAGGAAAACTACGGCGAGCAACTGCCGCGCGGCGCTGAAGAGGAATGCCCGTCGCGCGCCGTTGCGGCCCTTTCCCGGCGAAAGTGGAGGCTTGCCTGTGTCGCAATCGTCTGCATGATGGCGTTTTCCGCATTCACGTTCACCGCCTCGCTGCTTTCCCCGGCGCAAACGGATGCCTACGTGGGGGTGGCAGCCGATTGGTTCGTCGCCATCTTCCCCGGCATACGCGCATGATGGCCACCACGGTTTCACATCGTTTCCGCGTCGCACCGGTTCCGTGCGCGAATGGAGAAAAAACCCAAATTGCGACGGGCGCATCCACGTCGCCTACAATAGGGCAGGCCTCACGGCGATTGCGCATGCAATGGATTCGCAAGCAGATTTGAAGAAAGGCACATGATGCAACAGTTCAAGCTGTCCAACGTTCTCCTCCACACGTCTTGGCAGTTCCACAAGGCGCCCACGCTGTATTGCGCCGTGGACGGCGAGGAGGCGGTGCTCGCGCCCGTCAAAGGAAGCGACGGCGACTCCTGCGAGCTGCGCGGGCCCGGAACCTTCGACTTCACCACCTTCTTCAACAGCGTCTCCGTGTTCAAGTGGCGGCGCTATGCGAACGTCGGGAAAATATGGCTGCATGTCGAGCTGAAGGGCGCAGCGGCCACGCTTGCCCAGACGCGGGCGGATTCTTATTCCTACCATTCCGAGCGGATTTGCGGCACCGAGACGGGTATAGCCGCCTCGGAGGAATGGCAGGCCTGCGATATCGAGCTCGAGCTAGACGCCACCGAGGTGGTTCATGCGTTCTCGCTTGCGACAAGCGGAAGCGTCTATATACGCAACGCCTACTACTACACCGAAGTCGACCCTGCGCGCCTGCACGACGTCGAGCTTGCCCTGTGCACGACCACCTTTAAAAAGGAAGAATACGTGCAGCGCAACGTCGAGGTCATCAACAAGCGCCTCCTCGCATCGGGCGAGGACGTGGCGGGGCATTTCCACATGCATATCGTCGACAACGGGCGCACGCTCGATGCCGCCGAGCTGGAGTCCGAGCACATAAGCGTCCACCCCAACCCCAACGCGGGCGGCGCAGGCGGCTTCGCGCGTGGCATGATCGAGGCGATGGAGCAGGAGCCGCGGGCCACGCACGTGCTGCTCATGGACGACGACGTGCGTATTTCAGCAGAGAGCATCATCCGCAGCTACCAGCTCCTCAGGCTCGTGAACGACGAGTACGCCGGGGCGTTTTTGTCTGGCGCGATGATGAACATGGACGAGCCCGAGGCGCGCACCGAAGACATCGGGTATGTCGACGTGAGCGGCAAGTACTTCCCCCTCAAACCATGGGGGCGCATGAGCGTGCTGCATGACATGATTTACAACGAGGTCTTCACCGTGCCGGAAAGCGTCTCGGAACGCCCCGACATGGCCGAGCAATGCTATGCGGCTTGGTGGTACTGCGTCATCCCCATGACGGCCATCGAAAAAAACGGCCTGCCGCTTCCCGTGTTCGTGCGCTGCGACGATGTGGAATACAACCTGCGTTGCCGCCCGCGCCTCATGACGATGGGCGGCATCTGCGTGTGGCACGAGCCTTTCAACATGCGCTACAGCGCCGCTGTCGAGCGCTACCAGATGATGCGCAACGTCCAAATCGGGCAATTCACCACAGGCATGGCTTCCATGTCCGATTTTCACCGCGACTTCAAGCGCACGTTTCGCTTGGATATAAAAAAATTCGATTACGACGACGCCGAGCTGACCTTGCAGGGCTTCGAGGACTTCTTGAAAGGGCCGGACTTCATCGCAGCGCCCGGCCAGGCGGAGAAAAGCTATCTCGCGTCCTTGAAGGCGCAGGAAAAATTCATGAGCTTTGACGAGGCGCGCGATGAACTGGAGAAAATAGGCGTCGACCTCGACGCCCTCACCGCAAGCGACATCACGAAGCTGTCGGGGGAGACGAACAGCAGCTATGTCGAGCGCGTCAAGCGCCGTGTGGTGAGGGAGCAGCTCACCGGCCAACGCTTCGCAAGGAGCGATTATTATGCCGCCGATGCGCCCGTCATCATCGATGCCAAGGGTTACTACGACCCGAAATCGCGCATCGACCACCACGACACCATCGTCGCTGTCGATATCGAGCGCAAGCGCGTCTCGATCCGCCGTGTGGACCACGAGCGCTTCAACGAGTTGTGGAAGCGCTACAAAGACGACTTGAAGACCTACCGCGACAACAAGGAACGCTTGAAGGCCGAATACGCGGCGGCACGCGAGAAGCTCACGTCGGTCGGGTTTTGGAAGCACTATCTCGGCATCGACGAGGAATAGCGAAGGCGGCATTGAACGCGTTGGCGCCTTTTGCCTGTTCGTTGCGGTTGTGTGTTTTTTCACATCGCCGCGTTCTTTTCTTCTCTTTTCCCTATACTGCCAAAGGCGGCGCGGCGCTACATGGCCGCGCAACTGGTGTATTGTCAGATTTCAGACCACGAGGAGGTGCAACTTCATGGAGGGTTATTGCATGAAGTGCAAGAAGAAGCAAGAGATGACCGACCCCAAGCAGACCACGACCAAGAACGGCCGCCCGATGACCAAGGGCACCTGCCCCGTTTGCGGCACCACGATCTGCAAGATCGGCAGCACCAAATAGCTTCTTGTTTTCGCCTGCGCGCCCTTTGCGGCGCAGGCAGCTCGCCGCTTGTCCCGTGCACCGTGCACGCGGCAGGCGGCTTTTTCTTTCACCTGCATCTACGTCTCCCCCTAACATGGCGCAAACTCCTCTCGCAAACCGACGGCGGCTTTTTCTTTCACCTGCGCCCGCATCCCCCCTCGCTCGTGCCGCGTGCGAGTTAAGTTATTCAGGAAAAGGGGCGTCTCGCGCCCGTCCTCAAACCGGC
>CAVFDV010000106.1:0-6009 GCA_963621315.1 Oscillibacter sp. MSJ-31
CGCATGGGCCACATCGAGCTGGCCGCGCCCGTCAGCCACATCTGGTACTTCAAGGGCTCGCCCTCGCGTCTGGGCTACCTGCTCGACATCTCGCCCAAGGAGCTTGAAAAGGTCCTCTACTTCGCCTCCAACATCATCACCTGGGTCGACGAGGAGGCCCGCGACGAGGACGCCGAGGAGCTGAAGGAGGAGCTGGCCGCCAGCCTCGACGAGCTGGACGCCCAGCGCGACCGCCTGATCGAGTCCACGCGCCATCAGAGCACCGAGTACTTCAACGCCGACGGCGAGCGCGAGTACGACGAAGACGACCTGCTCACCCCCGAGGAGGTCGAGGAGGAGATCGCCGACCTCTACGAGGAGTTCGAGGACCGCAAGGTCTTGCGCCAGGAGGCCCTCGAGCGCTTCTTGAAGATATCGCCCAAAGAGCTCGTGAGCGACGAGGCCCTCTACCGCGAGATGCGCGCCAACTACCGCGAGTACTTCCGCGGCGGCATGGGCGCCGAGGCCGTGCGCGACCTGCTCGACGCCGTGGACCTGGACAAAGAGGTCGAGGAGCTGTCCGAGATCATCAAGACGGGCAAGGGCCAAAAGCGCGCCAAGGCCGTGAAGCGCCTGCGCGTGGTCGAGGCCTTCGTGAACTCCGACAACAAGCCGCGCGACATGATTCTGGACGTGATCCCGGTCTTGCCGCCCGAGCTGCGCCCGATGGTGCAACTCGACGGCGGGCGTTTCGCCACCTCGGACTTGAACGACCTCTACCGCCGCGTGATTAATCGCAACAACCGCCTGAAGAAGCTCCTCGACTTGTCCGCGCCCGAGATCATCGTGAACAACGAGAAGCGCATGCTGCAAGAGGCCGTGGACGCGCTCTTCGACAACGGACGCCGCGGCCGGCCTGTCTCCGGCTCGGGCGGGCGCCCGCTGAAGTCGCTGGCCGACATGCTGAAGGGCAAGCAGGGGCGCTTCCGCCAAAACCTGCTGGGCAAGCGCGTCGACTACTCCGGGCGTTCCGTCATCGTGGTCGGCCCGCAGCTGAAGATCCACCAGTGCGGCCTGCCCAAGCAGATGGCCCTCGAGCTGTTCAAGCCCTTCGTGATGAAGCGCCTGGTCGAGCTTGAGCGCGCGAACAACATAAAGGCGGCGCGCCGCATGGTCGACCGCGGGTCGAGCATCGTGTGGGACGTGCTCGAAGAGGTCATCACCGACCACCCCGTGCTGCTGAACCGCGCCCCGACCCTGCACCGTCTGGGCATCCAGGCCTTCGAGCCGGTGCTCGTCGAGGGCAAGGCCATCAAGCTGCACCCGCTGGCCTGCACCGCCTTCAACGCCGACTTCGACGGCGACCAGATGGCCGTGCACGTGCCGCTCAGCTCCGAGGCGCAGGCCGAGGCCCGCGTGCTCATGCTCAGCTCCAACAACATCAAGTCGCCGGCGCACGGCAAGCCCTTGACCATCCCCTCGCAGGACATGATCATCGGCATCTACTACGTCACGTCCGCGCGCGACGGCTTCCCGGGCGAGGGCCGCGTGTTCATGGACTTCAAGGACGCGCAAAACGCCTACGACTGCCGCGCCGACGTGGACCTGCAGGCCAAGATAAAGGTGCGCCTGAAGTACGACACGAACGTGCAGGTGGCCTACGGCCAGGTCGAGCCCCACAAGGCAGGCGAGCTGATCGAGACGACCATCGGCCGCATCGTGTTCAACAGCGTGCTGCCCGCCGACCACAACTACATCAACCATCCCATGGCGAAAAAGGAGGTCGGGCGCCTGATCGAGGACGCGTCCAACACCTACCCGACGCCCGAGATGATGGAGATCCTCGACGGCCTGAAGAGCGTCGGCTACCACTACGCGACGCGCGCCGGTTTGACCGTCTCGATCTGGGACGCGACCATCCCGCCGCAAAAGGCCGAGATCTTGGCCGTGGCCGACAAGAAGGTCGCCACGCTTGAAGAGAAATACGAGATGGGCTATGTCACGCCCGAGGACAGGCACCGCCAGGTGGTCGACATCTGGACGGACGCCAACGAGGACGTGGCCGAGGCCATGCAGAAGAACTTCGACCGCTTCAACCCGATCTTCATGATGTCGGACTCGGGTGCCCGCGGCAACATGAAGCAGATATCGCAGCTGGCCGGCATGCGCGGCCTGATGTCGGACCCGCAAGGCGAGATCATCGACCGCCCCATCAAGGCGAACTTCCGCGAGGGCCTGTCCGTCCTGGAGTACTTCACCTCGACGCACGGCTCGCGCAAGGGCCTGGCCGACACCGCGTTGCGCACCGCCGACTCGGGCTACCTCACCCGCCGCCTCGTGGACGTGGCGCAAGACGTGATCGTCCACGAGGAGGATTGCGGCACCTCCGACGGGCTGGAGCTTTCCGTGCTCGTGGAGAAGAACGAGGAAGACGAGAACGGGCGGCGCCTGACCGAGCCCAACGGCAACCTCGTCGGGCGCTGCCTGGCGGCCGACGCCGTCAACACGGAGACGGGCGAGCTGGTCTTGGCGGCCGGCGAGTACGTGGCCGACGCGGACGTGCTGCAGGCGCTCGCGGACGGCGGGGTCGAGACGGTCAAGATCCGCAGCCTCATGACCTGCCACGCGCCAAACGGCGTGTGCCAGAAGTGCTACGGCTACGACCTGGCCGCCGGGCGCCCCGTGAACCTGGGGACCGCCGTCGGCATCATCGCGGCACAGTCCATCGGCGAGCCGGGCACCCAGCTGACGATGCGCACCTTCCACTCGGGCGGCGTCGCCGGCGCCGACATCACCCACGGCCTGCCGCGCGTCACCGAGCTGTTCGAGGCGCGCAAGCCCAAGGGTCTGGCGATGCTTTCCGAGATAGAGGGCACGCTGCAGGTCACCATGAACAGGGACACCAAGACCCTCACCGTGACCGACGACGAGGGCGGCATATTCGAGTGCGAGGTCTCGCTGCAGGCCCAGCTCATGGACGGCCTGGCCGACATGTCGCACGTCGAGGTCGGCCAGCAGCTGACGAAGGGTTCCATCGACCCGCACGAGCTGCTGCGCCTGACGGACGCGGCCACCACGCTGCGCTACATCGTCGACCAGGTGCAGGGCGTGTACCAGTCGCAGGGCGTGGACATCAACGACAAGCACGTCGAGGTGATCGCGCGCCAGATGCTGCGCAAGGTGATGGTCACCGAGGCGGGCGACTCCAAGTACCTGCCCGGCGCGCAGGTGAACCGCTACGAGTTCGAGGCCGAGGCCGAGCGCGTCATGCTCGAAGGCGGCGAGGTGCCCGTGGCAAAGCCGCTCATCCTCGGCATCACCAAGGCCTCGCTGGCCACCGACTCGTTCCTCTCGGCGGCCTCGTTCCAGGAGACCACCAAGGTCTTGACCGACGCGGCCATCGAGGGCAAGGTGGACCATCTGGTCGGCCTGAAGGAAAACGTCATCATCGGCAAGCCCATCCCCGCGGGCACCGGCCTTGCGCGCTACCGCAACCTCGGCCTGACCTACGAGGGCAAGAAGGTCGTCTACGACACGAACGTCAGCGACGAGCTGCCCGATTGGGCGCCCGAGGAGCTGCGCGAGAACGAGAAGAAGCTGCCGAAGATCGAGGACATCCAGTTCGGCGACGGCGAGTTCTTCGGCGGGCTGCCCGGCTCGGTGGCCTCGCTGTTCGGCGGCGGGCTGCTGGGCGCGTCGCTGCGCAACCTGATCACCCCCGAGCAGGCCAAGCTCTACCTGTTCGACGATTTGGGCGTCAGCCAGCGCTGGGCCAACAAGTTCTCCGAGGCCGGCATCGAGACGGTGGGCGACCTCGTGGGCAAGACCGAAGACGAGCTGCTGCGCATCGAGGGCATCGGCAACAAGGCCATCGAGGAGCTGAAGGCCGGGCTCGCGGAGCGCGATTTGAGCGAGATCTTGCTCGATGAAAACCCCGAGGAGCTCGACGCGGTGCAGCTGCTCGACAGCCTGTACCCCTCCGAGATGGAATACATCGGCGGGGACGTGCCGCGCAGCTACAGCGCAGACCCCGACGACCTGATCGGCGGGCCGGCGCAGCGCCAGTCCATCGTCGACGACGCGCAGCTCGAGGCCTTGCTGGGCAACCCGAGCCTCATCGGCTTTGAAGTGACCGACGAGAAGAGCGAGGCGCAAAGCAACGCCGCGCAGCAGGCCGGCGAAGACGACGCGGCGGACGCGGGCGCGGGCGCCGGTGCGGGTGAAGCTGCCGGCGCCGACGAGGGCGCTGTCGAGGGCGACGCGGACGCGGACGCGGCGGCGGACGGCGCCGCCGGGGAATAGGTTTCAGGAGGCGACGAGGAGGAGCGCGAGGTGGCGGCAGGCGCCTTCAACGTGTGCGTGGCCGTGGTCGTGGTCGCGACCATAGCCGGGATTGTGCTGGGCATGCGCCGTGCGTCCGATGCGGCCACGCACCGCCCCGCGCTTCTCGCCATGGTCGCGCACGCGGTCTTGCTGTGCGCCTTCCTCGTCGTCATATTGGCACTGCGCCAGTCGTGGGCGCCCGTCGTGCTGGCCGCGCTCGTCGTGGTCGTGCCCCCGGGCGTCTACCATGCGTTGCGCGCGCGCGAAGGCGGGGGCGCGGACGGGGAAGAGGCGGGCGATGAAGCGCCCGGCGTGGCGTGGCCGCAGCTTTCCGACAGCCCCCAGATAGAGCATGTGCGCGGCTCGTCGGGCGTGCGCCCCGTGCCCGTCGGCGTGGCCGGTGTGGCCGACGGGGGCGGCGAGGACGGCGATGAGAGCGGGGATGGGGCATGCGGGCCTGCGCCCGTTGCCGCGTCCGTGCCGCAGCCGGCGCCCCAGGTGCGCGAACAGCGCCAGATCCGCGGCGAGAGCGCGCGCCGCTTTGCCCCGCGCCGCGAAGACGGCGAGTCCTTTCCCGCATTTGGCAGCATTCAGGCGCAGCAGCCCGTGCAAACGCAGCAGCTTGCGCCGGTGGAGCAACCCGTGCCCGTGCCCCAGCCCGTCCAGGTGTTTTGGAAGCAAGAGCCGGTTGCGGCAAGCGGCGAGCTGCTGAAGCCCGAGCCTGTGCCCGTGTCCGTAGATGAAGAGCTGCCGGAACCGGGGGCCGTTGCAGCGGACGCCGGGTTGCCGGGACCTGAGCCGATCGAGGCGGGCGGCGAGTTGTTGAAGCCCGTGCCCGTGCCTGCGGAGCCGGACGAGGAACCCTTGCATCCTGTGCCCGTGTCTGCGGAACCGGGCGAAGGACCTTTGCGTCCCGTGCCCATGGAAGCGGATGGAAAGCCCCTGCATCCCGTGCCCGTGCCGTCCGGGGAAGAGCCTGTGCGTCTCGTGCCCGTCGCCGCCGTCGAGGACGTGGACGAGCCGGATATGGACGACGCGGGCGAGGGTGTGGCCGACGCGGGCGACGCGGACGAGGGTGCGGCGCAACCCGAGGCGCCCGAGGCGCCGTTGAAGCCTGAACCCGTGCCCGCAGACGAAGAAGCGCCAAGATCCAAACCCGTGGAGGCATGCGCCGGCGACGAGCGGGCCGCCGGGCCTGCGACGCGTGAAAAGGCCGCGCCCGCGCCGAGGGCGCCGCGCGACCCGAACATACCCCACGCCGACGACACGGCCGCGGATTGCAAGGTGCGTGCCTTCCAGCGCGCGCGCCGCCGCGAGCGCGAGCAAGAGGAGGCCGCCGAGGCCGAGGCGAAAGCCAGGGCGCGCGCGGCGGCGGATGCGGAGGGCGGCATGTCGGCAAGCGCTCCGGCGCCCGTGCCGGTTTGCGCAGACGAGGCGCCGGCGGGGCTTCACCCCGTCCCCGTGCCCGCGCCGGATGCGATGCCCGACGCGGAGCCCGGACCCGCGCAATGCCCCGAGCCCGTGTGCGCGCCCGCACCTGCACCGGCTGCAGACGGCGCGCCGGCCGCCCTCCCGTTCGACCCCGCCGACATCTTCTACGGCGAGGACATGGGCGGCATGCTCGACGACGACTTCGCCCTGGACGACGAGGTCGCCGACCTGCTGCCCGACGAGCAGACCGTCTCGGTGGCCTTCGACGTGCCGGAC
>CAVFDV010000107.1:0-5855 GCA_963621315.1 Oscillibacter sp. MSJ-31
CATCCGCGAACTCCTAACCGGACCCATTCGGTCCAACTATTTGTCCGCATCCCCCAATTTCAAGTGTCAAGCCGGTCGACTCAACTCGTGCGAAATTGCCGCGCTATCCTCCGTGCCTGTGTGCTATAGTCTTGAATTCGCGTGGCAAGAACCAACAGATGCGCCGCGCGAGGTTGCAGGAACAACGGCCCGCGCTTTGCCGCCCGGGCTGTCGAGCAAGGTAGTTGAGGAGTTCAAAGATGTCGAAGGTATGCGAAGTCTGCGGCAAGTCCCCTTCCGCGGGGCGCAACATCAGCCATTCCCACCGTGTCACCAACCGCGTCTTTCGCCCGAACATCCAGCGGGTCACCATCAAAGACGCAAAGGGCGCCACGCGCAAGGCCAACGTCTGCGCCAAGTGCCTGAAGGCCGGCAAGGTGGAGCGCGCGTAAGCTTTCATGTAAAGCGACATTGCGGCATCACGCGACGCGAAGGGGCCTTCCAGCAAGGCCCCTTTTTGTTGGCACGCGGCATGCAGGGCGGCGCGTGGGACGGCGTGCAGGACGGCATGCGGGGCGGCACGTGTGAAAGGGTTTGGACGCGGAAACGGCCCGCGCCTGTTTCCCATCCGCCCCGTCTGCCCGGCCGGACCTTTTTGCTTTACCGAAAAACGAAGGAGCATTCGAGACATGGCTTTCCAGGCACCACGCGGCACCGAGGACCTGGCGGGGGCGCGCGCCCGCGCGTGGCGGGAGTTCACGGCCTGCGCCGAGCGCGTGTTCACCCTCTACGGCTACGAGTTCGCCGAGACGCCCGTCTTCGAGCGGCACGACCTCTTCGCCCGCTCGGCAGGCGAGGGGACCGACATCATGCGCAAGGAGATCTTCGCGGTGCGCAGCATGGGCGCGCTCGACGCCCTCGCGCGCGGCGAGGAGTTGAAGGCCGACCAGCGCCTCGCCCTGCGTCCCGAAGGCACGGCGGGCATCGTGCGCGCGGCGGCCCAGCACGCGCTCGTCGCGCCCGGTTCCGCGCCGGCCAAGCTGTGGTACGCCGGCCCCATGTTTCGTTGCGAGCGCCCGCAAAAGGGGCGCCTGCGCCAGTTCCACCAGGTGGGCGTCGAGTGCCTGGGCGCCGATAGCGCAGCGTCGGACGCGGAGGCCATCATCATGTGCATGCGCTTTTTCGAGGAGCTGGGCATCCCGCGCGCGTCCATGCGCCTGCTCGTGAACTCCATGGGCGACGAGGAGTGCCGAGGCCCCTACACCGAGAAGGTGCGCGCGTACATGCGCGAGCACGAGGGCGAGCTGTGCGACGAGTGCCGCCGCCGCGCCGTTGAAAACCCCCTGCGCAGCTTCGATTGCAAAAACGAGGCCTGCGCGCAGGTGATGGCCGGCGCCCCGCGCTTTGCCGACAACCTGTGCGAGAGCTGCCGGGAGCGCTTCGAGCAGGTGCGGGCCTTGCTCGACGCGGCGGGCGTGGCCTACGAGGTCGACGAGCGGCTCGTGCGCGGCTTCGACTATTACACGGGCACCGTCTTCGAGGTGGAGGCCCGCGAGGGCACGGGCGCGCAAAGCGCCATCGGCGGCGGTGGGCGCTACGACAGGCTCATGGGCGAGGTGGCCGATCGCGACGTGCCGGGGCTGGGCTTTGCCGTGGGTTTCGAGCGGATCTTGCTTGCCCTCGAGGCGGCCGGCGTCTCGCTCGGCGGCCGCGAGCTGCCCTGTGTTTACGTGGCCTGCGCGGGCGACGAGGTGCGTGCCCGGGCGTTTTCCATCTTGCAAGGCCTGCGCGACGCCGGCGTGCGCGCGCAGGCGGACCTGCAGGGACGCTCCTTAAAGGCGCAGTTCAAGCAGGCGGGGAAGATGGGCGCGGCGTTTGTCGTCGTGGCAGGCCCGGACGAGCTGGCGGCGGGCAAGGTGCAGGTGCGCGACATGGCCTCGCATGAAGAGGCTCCCGTGGACATCGACGGCTTGGGCGCCTATCTCGCGGCGCGTCTCTGACGCGTCTCTAGCGCGTTTCGCGGATTCGGCGCCTTTTCGGCATATTCTTCGGGCGTGCTATTCGCACGGGCGCGCCTCTCTACACGGGCACATACGCGTCCCTTGTGGCGCAGCCTGTCGATGCCGCCTGCAACCCTGACGCGCACGCGCCGGCAGGCTGCGCGCCGTCACCAATCCGTTGCCAAAAAAGTGCTTGCTATTTATTTTCTGAAAACTATAATGAGCCTTGCGAATCGAGAATCCCTCTCTTGGTTTGCGTGTTTTGTTCCTCTTTCTCTCTTGACGTCGAGAAGGCCTTGGTCGAAAGACCGAGGCCTTTTCGGCGTTTACGGGTACGTTTCACACGCGTCGCCGCCCCTGTCCTGCGACGTTTCGGGAGCGCACGCACATCCGCGTGCGCGTGCGCCCTCCCGCACCCGGCCGCCTTGCGCGCCACCGCCTGTTTCGCCACGCGGCCCCCGCGCGCCGCCTACATCTGCGCGTAGGGGTAGCGCAACTCGACTTCGACCATGTCGCCTGCGTCTATCTCTGCCAGCTCCGCGCGGCTCTTCTCCAGATAGGCGTTTGCCAGGTCGGCTTGCGCGAGCGAAAGGTGCTTGCCGCCTGCGACGCTTTCGAGCACGTACTCCTCGCCGGCGAACTCGACATGCACGGGCTTGATGGTGAAGAAGTCGGGGGAGGGGCCCTTGCCGCCCTTGTTCGCCATGCCATGCGGCTTGCCCGGGCGCGGCATGTCCTCGGCCATGCGCGCCTTCACCTTGGAAAAACCGAGCACGCGCCCGAAGAGGAAGTGGTCGACGAGGGGCTTCAGGTACCAGTCCGCCGTGATCTCGCAGCCCGCCGGCGGCCCGGACAGCCCCAGCACGGGCACGCCGTCGATGCTCGACGCGCTCGTGTGGTGCCCCGGCCCGTGGTTCGTCTCGTGGCAATAGACCGTGCCGATCTCCTCCAAGATCTCCATAGTGAAGTCCTTGGAGCCTTTCGACGAGCCGGCGTTGATGCACACGATGTCGGCCTCCCCGGCCGCCTGCAGCAGCGCCGCCTTTATCTCGTCCCAATCGTCGGGCAGGCAGGGGTAGACGACGGGCTCGGCGCCCCACAGGCGCAGCTTGCCCTCGAGCAAGATGCCGTTGGTCTCGTAGGTCTTGCCCTCCTCGAGCGGCGTGCCCATCGCGACCAGCTCGTCGCCTGTGGGGATGAAGACGACGCGCGGGCGGGCGAGCACCTCGACCTCGGTGTAGCCGCAGGTGGCAAGCGCGGCGATGCGCGCAGGCGTCAGGCGGGTCCGGGCCTCGACCACCATGTCGCCTTGCGCGAAGTCCGACCCCGCGGGCTTCGTGAGCTGCCCCTTTTCCCTTGGCGCCTCTTTTAAGGAGATGCGCTCGCCCTCGCCGACCTCCACCTGCTCGATGGCTATCTCGGTGTCGAAGCCCTTCGGCATGGCCGTGCCGGTGTTGGCCCAGTCGAACTCGCGCCCGAGCTGCCAGGAGCTTGTGTCGGGCATGCCGTCCGCGAAATCGGCGTAGCGCACCGCGATGCCGTCGAGGCGCGCGCACAAGGTGTTGGGCACGTCCATCTTCGACGCGCAATCGCATGCGGTCACGCGCCCGAGCGCGTCGTGCAGGCCGACCGTCTCCGTCTTCGGCGAGAAATCGCTCGTCTCGACGAGCTTGGCGATGCACTCTTCTCTGGTGAATTGCACGTGCTTTGAATGGTCGCGCATGGATGCCTCCTCGTTGTTTGTGCAAGGCCCCTTTCTCCCGCGTTGCGAAATGCGCGCGTGGAAAGGGGACCTTTTGCGTGCGAACTATAGGTATCAAAGCACAATTTCGCTCCCGCATGGGGCATGAACTTCGATTCGCCCCCGTTTTTTCCGCATGTCATAGAAGTGTGCGCGATACAGCATCTCGCATTTGCCCGGCTAAAGCTTGCTGCTGGTTGGACTTGTGGTGCGCGAGTTCACATTTAGTTCACATCGCGATTGCAGGCGTGCAACACCCCGCGCGTATCGTGCGAACTGCCGGCGCGGGCGCTTCCCTTTCTCAATATGGCGCGCGCACGGGCTTTGCTGTGGGCAGGCGCATGGGCGCGCAGGCGGGCTTCGAGAGGAGATGCACGACGAGATGGACCCCTTGACCATCACCATTGTCGTCATGGTAATTGCGACGGCGCTGATCTTCGATTTCACGAACGGATTCCACGACACGGCAAACGCGATGGCCACCTCCATCGCCACGGGCGCGCTCAAACCAAAGACCGCCGTCATCGCCGCCGGGACCTTAAACCTCGTCGGCGCGTTTCTCTCCACCGAGGTGGCCAAGACCATCTCGGGCGGCATCATCAACGAGCAGCAGGTCGCGATAGGCGCGGAGTTCATCTTCGCCGGGCTTGTGGGCGCGATATTGTGGAACCTCATCACCTGGCTCGTCGGCCTGCCCTCCTCCTCGTCGCATGCGCTGTTCGGCGGCCTTGTGGGCGCCGTCATCGTGGGGGCGGGCGTGCAGGGGGTGAATTTCGGCGCCGTCGCGGGCAAGGTCCTCATCCCGGCGCTCGTCTCGCCGCTGGTCGCAGGCCTTGCCTCGTGGTGCGCGGTGAAGCTCATCTACCGCATCGTCGCGCACATGGACGAAAAGCGGGTGGCAAGCGGCTTTCGGCACGGCCAGACGGTCACGGCCTGCCTCGTGGCCCTCTCGCACGGCACCAACGACGCGCAAAAGACCATGGGCATCATCACCCTCACGCTGATCGCCTCGGGGCTGCAGGGCTCCGGCACAGGGCCTCAGCTGTGGGTCGTCGCGGCATGCGGCCTGGCCATCGCGCTTGGCACCTACTCGGGCGGCTGGCGCGTCATCCGCACCCTGGGCAAGGGCCTGACCGAGATCTCGACCCCGCAGGGCTTTGCCGCCGAGGCCGCCTCGGCCGCCACGATCCTGGCCTCCTCGCACCTGGGGTTCGCGCTGTCCACGACGCAGGTGTGCTCCGGGTCCATCATCGGCACGGGGCTGGGCGCCAAGACGACGGTGAACTGGAAGGTGGCCGTGCGCATGCTCGTTGCCTGGCTTTCCACCTTTCCCGCGGCAGGCGCGCTCGGGGCCGCCGCATGCGCCCTTGCGTGCGCGGGCTCTTGGGGGGTCTTTGCCGTCGCGGCCATCGCGCTTGTGGCCGCCGGGGTGATATTGCATCTCTCGCGCCGCAACCCCGTGAGCGCGTCCAACGTCAACGACGCCAAGACCGTCAGCTTGAAGGCGGTGCCCCAGGTCGCGCAGCCCTCTGCGCCGGCGCGGGCGGCATAAGGTAGAGAAGGGAAAGGGACAGATGTTGCAAGAGCTTCTCAATTTCGTCTTGGTGCTGGTCACCGCCGTGGCAGTCGCGGGCTCTGTGGGCGCGCTGTACGCCAACGGGCTGCGCCTTTGGGCATCGGCAGAAGAGCATGGCGCGCACGAGCATGTCTCTATCTCGCGGCGCACGGGCTCTGCGGTGTGCTTTGCCGCGTGCGCGGCCATCGTCTTGCTGGCCTTGTGGCTGATGGTCCCCGCCTTCCACTAGGGGCCTTTCGCGCTCGGAGGGCCTCGGGCTTTGAACATGCGCCCCTTTGCCGTGCTCTCGCTGAAAGCGCCCGTGCTAGGATGGTGCGGTCTCTACGTCCGACCCGATACGGAAGGGGTTGCAACCATGGAATTGAAGGGCTCGAAGACCGAGGCGAACCTGCAGGCGGCGTTTGCCGGCGAGTCGCAGGCGCACACGAAGTACCAATACTACGCGAGCAAGGCGAAAAAGGACGGCTACGAGCAGTTCTGCGAGATTTTCCTCGAGACCTCGCGCAACGAGAAAGAGCACGCGAAGCTGTGGTTCAAGTACCTGCACGACGGCGAGGTG
>CAVFDV010000108.1:0-5853 GCA_963621315.1 Oscillibacter sp. MSJ-31
TCTTCGGCGGCACCTCGGCCGTCTCGCAGGCCGTGGAGACGAAGATAAAGGCGGCAAGCAAGTAGCGCTTTTCCTCGACGCGCCGCCTGCGCCGTATGTCCGGGAAGGCCCCCGCACGCAAGCCGCGGGGGCCTTCCTCCGCCCGTCGGCACGGCAGCCGCCTCTGACGCCGGCGGTCCTGCGGCGATCGGCTCAACCAGCGCGCATAGTGCTACCATCCGTTTCGCTGGGGGAAACGGGAAAGCGCGGAAGTCCGGTGCCTTGCGCAAGGGCGCTTCGCATGGCGGTATCCCCAGCGCGCACGGCCTATTGTCCCATCGGCGAAAGGAGAGAGCGAAATGCCAAACAAACGTTGCGGCCGGAGAGAGAGAGAGAGAGAGAGAGTAGCGGGCGGTTTTTCCACAAGAGAAGGATCGGGGCGTTCGCGTTTGCGTTGATTGCGGCCGTCGCCGCCGGCGCAAGCTTTTACGGGGCGGCGGGCGCGCTGGCAGAAGAGGCGCCGACCGCCAAGATAGGATACCTCACCTACACTCTCGACACTGCAAGCAAAACGGCCTCGGTCAAAAGCTGCGATACATCAAAAGACAGCGGCTTTCCGGCAGACGGCAAGGTTGTGATCCCCTTGAGCATCACGTACGAAAACGCTGCTTATAGCGTCACCTCATTGGGTCGCAATGTCTTCGGCGGCAGCGAGAACCACGCAAACACGGCTGTTAAAAGCGTGGACATTCCAAACAGCGTCACCTCGCTGGGCGACTTCTGTTTTTGCAGCTGCGCTTCCCTTGCCAGCATAAGCATTCCAAGTAGCGTTACCGAGTTGGGGGAGGGGTGCTTTTCCTTCTGCAAATCCCTTACCAGCGTGAATATCCCGGGCAGCGTTACCTCGGTGGGGGACGGGTGCTTCACCCACTGCTCTGCTCTTACCAGCGCGACGATCCAGGATGGCGTCACCTCGTTGGGCGACTTCTGCTTCTGGACGTGTCCCTCTCTTGCCAACGTGACGATTCCGGGTAGCGTCACCTCGTTGGGCGGCGGATGCTTTTCTAGCTGCCGGTCTCTTGCGAATGTCACTATCCAAGACGGCGTCTCTTCGTTGAGCGCCTCGTGCTTTGCCTCGTGCATCTCCCTTACGAGCATCGCCATTCCAGACAGCGTCACCTCTTTGGGCGAAGATTGCTTTTCCGGCGCTTCTCTTACGAGCATCACCGTTCCGGCCAGCGTCACCTCTCTGGGCAAGAGAAGCCTTTATTGCTCCACTCTTGCAGAAATCGTCTTTGAAGGAGATGCCATAACAGACTGCGATGGCGATGCGTTCAACTTCGAGTACAAAGGCTCCCCTCGACTGGAGAACAGGAAGTACATCTTTGAAAAGACGATCCCCGATGCCGTGGCAAGCGCACACGGCGTCACTGATGAAAATTGCTACTACCGTGTGAAGTTCGTCGACGAGACGGGTGCCACGGTCCAGCAAAACGACGTGATGAAGAAGAAGTGCCCGTATACGGGTGTTGCTGCGCCCGCGCTGTCGGGGCATCCCGTCACAGGCGCCGCGTTCAAAGGGTGGGATAGCGAATCCTACAAGAACGTCACCAATTCGGGCATGACTATCACAGGGCAATTTGGAGCGGCGACGGCGGTGCCTGTTTCAGACAACAGGGTGGGCGTGAACGTCGCTGCGCAAACATACACCGGAGCGCAGACCAAGCCCGCCTTGAATCTGACGTTTAGGAAAGACAGCTCGAGCAAAGAGATCGCCCTCGTTGAAGGCGTGCATTACAACGTCGTGGGACTTGGGGAAAACATCAAGGTCGGGAAGGGCACGGTCAAAATCGAGGGGGCCGGCAACTTCTGCGGGCAGCGCACATTGAGTTTTGACATTGTCTCGGCGCCGGCTTCCGGCGACGGCAGCTGGAAGCGCCTTGCGGGTGGCACGGCCATCGGCACGATGAAGGCCATCGTGAACGAGGGGTGGTCGCAAAGCGACTGGGCCATCGTGGCCACCACGAAGGGGTACTACGACGCGCTGTCCGCGAGCGGGCTGGCCGGCCTGCTCGACTGCCCGATCCTCATGACGGCGCCGGACAAGCTCTCCGACGCGACCTCGAAGCTGATCACGTCCAAGAAGGTGAAGCACGTGATCGTCGTGGGCGGCACCTCTGCTGTCTCGGCCAACACGTTCAACCAGATCAAGAAGCTTGCCGGCGTGGCCGACGTGGAGCGCGTGGCGGGCGGCACCGCCATCGGCACCGCGAACGCGATCTACGAGCGCGGCAAGACGGCGGGCAGCGGCTGGGGCGCTGATGCCATCGTGGCCACGGCCGGCGGCTTCCAGGACGCGCTTTCCATCGCGCCCTATGCCTATGCGAAGGCCGCCCCGATCTTCCTTGCGGGCGGCAAGCCCGGCACGCTTTCCGACAAGACGCTTTCCAAGGTGAAGGGCGGCGGCTTTTCCCGCACGATCATCGTGGGCGGCGAGGCTGCCGTGGCCAAGTCGGTGGAAGGCAAGGTCGTGAACCCGAGGCGTCTCGGCGGCGGCACCGCCTACGGCACGTCCAACAAGATCGCGACCTTCTGCCAGCAAAACGGCATGACGTCCAGGCACATGGGCGTGGCCACAGGGCGCAGCTACTACGATGCGCTGGCCGGCGCGGCCCTGTGCGGCAAGAAGAACTCCATCATCATCCTTGCCGACGACAGGAACTCCGACAACGTCGACAAGGTCGTGGAGCCGAGCTGGTACTTTGCGAAGAGCTCCTACATCTTCGGCGGCACGGCGGCCGTCTCGCAGGCTGTGGAGACGAAGATAAAGGCGGCAAGCTATTAGCGCCAAGGCCGCATCCGCCCGCATCCGCCCGCGCGTCGCGGGCGGATGCGGGCCTTGCCTGCCCGGGCGCATCCGCGCCCGCCCGCGGCGCGCCGCCTGCAACAAAAAGGGAGCCTCCCCTTTAGGGAGGCTCCCTTTTCACTTGCAGGAAACGAAGCGGGGCTGCCATGGGGAGCCCGGCAGCCTGCGGCGGCGAGCAGCGCGGGCCTGCGGCCGGACATGAGGCCTTCGCGGTAAACGGGCTGCCCCTTTCGTTTCCCGGCGTCCCTGAAAAACGAAAGGGGCAGTCCGGCGCGGGGAGCTTTTCCTTCCCGTCCCCTTTATCCGAAGGGCGGCTTTTCCCGCGGCCGCTAGAACAGCGCCATGAACAGGTGCGCGAGCGCAAAGCCGATCAGCCCGCAGCAGGGAAAGGTCAAGACCCAGGCGAGCACCATGTTCTTCGCGATCGACCATTTCACCTTGCGCGGGTTCTTGCTCGCGCCCACGCCCATGATGGCGGCCGTCGAGCAATGCGAGGTGGACACGGGCATGCCGGAAAGCGAGGCCACGAGCAAGGTGATGACGGTCGTGGCCGACGCCGAGACGCCCTGGTACTTCTCGAGCTTCACCATGTCCATGGCCACGGACTTGATGATGCGCTTGCCGCCGATGAGCGTGCCCAGCGAGATGGACAGCGAGCAGACAATCATCAGCCAAAACGGAAAACCCGACTCGCCCGGCGATTCCACGCCGAAGCTCAAGGCGATGCCCAAAAGCGCGATGGACATGAACTTCTGCCCGTCTTGCGCGCCATGCAGAAACGACAGCGCGCAGGCGCACACATCCTGGAAGACGACGCAGGCCCTGTTCGCGCGGCGCCTGTTGGCGGCGGCGAAAAGCGACTCGACCAGCTTCACCACGACCCACCCGATCACAAAGCCCGCGACCAGCGAGAACACCATGCCGTAGATGACCTTGGCCCACTCGCCGGGCACGAGGCCTGCCATGCCGTTTAATGCGATGGCCGCGCCCGTGATGCCGGCGATGAGCGAGTGCGACTTCGAGGCCGGGATGCCGCAAAACCAGCAAAAGACGCCCCAGCCTATCGAGGCGATCATGGCGGCGACGAGCGCGAGCAAGGCCATGTGCGTGTCGCCCGCGAAATTCACCATGGAAAACATCGTGTGCGCGACGGCGGTGGAGATGTAGGTCATGGCCACGAGGCCGACGAAGTTGAAGACGGCCGCGATCCCCAGCGCGACGCCCGGCTTCAGGCAGCGCGTCGAGACCGCGGTGGCGATGGCGTTGGGCGCGTCGGTGGCGCCGGAGACGACCGAGACGGCTATGACGAGGACGATGACGATGCCGAGCGAGGGGTAGACACCCATCTGCCCTATGAACGCCGCGAGCGTGAGGTCCACGTTGCGCCTTGCCTTTCCGTCTGCCGTGTGCTGCCGCGCCGCCGCAGGCGATGTGCCCGCCTGCCCGCGAGGCGAAAGTATAGCGAAAGCGCATGCCGCACACGCCGTGTCCCGCGTCTTCGTTTTGCGTGCGGGCTTTTTCCATGTATAGTTGGAGCGCATTTTCACCTCATCGTAAAGACATGCAGCAAGAAGGCGGCGCGCGCCGGCATGCTGCGCCAAGGGAAAGGACGACGACGCACATGCCCGACTACATCTTGAGTTGCGAGTCCACGGCCGATTTGTCGATGGAGAAGCTGAAGGCGATAGACGTGCGCCCCATCTTCTTCCACTTCTACCTCGACGGCGTGGAGCATCCCGACGACCTCGGGCAGACCGTCTCCTTCGCGGACTTCTACCGGGCGATGGTGGGCGGCGCGTCCACGAAGACGGCCGCCATCTCCGCAGGCGAGTACGAGGAGTTCTTCCGCGCGTTGCTTTCCGAGGGCAAGGATATCTTGCATGTCTCGCTGTCGAGCGGCCTTTCGAGCACCTACGATTCGGCGGTCGTGGCGGCGCGCACGCTCGAAGGCGAGTTTCCCGAGCGCAAGGTCTACGTGGTGGACAGCCTCGGCGCCTCGTCGGGCTACGGGCTGATCATGCAAAAGCTCGCCGATATGCGCGCAGACGGCGTCTCCATCGACGACGCGCGCGACTGGATCGAGGCCAACAAGCTGCGCATGCACCATTGGTTTTTCAGCACGGACCTGACCTTCTACATCAAGGGCGGGCGGGTGAAGCCCGTGGCCGGCTACGTGGGCAACCTGCTGGGCATCTGCCCCATGCTCAACATGAACAGCGAGGGCAAGCTTATCCCGCGCGAGAAGTGCCGCAGCAAGAAGAAGGCGCAAAAGCTCATCGTCGACATGATGCTCGAGCACGCGCACCACGGCGTTGCCTACAACGACCGCGTCTTCTTGAGCCAAAGCGCCTGCCCGGACATCGCCGCGCCCGTCGTGGCGGCCGTCCAGGAGGCCTTTCCCGACATGAACGGGCAGGTCGAGACGTTCAGCATCGGCACGACCATCGGCAGCCACACAGGCCCCGGCACGGTCGCCTTGTACTTCTGGGGCGACGAGCGCACGGTCTAGGGGGCCGCAGGCGCCGCAGGCGCCGCCCGCTTTACCCGTCCCACCCGCACCCGTTTCGCCCGCACCCGCGTCCAAGGAGGTAGGTCTCGCACATGTACAACGGCCCTTCGATAGAGCAGCTCGAGGAGAAGGCGCGCGCCGAGCACATGGTCTCGGAGAAAAAGCACGGCAAGGTCGCCGTCGTCGCGGGGATGTGCGGCAACATCGCCGTGGGCGTGGTGAAGTTCATCGCCGCGGCCATCTCCGGCTCCGCCGCGATGATGTCCGAGGGCATCCACTCCATGGTCGATTCGGGCAACGGCATGCTCATGCTATTCGGCATGCGCCAGTCGATGAAGGAGCGCGACTACCTGCACCCCTTCGGCTACGGCAAGGAGCTGTATTTTTGGACCATGCTCGTGGCGCTGCTCATCTTCTTTCTGGGCGGCGGCATCTCCATCGTGCAAGGCGTGCAATCGCTGCAAGAGACGATGGCGGGCACGCACGAGGCCATGGGCGA
>CAVFDV010000109.1:0-5840 GCA_963621315.1 Oscillibacter sp. MSJ-31
CGCCTTCCGTCGTGCCGCGGTAGCCCGCGCGGACGATGGCGAAATCGATGTCGTCGGCGGCCACCGCGTCCCAGTCGATCTCGTCTTGGTGGTCGGACACGTCCACGCCCGTCGCAGACAGGGTCTGCCCGTCTGCGACATAGGTGTAGCGGCCCGTCTCCTCGTCGCGTTGGACGCGCGAGAAGTCGTAGGTCGAGACAGCCGAGGGCATCTGCACGCTCGTGCCGCTTGTGCCGCCCGTGGTCTGGGGGGCGGCGTTGCAGCTGTTAAAGACAAGGGCCGCGACGACCACGATCACGGCGGCGGCCGCGACGGCGGCAAGAAGCGCGGGGTTTTTCGCCACAGCATGCGCGAAGGCGACGGCGCCGCGTGCGAGCAGGAGGGCGAGGGCCTTCAACGCGCGGGCGAGGAGCTTGCAGGCGGCGAGGAGATGCCGTCCGATGAAGGCGAGCGCGCGCCCGATATAGGGCGCGACGCGGCGCCACGCGTCTATCACCTTGTTCAAAAAGACAACGACCCTGTCCATATGCTCCCGTCCGAATGCCCTCGGCTCGGTTCCATGCGCACACATGCGCGCACGCATGTCCGCACGCGTGCGCGCGCAATGCCGTGCACCCGCACGCGCTTGTATAGGCATGCGCATGCCGTATTGCGCGTCTGCACGTGCGTGCGCTGCGGCAACGCCGCATATGCGCGTTCACATAGTAGCGCATGCCCCATGCCCCGCCCACAGGACGAGAGGATGGGGGCGACGACCATTCTCCTTCCCCGGGTGCAAAAGAGCGCGCCGGAACGCGCGAACCGAAGGAAGGCGCTTTCGCGCACGGCAGCCCGCGCACGGCAGTCCACGCACGGCAGGCAGCGCTTGGCAGGAGGTGCTCGGCAGGCGGCGCTCCCCTTACAGCAGCGATTTCAGGAAATCTATGCAGCGCACGTTCAGCGACAAATGCTCGCGGCACCATCTTTGGGTGAAGTCGAGCAGAGGGCCGGGCGGCATCGAGGAAGCCTCGCTCATCTGGGAAAACGGCACATGCAAGAGGAAATCCACCGCGTGCCACACGCCCGCGTCGATCGCATCGCCTCCGCCCACGAGCGCCGCGCACTCCCCGCAGACGGCCCCGCCGGCGCCGATGCTGTAGCACGTCGGACCACCCGATGCCCGCCCGTCCGTCGCCCGACCATCCGGCGCCGCGCCGTCCATCGCCCGCCCGTCTGGCACCGCGCCGCCCGGCGTTGCCCCCTCCAGCGGCCGCCCGCATGCCGCGCACACGTGCAACGAGGGCGCAAAGCCCATCATCGCGCACGCCTTCAACATGTGGGCGCACGCCAAGACGGGGGCGGCAGCGGGCTCGGCGGCGCCGATGGCGGCAAGAGCTGTGCATGTGAGGGCAAAGACGCGCGCGTCGGCGGGCGCGTCGCGCGTCGCCTTCTCCAAAAGCTCCGCCATGCAATCGCATGCGGCAAGGCGCACGAGGTCGTCGCGGCATGCGGCATTCGTCGCCACGCAGCGCAGCTCGCCCAGCGTCTCCAGGTTGCGCCCGGGATAGAGCTGCGCCTCGACGACGCTGAACGGCTCGAGCCTTGCCCCGTAGCGGCTGCCGGGGCGGCGCACCCCCTTCGCCACGGCGCGCACCTGGCGGCTCTCGTCGGAGAGCATGGTGAGTATCGCGTCGCTTTCTTTCAGCTTCGTGCGCTTGAGCACGACGCAGGTGCGCTTATAGGCCCTGCCCATAGCCGAATCTCTTCACCTGGTTGGCGTCGCGTCTCCAGTTCTTCTTCACCTTCACCGACAAGTCGAGATGCACCTTCGCGCCGAAGAAGCGCTCGAGGTCGGCGCGCGCCTCGCTGCCGACGCGCTTGATCAGGCGCCCGCCGCGCCCGATGATGATGCCCTTCTGGCTGTCGCGCTCCACGTAGACCACGGCCCAGATGCGCCGAAAGCCCGTGCGCGCGTCCGTCTCGATCTGCTCGACTTCCACCCCGCACGCATGGGGCACCTCGTCGCGCGTCGCCCACAAGATCTTCTCGCGGATGAACTCGGCGACGAGCACCTCCACGGGCTGGTCCAGCCCCGTACCCTTGGGAAACCATCGCGGCCCGCAGGGCAGCAAGCGGGCGACCTCCTCGATGAAGGCGTCCACGTTTTTGCCCTTGACGGCCGACAGGCACACGATGGCGTCCCAGTCGGCGAGGTCTTTCGCGGCAAGGACCTGCGCCTCGGCTTGGTCGCGCGAGACGGTGTCGGTCTTGGAGACGACCAGCACCTTGCGCGCGCGGGCGGCGGCCACGTACTTCGCCACCCACGCGTCGCCCTTGCCCGCGGGCTTGCCCGCGTCCACGAGCATGGCAACGACGTCCACGCCTTCAAGCGCCTTTAGAGCCGAGTCGTCGAGCGCGGCGCCGAGCGCGTCTTCGGGCTTGTGCAAACCGGGCGTGTCCACGACGACCATCTGCATCTCGTCGGTGTCGTAGACGGCGCGGAAGCGGTGGCGCGTCGTCTGGGGCGTGTCCGAGGTGATGGCGAGCTTTTCGCCCATGATGGCGTTGAGCAGGGTGGACTTGCCCGCGTTCGGGCGTCCCACGAGCGTGACGAACCCGCTGCGGAAGGTGGCGGGGTCGACGGGCGCGGCCTCGGCGCCATCGCATATGCCCGCCGCCTTCAGCATCTCGTCCAAATCGGCCATCGCCTGCGCTCCTTCCCTGTTTCGCCGGCTGCCCGCGCGCCCGTTGCCCGTGCGGCAAGTGGATTCATCCGCGCGCGCCCGGGCTTGTCCATGCGTCTCCGCGTCTTGCTTGCATCCGCGCCCAGGCGCATTCGGCCTTGCCGCGTTTACGCCCGCGCTCCTAGCGGATGTAGCTGGTGAACACCTTGTCGACGGCCTTTGGCTGCTCGACGCCTGCCGCCCGGCCGGCCTCGATGCTCTTCAAGATCCAGGCCATGTTGCGCCCGAGCACGCGCATGACCTGCATGCCCTCCTCGTCTCGGGCCACCTCTTCGGGGGTGTTGCCGTGCACCATGGGCCAATAGCGCGAGGTCACATGCGGCATCTCGCAATACTCGATGTACTTGTCGAGCACGTCGAGCGTGGCCGTCGTGCCGCCACGGCGCGCGGAGGCGATTGCGGCCGCCGGCTTGAAGCGCAAGTCGGCCTCGCGGCGGCGAAGAGGCGGTCCATGAAGGCGACCATCTCGCCGGAGGGCGAGGCATAGTAGACCGGGGCGCCGAAGACGAAACCGTCGGCCTCCTTCGCCTTGGCGGCCACCTCCTTCACCAGCTCGTCGATCCGGCCGTCCACCGCGCGCTGTCCCACGAAGACGATCTCCGTGTCGATGCCGCGCGCCTCAAGTTCGCGCGCCACCTCGGACAACGCCGTGTAGGTGCACATCTTCTCGCGGCGGCTGCCGTTCACCATCAAGACCTTCATGTTCGCCACATCCTTTCCCGACGTTCTTGCCCGGCTGTGCCCGCGCCGTTCGGTGCACGTCCCGACCGGGCCGACCCGCGCCGTTCGGTGCACGTCCCGACCGGTCCAACCCGCGCCGTTCGACGCGCGTATCCGAGGTGCGCGCCCGCCCGTACACGGCGCGCGCCTGCGCCGCACCCGCCCGTACAGGTACGCCCCATATAGAAAAGACCGGAAACGAGCCGGCCTGCAGCCGCTCTTTTTTCCGGTCTACGTGCTTTACCATGGTGGGCCGTTAGGGAATCGAACCCTAGACCTTGGGATTAAAAGAGGCTCACTGGGGGATTTTACACGATTCTATAGCGCCGCTCAAATACGAAACGGGCGGCGCGGGGGGCACGTAAACCGCCCCCGTTGCCGCATTTGCCGCATTTTGCCGCACGCTTTCCCGCCCTAGTTTCCGCCGCCTACAACGTCCAGGAACTTGGAGCTGAATTCGTTACATAGCGTTACACAACTTTTATAATTTCGGCATTATTAAAACCGAAATTGCATAAAATGCCGAAAATATGCAAAACGGCGAGGTTCCAACGGCTCTTGATAGTTCATTTGCTCCGGTGAATGGTTTTCACGGCGTGTCCCGGCTTCTCTTGACAGCTTAGAACCGGAAGCCCTGTGCGCGCATGAAGTCGAACCCGCCGATGCAGCGCGCGCCGGCCCCCCGGCAGACGTCGGGGATCTTCACCTTCCTCTTGCTGTTCGAGGGAGTCTCGTAAGTCACCAGCGTCAAGCCGCTCGCCAGCGCCTCGGCGCACAGCCACGCGTCGGCGCGGGAGTCGTCCTCGAACTCGCGCAGCGCGTGCGGCTCGTATCCTTGCCCGCGCGCCCACTCGCACACTTCCAGGTACTTTTCGAGCGTCGCTTCCCCCGGGGGCATCGCCTCGACGCCGTCCAAGTCTTTGAGCCAGGCGGTCAGGGGGTCCTTGCGGCGCGCAAGCTCGTCGAGCACCGTCTTGTGCAAGACCGCGGCGCCCGACTCCAACGTCCGTCCAAGCTCGCGCCAGAAACCCGCGAAAATGTCCTGTGGGATGTGGTGCTCGCTCGTGATGAAGATGTTCGAGTCGAGGAGGTAGCGTTCCGGGGTCACGCCGCCTCCTCGAAGTAGGTCTTGAAGCTCGGCGCGCTCAAGCCGGTCAGGTCGTAGGCGTCGCGGTAGCTCAGGTAGTCGGAGTGCACTGCGGTGAGGACGGCCTCGGAGAACACGGACCCGAGCTTGTACTGCTTGTTCAGGAAGTAGTTGCCCCCGCCGCCGGTGCCGGCTGCGGGGACGTTGCCCTTGTAGCGCCGCAAGGCCGCGAGAAAGTCCCCCTCGCCGACCAGCCCCGCGTCCTTGGCCTTCCGCGCGGCCACGGCGAAGTTCACCTTGCATGCCCGGGCGGTGTCCTCAAGCGCACCGTAGACGGAATCCGCACCGGACAGGTTGCTCGTCAAAATTCCCGTCGGCACCAGGAAATCGGCCGCCACGGCGTTGCAGAACCGCTCTGCGGCGACACCGCTGTCCCCGTCGTCGGGGGCGTTGCTCACGCCCGTTTGGGCAAAAGCCAGGTGGCACAGCTCGTGTGCCAGGGTGAAGATCTGCGCGCTCTTGGCGTCGCGTCCGTTGACGAAGACGAGAGGCGCGATGTCGTCTGCCAGGGTGAAGCCCCTGAACTCCCCGACGTCCAGCACGCGGTGCGTGTTGTCGTTCACCGTCCCGTTGATGGCCACGGAGACGCCCGCCGCCTCCACGCGGTCTTTGAACGTCTTGAGCGCGGCGCCGACGGTCTTGCAGGAAGATGCCCACCCCTCGTCGAGGCCCAGCAGCCCGCGCAGGGCGGCGACGATCCGCACCCCCGTCGCGGCGTCGCGTGTGGCGCCGCGAAAGGAGCCCACGAACCCGACGGGCGCGCGCCCCTCGTGCAAGAAGTAGCCCCGCATCCAGCTTTGCCTGCCCATCATGGCGTCGATGGTGTCGAAGAGCTCGGGGCTCGGGTTTTCTGCCGGCGCGTTGCCCACCGTGCGGAAGTCCGCGATCTGCAACGTGTAGTCGGGCAGCTCGTCGGCGAACAGCTCGCTTACGCTCACGTGCATCCTGCGCGCGAAGCCGCGCAGCTGCTTGACGGTCGGCTTCTTGGAGCCGTCGAGCCAGGCGCGGTATCCGGGGAAGGCCTTGGCCGCTTGCTCGTCGGAAAGTCCGTTGCGCTCGACGGCCCATTCGAGCACGTCGGGATTCAACGCTGCCATTCCCCGTCTCCCTTCCCCTTTTCGCAAGGGGTTTCCCTTGCCGTGAGTTCCGCGCCTCATGGTATCAGAACCCCCCGTCTCGCCGTGCGCTCCTCCTACGCCGGCTCGCCGGTCTGCGCGTCGCGCTTGACCACCGTCAGGCCCGCGCGGCGC
>CAVFDV010000110.1:0-5755 GCA_963621315.1 Oscillibacter sp. MSJ-31
GAGCTGCCACAACGTGCACGGCACCTCGACGCTCATGTGCTCGAGCTGCCACAACTTCGACGTGCCGCAAGGCTGGCAGACGATTGCGCAGGCGCAGGAGAGCGCCCGGTCCAAGTAGCCGCGCTTCTTTCGTTTCCGCATGCGCGGCGCGCGGGCAGGCCCGGCGGTTTTTCCCCGCCGCGCCCGCCCGCTTGCGTTTCCCCGCGCCCTCTTTTCCCATCCGCCCCCAACTTCCCCCTCACCCTCGCTATACTCGTCGTGTGCATGATGGTCCCGGCCGCGTGGACAGGCCGCGGGCAAACGAGGAAAAGGAGCACGGACATGACGGTGAAAGTGGGCATCAACGGGTTCGGCCGCATCGGGCGCCTGGCGTTTCGCCTGGCAGAGCTCGACCCGGACGTGGAAGTCGTCGCCATCAACAACCCCAGCGACCTTGCGTGCGCGGCCTATCTGGCCAAATACGATTCCTGCCAGGGCCGCGTGTTCGACGACGTGCACGCCGAGGAAGGCGCGCTCGTCGTGGACGGCCACAAGATCCACGCCTTCCAGACGCGCGATCCCAAGGAGACCACCTGGGGCGAGTACGGCGTGCAGGTCGTGATCGAGTCCACGGGCAAGCTGAAGGACAAGGCCAGCTGCCAGGCCCATCTCGACAACGGCGCCGAGAAGGTGCTCATCACTGCGCCCGGCAAGGAGGTCGACGCCACGATCGTCTTGGGCGTAAACGACGACGTCTACGACCGCGACACGATGCACGTCGTCTCCAACGCGAGCTGCACGACGAACTGCCTCGCGCCCTTTGCCAAGGTCCTAAACGACAGCTTCGGCATCAAGCGCGGCTTCATGAACACGATCCACTCCTACACCAACGACCAGAAGGTGCTCGACGTCCATCACAAGGACTTCCGCCGCTCGCGGGCTGCGGGATTGAGCCAGATCCCGACGACGACCGGCGCCGCGCGCGCTGTCTCGCTGGTCATCCCCGAGCTTGAAGGGCGCCTCGACGGCATGGCCACGCGCGTGCCCACGCCCACCGGCTCGATGGTCGACCTCGTGTGCGAGCTGGAGCATCCGGCCAGCACCGAGGAGATCAACGCGGCGGTGAAGGCAGCGGCAGCAGGGCCTATGAAGGGTATACTCGAGTATTGCACCGACCCGATCGTCTCGGCAGACGTCGTCGGCAACACGCACTCGAGCATCTTCGACAGCCTGCTCACGAAGGTCCTGGGCGGCGGCACGGGCGATTTCGTGAAGTGCGTGAGCTGGTACGACAACGAGCTGGGCTACTCGCAGCGCGTCGTCGATTTGGCAAAACGCCTTGTAGCCTAAAGAGGAGCCTGCCGCTGCACACGCGCCGCGCCCTGCCCTAGAGGCCGGACGCGGCGCGGCCTCCGGTACAGACGATCGAAATGGCATATGCAGCTTGTGGTGCGTGATACCGCCTTTTGCGTGCGTCTGCTAAGATGGGCGCGCGAGAAACGTTTGAACGATAGCGGGGGAGACGAGATGGCGCGCGTGCCGTTTGAGCAGGAATTGTCGGGGGGGGGGTCCGTCACGGCCTGACCTTCGCGCCCGCCTCCTGAGGCGCCGCCGCGCGAAAGGCGCGGTCGGCGAAAAGCCCGCGCCACGCACGGATTTCCGCAAGCCCGCAAAAGCGCGATGTCCCCGTCCAGACCGTCTCCTTGCGCGCACGGCATGCGCGTTTCTTTTGCTCGCGCTGTCCCTCGTGTGCTTTTTCGGCACGCTTCAGCTGCCCGAAGATCGCCGGGCATCCGCCGCCAGCTACACGACGGGCATGGTCACGAGCACCGACCAGTTCAAGATAGGCTCGGCTTACGCGTTTACCCCCGTGTGGAACGCCTGCTACAACAAGACGGGAAACGAGGCGGACAGGAGCGTGTCGAGCGCAGGTGCCGGCTGGAGCGACGGCGAGATGGTGGCTTCCCTTGGCGACCGTGCCGCCTTTGCGTACACAGGCGTGAGGAGCAGCGAAGGTGTGAAGTTCACCAACGTAGGCTATTGGAACGGCAGGAAGGTCGACCTGACGATCTACGCCGACTACATAGGTATCAAGGGTACCGGCGCCTCGGGCACGGCAAAGGTGTCGAAGGTCTACAACGAGAGCAAGACGGCATTGGATTCCTTCGACAACATGGTAACGTGGCGCTTCACCTACACCTACAACGACACCGGCGCGACCGTGAGCGACTTGAAGTCCCACCTTTATTTCTGGTGCCTGTCGTTTGCGGACAGCGTGACGATTCCGGAAAGCGTGATTGTGTATTCCAGCGAGGTCGGCGGCAATTCGCTGCGGACGGCGACGTACGAGCAAAACATCGCCGAGACGAAAACGAGCAAGAAACTTGAGTATACAGCCACACGCGGCGTGGCCGGATCGCTTCTGTGCACATACGACGGAGGATCCTACACGTTCACCACCGGAAGCACCACCCTTCTCGAGCTTGGGAACAACGACCCTGCAATCGAGACCTACACCGTGGATCAGAGCTTTTACTTCACCAAGGCAGACGAGTCGGGCGCAGCGCTTCCCGGCGCGACGTTTCAGCTGGTGAAGGACTCGACCGTGGTGGGGACGGCCACGTCGGACGCGGACGGGAAGGTCGATTTCGGCGTGCTCGGCTCCGGCACCTACACCCTCACGGAGACTTCCGCGCCGAGCGGCTACGCGAAGCTTTCCGGCTCGTGGACCGTCACGGTGGACAGCGACGACGCCGCCATACCGCCCACGTGGAGCGCGACGGTCTCGACGGCCTCAGGGTCTGTGGGCTTCACGGGGTCCGGCGTGGGCAGCTACAAGCTTGCGAACTACCCGACCGTGCCGTTTAAGTTCACGAAGACCGACGGCTACACGGGGTCGGCGCTTTATGGCGCGACCTTCGCGTTGAAGCAGGGGACCACGACGGTGAAGACCGTGAGAAGCACGTCGGCGGGGCTGGTGGATTTCGGCCAGCTCGAAGCGGGCACCTACACCCTCACGGAGACATCGGCTCCGAGCGGCTACAAAGCGAGCGGCGGCTCGTGGACGGTGAAGGTTACCTCCACCTCGTCGGGCAAGAACGTGACGGTCTCGGCGGCAAGCGGCGCGACCTCGTTCAGCGGCTCCTACTCGGCGGGTTTCAAGCTGGGAAACTACGCGCTCGTGCCCTTCTCGTTCACCAAGGTCGATGGCGACACGAACGCGGCGCTTTCGGGCGCCATGTTCACCCTCTGGCAGACTGTGGGCGGCACGGCGTTTAAAGTCGCGACTTCCGATGCGAACGGCAAGGTGGACTTCGGGGACGTGGACAGCGGCACTTATATCTTGGAAGAAGAATCGGCGCCTGCCGGCTACGAGAAGATCGACGGCTCGTGGACGGTCACGGTCAGCTCCGACTCGTCGGGCAAGAACGTGGTGGTCTCGACCCCAAGCGGCGTCACGGAGTTCGGGGGCGACTACACGAAGGGCTATACGCTGTCCAACAAGAAGGCGTCCAAGGTGGCGTTCTCGTTCACGAAGACAGGCGAGGACGGCGCGGCGCTTGCGGGCGCGACTTTCTCGCTCTATGCCTGTGGAAACAGCGCGCACACGAAGGTCTCCGACCACTCGGCCACGGCCACGAACGACGCGGGCTGCTGCTGGAAGGTGGACGAGGCGCTCGCGACGGTAACAAGCGATGTCGACGGCCTGGTGGATTTCGGGGAGCTGGAGACCGGGCAGTACATGCTCGTGGAGACGGCGGCGCCGGCGGGCTACCGGCTGCCGCACGGGCAGTGGCTGGCCGATGTGGACGCCGCCGCCCAGACCGTCTCCATCACCGCGCGCGGCGACGACTTGCCGCCCGCCTTCAAGAAGGACGCCACAACGGGCGCCTACTCCGTGGCCAACTACAAGGAGTGGGTCATGCCCCTGGCCGGCGGCACGGGCACCATCGCGCTCACGGCGGCAGGCTCCGCCCTCGTGGCGGCGGCCTGCGCCTGCTTCCTGCTCACGCGCCGCAAAAACCGCGCCCGCGCGTAGCCTTTCTGGTCGCATCCGCCTCCTGCGCTTGTGACGCACGGCGCGGCGCATAGCTCTCGTGCCGCATCGCCGCAGGGGCTTTCTTCTTGGGGAAACGGCGCACGCGGGGAAGTGCCGCGTCTGTCTGAGTGCGCTCGGCCTTGGGTTTAACGTGCGCCGTCGATCTTGGCGACCATCTCGTTTGCCCACTGGATCGCCCCGTCGATGTCCTGGATCACAGGCAGCCCCTCGGCGAGCTCGGCGTACATCTCGTCCCACCCTTCCTGTTTGACGATCGTCGGCGGCCAGACCTGCGCCTTCCTGTAGGAGAACAATCTTTCGCAGATGTCCTTCGTGGCCGCGAGGTCGATTTCTGCCCTGGCGGCGATCAGCTGGAGGTCGACGAGGTCTCGGGCACGGTCGCCCGGGCCCGAGACGGCGTGGAGCTTTTGGGCGATCTGGTGGTCGAGCGGCATGAGGGGCGCCTTGCCGGGTGCGGAAAAGCCCATGGCCTCGAAAAGCCCGGCCGCATCGGCCAGGTCGGTCCAGTCGGCGGCGTCGGCGTCGCCTATCTCGTTGTGGCCGACCTCGAGCGGGACGGTGCACCAGGGCTTGCCGAGGTAGTCGAGCTTCACGTCGTAGGGCTGCATCACGTACTGCTCGGGGATGCCCTCCGGGGAGGCCGGCTTCCTTGCGACCACCCGGCCGGAGAACCCCTCCCACCCGGACCGCAGCTTTGCGTCGAGGCGGGAGGCGAAGGCGGCGGGGTCCGTCGCCGTGGCCGTGTCCAGGTCGGTGGTGAACCTCGTGGCCTCGTCGCCGAAGCGCATTTTGAGCGCGCTGCCGCCTTTGACCACCCCGTCGGGCAGCATGCTCGCCACCAGCGCGTTCGCCATGACCGTGCGCGCGCTCACGAAGGACTGGGGGTGTTTTCCGGCGAGCCTGCGTATCGCGTCGTCGAGGTGGCGCGCGCTGTTGGGCCTTTTCATCGGGAAATCTCCTCCTCGATCCGCTCTTTCTCGTCTTTCGTTATATAGCCGCGCGCGAGCGCCTCGTCTGCGGCCTCGAGCGCCCGGGCGCCTCCCATGGTCTTTGCCGCGGCGGCGATCGCGTCCGGCAGGGGCTGGCAGGCGACGCCCTCCAGGCAGACGGGGGCCACGTCGGCCACGCGCTTTACGGTGACCCCCGCCCCGAGGTCTCGGCGGCAGCGCCTGGGCGACGCGAGGCGCATCCTCGAGGGGTCTGTCGGCGCCAGCCCCAGCAGCGCCACGACCGACTCCCCGAAGAGGAAGGCGCCGTCGCCGGCGGCCTTCACGGCGATGGCGTAGGGTGCCTGCGGCTGCGACGGCCACACGGGCATCCGGTACACGCCGCGCGCGACCCGCACGAGCTTGCCGGCCTTCTCCTGCTGCACCATCTCCGCTCCGGACATGCCGAGGCCGGCCGCCTCGGCGGAGGTGACCAGGCCGAAGTCGTCTACCGCAGCGTATATGTCGTCGATTTTTGCCATGTCAAAAGTATAGCGTATTTACTATACTTTTGACTTCAAAATTTGGCGGGGCGCGAGTTAAGTTGAGCAGCATCGCCGGGGGATAAGCCCCCGGCACTTGGAGGCAGCTGAAACAGCCGCCGAACATTTTCTAGCACACGGGCATGCGTTCTTTCAATTGCGTGGCGGATGTGGTGATGCCGTCTTTTGCGTGGGTACCGTCAAGAATCTTTCGCAAATTTAAGCTGACTCCCATATTGCCGTCGGCG
>CAVFDV010000111.1:0-3125 GCA_963621315.1 Oscillibacter sp. MSJ-31
CACGTCCGGCGTCTCGCGGTAGTCCTTCGCGTAGACCAGCTCGTCGAAAAGCGGCAGGTAGTCGTAGACGCGCGCCTTGGCCTCGTTTGCCAGCAGCGGCACCACCGTGTAGCCGCGGTCGCGCAGGGCGAGCGTGAGCGCCAGCACCGAGCCCAGCGAGTCGCCGTCCGGGTTCAAATGGCCGCAGATGCAGACGGTCTGCCGGCCTTCGAGCACGTCTATTGCAGGGGTGAAGTCGAGCTGCTGCACGTCTCCTCCTCGTTTAACACCTCGGATATGCGTTCGGCGACGTCTGCCGTCTTGTCGATGTGGAAGCGCAGCTGCGGGGTGACACGCCACGACAGGCTCTTGCCCACGAGCGCGCGTATGCGCCCGGAGGCGGCGGCCAGCCCGGCCTCCACCTCGTCGTAGCGGTCCTTGGGCGCGGCGACGAACACGTCGGCCACCTCGCGGTCGGGCGAGACGTCGCAGCCGGTGACGGTGACGAGCGCCAGGCGCGGGTCGGACACGTGCAGCAAGAGCACGTTTGCCACCTTTGCCCGCAGCTCCTCGCCCGCCTTGCGCGAAGATGCAGTCTTTTTCATGCGCTACTCCTTGCGCGCGACCTGGTCGATGCGGTAGCCCTCGATGCGGTCGCCCACGTGTATGTCCTGGAAGTCCGCGATGCCGATGCCGCACTCCGTGCCCGCGCGCACCTCGTCCACATCGTCGCGGTAGTGGCGCATCGAGGAGACGGAGCCGTCGCAGACGATGACGCCGTCGCGCACCACGCGCACGTGGTCGTTGCGCGAGATGACGCCCTCCTCGACCAGGCAGCCCGCGACGGTGCCGGCCTTGGGGACCTTGAACAGCTCGCGCACCTGCGCCGTGCCCGTGTCGACCTCGACTTCCTCGGGGGCGAGCAGGCCGACGCGCGCGGCGTTGATGTCGTCGATGGCCTGGTAGATGATGCGGTAGAGGCGGATGTCGACCTTCTCGCGCTCCGCCATCTGGCGCACGCCCGGCTGCGGGCGCACATTAAAGCCGATGATGATGGCGTCGGAGCCGGCGGCGAAGTTGACGTCGGTGGCGGTGATGCCGCCGACCGCCGAGTGGATGACGTTGATGCGGACCTCGCTTTGGTCCATCTTGTCGAGCTGGCCTTGCAAGGCCTCGATCGAGCCCACGGTGTCGGCCTTGATGATGAGGTCGAGCTCGGAGAGCTTGTCGGCCTCCATGCGCTCGAAGAGGTTCTCCAGGCTCACATGCCCGCGCTCCTGCGCCTTCAGGCGCTGCTTCATCTCGCGCTCGGAAGCCAGCGCGCGCGCCTCGGACTCGTCTTCGAAGACCGCGAACTCGTCGCCTGCGCTGCACACGCCGTTCAAGCCCAAGATCTCGACCGGGTCGGACGGCTTGGCCTCGGAGACGGTCTCGCCCAGCGGGTTGATGAGCGCGCGCACGCGCCCGTAGTGGGTGCCCGCCACGAGCGTGTCGCCCACGTGCAGGGTGCCGCGCTGCACGATGACCGTGGCGACAGGCCCTCTGCCCTTGTCGAGGTTTGCCTCGATGACGAAACCGGAGGCGGGCGCGTCGGGGTTGGCCTTCAGCTCCAGGACCTCGGCCTGCAAGATGATGGTCTCGAGCAGCTCGTCGATGTTTTTGCCCTGCTTGGCCGAGACCTCGACGAACATGTTCTTGCCGCCCCAGTCCTCGGGGACGATGCCGTGCTCGACCAGCTCGTTTTTCACCCTGTCGGGGTTTGCGCCGGGCTTGTCTATCTTGTTGACGGCCACAACGACGGGCACACCTGCCGCGTTCGCGTGGTCGATGGACTCGATGGTCTGCGGCATGACGCCGTCGTCGGCGGCCACGACGAGCACGATCACGTCGGTGACCTGGGCGCCGCGCGCGCGCATGGCGGCGAACGCCTCGTGGCCGGGCGTGTCGACGAAGGTGATCTGCTTGCCGTTGATGTGGACGACCGACGCGCCGATGGCCTGGGTGATGCCGCCGGCCTCGCCTTCGGCCACGCCCGTGTGGCGTATGGCGTCGAGCAAGGAGGTCTTGCCGTGGTCGACATGGCCCATGACGGTGACGACGGGCGGGCGGCTCTTGAGGTCGGCCTCGTCGTCGTGGAACCTGAACGACATCTCCTCTTCCTGCGAGACGACGTGCACCTCGCGCTCCAGGTCCACGGCGATCAGCTCCACGAGCTCGTCGCTCATGGTCTGGGTGAGGGTGAGGGGCTGGCCCAGCAGGAACAGGCGCTTGACGATCTCGTTGCCGGGCACGCCGAGCGCGTCGGCGAACTCGCCCACCGTGACGCCGGAGGCCACTTGCACGGTCCCCACGGGCACGCCCGTGATCTCCGCCTGCTTTTGCGCCTCTTCGGCCTCGCGGCGGCGGCGCTCCTCCTCGCGGCGCTCCTTGCGCTTCTTGCGGCGACCCGTCGGCTGGCCTTGGGCCTCGGCGATGGACGCGCGCGCCTCCTCGAGCACCTTGTCGCGTTGCAGCTGCTCGGCGGCATGGGCCATCTGGCGGTAGCGGTCGTCTTCGGAGCGCGAGTCGACGTCGGCACCGCGCCCGCGCTTCTTCTTGCCGTGCTGCTTGTAGGGAGATGCGTCCGCACCCGGCGCCTGCCCGATGCGCGAGCGGCGCTCCGCGTCCTTTTGGGCGCGCTCCGCGGAAAGGCGGTTGTTCTCCGCCGCGATCTGGCTGAGCAGCCCGTCGAAGACCGACGGCTTCTTGGGAGCCGCCTTCTTCTTCTCCTCTTCCTCGGCGGCCTTCTTCTCCTCGGCCTCCTTGGCGGCCTGCTCGGCCTCGGCGGCCTTCTTCTCCTCGGCGCGGCGGCGGCGCTCCTTTTCCACGGCCGCCTTGTGCGCGGCCTCGGCCTTGCGCTTGGCCTCCTCGGCCTTGGCCTTCTCGACCTCCTCGCGCGCCCGCTCCTCTTCCGCAAGGGCGGCCTGCCGCGCCTCGAGCTCCGGACCCAGCTGCTTGCGGATCTTGTCCACATAGGCCTCGACCAGCGTCGACGCGTGGTTCTTGGCGGGGATCTTCATCTCCGCCAGCTTTGCCAAAAACTCCTTGGAGGTCATCCCGAACTCTTTGGCCAACTCGTGTACGCGCATACCTGCCATGTCTTACAC
>CAVFDV010000111.1:3135-5687 GCA_963621315.1 Oscillibacter sp. MSJ-31
ACACCATCCCTACCTGCCGCGCACCGCGTCGCGCGCATGCTGCGGCAAAACTGCTTTCGAGGCGCTCGAGCTGCGCCTTGTCTATCTTGCACTTCAAGCGGCCCGCGAAGAGGCGCCGCTCGCACGCCTTGGTGAAACACCCGCCGTCGTAGCACGTGTAGGCGCCGCGGCCGGGCATCTTGCCGGACAGGTCCAGCTCGACGCTGCCCTGCGGGGTGCGCACGACGCGGCACAGCTCGTGCTTGCCCGCGCGCCTGCGGCATACGATGCAGGTACGGACGTGCTTTGCGGGCGCCGCGTTTGCGGCTGCCCGGTCCGTGCCGGCCGCGTTCGCGTCGGCCGCATCTGTGCCAGCTGCGTTCGCGTCCGCCGCACTCGCGCCGGCCGCGCCCTGCGGCCCGCTTCCCTGCTCCATGCCCGCCATCTCCGCTTGCCCTCTTTTCCGCGTTTTGTCCGCGCCCGACGAGGCCCTAGATCAGGGAGTCCTCGTCGTCGGACACGCCGGCGCCCGCGCCCTCGTCGGCGCCCTCGGCGCCTTGGTGCACGCCGCAAAAACGCGACCCGGGGCGCGCATGGTTGCGGCAGCGCACGCCGGCCTCGCTGACGTAGGCGCATTGCGCGTCGGCCCCGTCGGCGTCGTGCGCGTCTTCCTCGTCGTCGATCAAAGACCCCGTGGAAAGGCCGCCGCTGCCCAGAAGGCTCGCCGCCTTGATGTCGATGTGCCAGCCCGTGAGGTGCGCGGCCAGACGCGCGTTTTGCCCCTCCTTGCCGATGGCAAGGGAAAGCTGGTCGTCGGGGACGACGACGGTGGCGTATTGCGTGTCCTCGTCGATGAGGACGTCGGAGACCTTTGCAGGCGAAAGCGCGTTTGCCACGAACACCGACGGGTCCTCGCTCCACTGGATGACGTCGATGCGCTCGCCGCGCAGCTCGCCCACGACCATGCGGATGCGGCTGCCCTTGGGCCCCACGCAGGCGCCCACCGGGTCCAGGTTGCTCTCGCGGCTGGCCACGGCGATCTTGGAGCGCGCGCCGGCCTCGCGGGCGATGGACTTCACCTCGACCACGCCGTCGTAGATCTCGGGCACCTCAAGCTCGAGCAGGCGGCGGATCAAGTCGGGGTGCGTGCGCGAGACGACGATGGTCGGGCGCGACGCCTCGTTGCGCGCCTGGCGCTTGCCGTCGGCCGTCTCGTGGACCGCGGCCGGGTCGCGCACGTCGATGATGACGGCCTTGATGCGCTGGTTGTGCTGGTAGTACTCGCTGGCGGGCTTCTCGTTGGCCGGACGGTCGGAGTCGGCGAAGCGGCGCCCGCCGTAGTGCGGCAGCTCGGCTTCCACGCCGTCGCGTATCTTCACGATGGTGAAGTCCTTGGTCGATTGCAAGACCGTGCCGGTGATCAGCTCGCCTTTGCGGCCGGCGAACTCCTTGTAGATGTTCATGCGGGCGGCGTCGCGCACGATCTCGTTGATCACGCGCTTGGCCGTCTGCGCGGCGATGCGGCTCGCGTCGTCGGGGGTGACGTCTTGCATCTCGTAGTCGGGGTAGTCGCCCGTCTCGGGGTCCTCCTCGCCCTTGCCCACCATCTCGTAGACGTAGATGCGCCCCGTCTCGCGGTCGATGGTCGCGCGCGCGTCCCAGTCGAGCTTGAGCGCGCGGGTATAGGTCTCCGACAGCGCCTCCTCCAGACGGTCGAGGATGACGAACTCGTCGATGTTGTGCACCTTCGCCAGCTCTTGGAGGGCCAAGATCAGCTCGGAGGGTGCGTTGGTCTCTTCTTGTGCCATGGTGTGCGAAACTCCTTTTCCCTATTCGGTTGTCGCGCCGCATACGGCGTCGTCGTCTCCGCGGCCGCCGCCTGCGGAGAAATCGACCTCGCCGATCGTGTGCGCCTTCTTTATACGTGCGAGGGGCAGGCGGTGGCAGGCGCCCTCGTCGTCTTCGACGAGCACGTCCTCTCCGTCCATCCCCTTGAGTTGTCCCGTGAAGTTCGCGCGCGCCTCGCCCGGCTTCAACTGGATTTTGCAACGCGCGCCCGCGAAGCGCTCGAAGTCGGCCGGGCGGCGCAGCGGGCGGTCGATGCCCGGGCTGGAGACCTCCAGCGTGTAGCCGTCCGGGAAGGGGTCGAGATTTTCGACGGCGGCGTCCACCCACTCCTGGGCCTCGGCCAAATCGTCGAGCGTGATGCCGCCTTCGGGCATGTCCAGAAAAACGCGCAGGATGGGGTTTTTGCGCGTGCCGGCCACCTCGACGTCGACGAGGTCGAGGCCGTGGGCGTCCGCCATGGGCTCGAGCAGCTCGATCATCTTGTCGGCCTTGTTCGCCACCTGCGCATCCTTTCCCAAACACAAAGAAAGCGGGTCAATGCCCACTTTCCCGATGAAAACGGTCATCTGTCGCACCCGGCGGCTTGAAAGCCGTGCCGTGGCCCCGCGAGGAAGCCTGCCCGTGCGCGGCGGCGCGCACTCGGGCAATGCGACTTTCTATTGTAGTGCCTGCACGCGTGTTCGTAAAGGGCGCACATAAAGGGCGCACACGAGCGGCAGCAGGGC
>CAVFDV010000112.1:0-5610 GCA_963621315.1 Oscillibacter sp. MSJ-31
CCGCGTATCGCTGCATACGCCGCATCGCGCATCGCCGCATGCCCCGCACGCCGCGCCGCCGCGCCCCCTGAAAGCGAGGACGAGCATGAACATTTTGCTGGCAGAAGACGAAGAGCGGCTCGCGCACGCCGTGGGCCAGATATTCAAAGAGCACAAATACCAGGTCGACATCGTCTACGACGGCCGCAGCGCGCTCGACTACGTGACGGCCGGCGACTATGACGTGTTCGTGTGCGACGTCATGCTGCCCGGCATGGACGGCTACTCCATCGTGCGCGAGGCCCGCCACGCCGGGGTGAACACCCCCACCATCATGCTCACCGCGCGCACCTCGCTGGCCGACAAGGTCACGGGGCTGGACGCCGGCGCCGACGACTACCTGACCAAGCCCTTCCAGCCGGCCGAGCTGCTCGCCCGCATCCGCGCCCTCACCCGCCGCGTGGGCGAGGTCGTGGTCGACGAGCAGAAGAAAGGCGACCTAGAGCTGGACCTGTCCACCTACGACCTGTCGTGCGGCGACAAATCGGTGCGCCTGTCCTACAAGGAGTTCGAGGTCTTGGGGCTGCTCATGGAAAACTTCGGCCGCACCGTCTCCAAGGACACGCTCATCAGCCGCATCTGGGGCATCGAGTCCGACGCCGGCGACAACAACGTCGAGGCCTACATCTCGTTTTTGCGCAAGAAGCTCGACTTCCTGTGCTCGACGACTAGGATAGTCACCCAGCGCAAGGTGGGCTACCGGTTGGAGGGCGAGTAAGATTCTCAAGCATTTCCGCAGACGCTTCATCCTGATCACCGTCGCGCTCGTCGGCATCATCTCGTTTGCGGGCTTTGCCATGGCGGGCGTCGCCTCGTGGCAGGAGCTGCGCTCGGAGGTGGACGTCGCATTGGAGCGCGCCGTCGCCGCCGGCATCGACGACGCGAGTTTTCCGCACCTGGGCTTCGGGTTGTTCAACTCGGGCGGGCAGGCGACGGGCTCGTCGGCAGACGACGGCAGCTCGCCCGACGCCCAGGGTGCCCTGGAGGGCCGCGACGGCAAAGACGACGCGAAAGGCGACAAGGACGACCAGGAGGGCCGCAGCTTTTCGAGCGTGCCCGTCTGCGTGATCTCGCTTTCGGCAGACGGCACCATGTCCGTGGCGAAAAACAGCACCGCAAATATCTACTCGGACGTGCGCGACGTGGTGGTCGCCGAGGCCCTTGCAAGCGGCTCCCAAGGCGGCGAGCTGCGCGATTACGGTTTGTACTATCGCGTCGGCGAGACCGCGCTGGACGGCACGAAGCGCATCGCGTTTGCCGACGTGTCCGAGCTGCGCGACGACGCCATGGCCAGGTTCGCCTCCCTGTTCGCGGGCTGGCTCGCCCTCATGGCCGCCATCGTCGTCATCAGCTTCTTTTTGTCGCGCTATGTCTCGCGGCCGGTGGCGCGCGCATGGGAAGACCAGCAGCGCTTCATCGCCGACGCGAGCCACGAGCTGAAAACGCCGCTCACGGTCATGCTCGCTGACGCGTCGATTTTGCAGGCCAACCCCGACAAGACGGTGGGCGAGCAGCGCGCGTGGGTCGAGAGCATCGAGGCCGAGGCGACGCGCATGCAGCAGCTGACCGAGGACATGCTCACCTTGGCGCAAGCCGACGCCGGGGTCGACACGCGACAGGTCATGTGCGACGTCGATTTCAGCCGCGCCGTCCAGGGCGTGGGGTTGCAGTTCGAGGCCGTCGCCTTCGAGCGCGGGCTGCAGCTGTCGTGCGAGGTGGAAGACGGCCTGCATGTCGTGGGCGACGAGCGCCGGCTCGAGAGTCTGGTGAAGACGCTGCTGGAAAACGCGTGCAAGTACGCCTCGGAGCACGGGCACGTGGACATGCGCCTTTGCCGGGCGAAAGGCCATGCGGTGCTCTCGGTGCGAAACGACGGCGACCCTGTGCCGCCCGAGGACCTGCCGCATCTCTTCGACCGCTTCTACCGCTCGGACAAGGCGCGCGTGAGCGAGGGGGCCAGCGCGAGCTTCGGGCTGGGGCTGTCCATCGCGCAGGCCACGGTGCAGGCGCACGGCGGCGACATCACGGCGGCAAGCGGCGCGTCCGGCACGACGTTTACGGTGAAGCTGCCGCTGGCAAAGGCCGCGCGCGCAAAGCAGCTTGCCGCGGGGTAGGGCGGGGCGGCTGTCCGCCCGCCGCGCGCTGCCGGACAGGGCGGAGCGCATGTTCACCCGCTGCCGGACAGGGCGGGCACCCGTTTACCCGCCGCCGCTGAATCCCCGTTCTCTTGTGTCCGGAGCCGTGCGCCGTTTTTTCGCGCGCTGTTTCCTTTTCACCCGCCGCGCGCTTGCTCCGCGCGCCGCACGTTGCCCTCGTTTTGACGCGTTGCCCCCGCACGTTTTCCGCTCACCGCCCGCCGCCGAATTGTAAGAAACGCATGCGCGTTCCCACTTTTATAGTGTGGGCGCGAGACGGGCTTGCCGCGAAAAGGGCGGGCCCGGGATGAAAACGAGAGGGGCCTGGAAGAGAGAGCGGGCCTGCATGAAGGAAGGGAGCCGATTATGGCCGTGAACATCAACACCGACGAGTGCATCGCCTGCGGCGCGTGCGCGGACGCCTGCCCCGTCGAGGCGCTGAGCGTCTCCGACGTGGCTGTGGTGGACGAGGATTCCTGCATCGATTGCGGCGCGTGCACCTCGACGTGCCCGGTCGACGCGCTCAGCCTCTAGGCCGGCGCGCGATTCCGAGGGGCGCGGTTCGAGCCGCGCAACCCGAGGGGCGCGCAGGGAGCGCAACCGGGGGATGCAATCCGAGGGGGGGGGCAGAGCCCGCGGCTCGAGCCCGCAGCCCGAGGGGGCATGCGAGGTCCGCGCGCGACCCGCGCACGACCTGCGGATTCGCATCGCCGCGCATATGGCGCTTGACCGCGCGGCGGGTAATGGTACACTAGCGCACGCCGTTCACCCGAGCGGCGCATCAACGAGGCCAGATAGCTCAGTTGGTAGAGCAGGGGACTGAAAATCCCTGTGTCAGGGGTTCAAGTCCCTTTCTGGCCACCATACACACGACAGGCTGGAGGGTTTCCTTCCAGCCTGTTTGCTATAGGACGCGCGGCGCGCGCACGCCGGCGCAGCGGAGCTTGGAGCACGAAGAGGGACATGAGCGTACACGGGAATCTGACGGTCGTCTTGCAGGCCGGGGGGGAGTCGCGGCGCATGGGGCGCTCGAAGGCGACGGTTCCCTTCTTGGGCGAGCCCCTCATCTGGCGCGGCATACGGCGGCTGGCGCCCGTGGCCGACGAGCTTCTCATCACGACAAACGAACCGGAAAACCTCGGCTTTCTCGACGAGCTGACGGCGGCGGGAAAGCTGCGCCTCGTGCGCGACGCCTACGACACGCGCGGCGCCTTGCGCGGCTTGTACACGGCCATCGAGGCCGCGACGAGAGACTACGTCGCCGTCGTCGCCTGCGACATGGTCTTTCCCTCCGCAGACCTGATCTGTGCGGAGCTGGCCGCGCTCGAAGACGGCGGACAGGACGTGGCGCTGCCGAAAACGCAGCTGGGCTACGAGCCGTTCCACGGGGTTTACAGGCGCGCGACCTGCCTGCCCGAGGTGCGCACGGCCATCGAGGACGGCCAGGCGCGCGCGACGGCCTTGCTCGACCGCGTGCGGGTCTGCTGCTTCACCGAGGAGATGGTCGAGGCCGCAGTTCCGGGCGGCAATTGCTTTGTGAACGTGAACACCCCCGACGAGCTGCACGAAGTCGAGCGCAGCCTCGTCGCGTCGTGAACCTCTCTTAACTTTTTCTGAAAAGAACCCTTCTTTTTCCTGAAAACGCGGCGTTTAGCGTATGCTTTCAGCTGGAAGCGACATGGACACGAGCGCCCGCCTTCGCATCTTTGCTAAAAGGCGGCACGCGAGAGGAAGATGCGTCATGACTGATTCGACAGGAAAGCCCGTTCCCCCGACGGGGGCTGCGGCGTCTACGGGCGCCGGCGCCTCCCCGCAATCCGCGAGCACGCAGCCCGCCGCAGCGGCGCAAGGCGCGCCCGCTACGCAAACGGCTCCGCAGGGGGCTGCCGCGCAAACGGCCGCGCAGCCGGTCGGCACGACACAGCCCGTGCAGCCGGGTACGACGCAGGGCACGCCCCAGGCGCAGCCCGGCGCGGTGCACGCGCATACCGCCCAGCCCGCAGGCCAGCCCGGCACGCCCGCCTACGCGGCTCAAAAGCAGGCGCAAGACCAGGCGAAGGCGGCCAAGGCCAAGGCCAAGGCCGAGATGAAGGCGGCCAAGGCGCAGGCAAAGCGCGCCAAGTCCGGCGGCGGCTTTTTCAAGGGCGTGTTCGGCGGCATCGTCGGCGCGCTCGTCGTCGCCGCGGTCTTCATCTGCCTGTGGCAATACACCCCGGCGCTGAACTCGCTCAAGTCCTCCTCGTCGGCGTCGTCGGCCGGCGGCACCATCACCATCAACGGCTCCGGCGAGGCCACGCTTGCCGAGGCCGTCGCCGCCAAGGACCTGAGCAGCGTCGTCACCATCTACGTCTTCACCGACACGGGCTCGAGCTGGAGCCAGCTGTTCGGCAACTCGGGCAGCTCGTCTAGCGCCAGCGCGCTCGGGTCCGGCGTCATCGTGAAGAAGGACAACACCTACAGCTACATCGTCACGAACTACCACGTGGTGGAAAACATCTCCCGCGCGGTGGTCAGCGTGGGCGGCGAGCAGGTCGAGGCCGAAAGCGTCGGCTACGACGAGAAGAGCGACCTGGCCGTCATCAAGATAAAGAAGACGGACACGACGGTGGCCGAGTGGGGCGATTCGTCCGACCTGTCGGTCGGGCAGTGGGTCGCGGCCATCGGCAGCCCCTACGGCTACGAGCAGACCCTCACCACGGGCATCGTCTCGGCGCTTTACCGCTCCGACGTGCTCTCCAGCGACAGCGGCCTGGGCGGCACGACGGTCTACACCGACATGATCCAGACCGACGCGGCCATCAACCCCGGCAACTCGGGCGGCGGCCTGTTCGACGACGAGGGCAAGCTCATCGGCATCAACACCTACATCTCGTCTACCAGCCAGTCCTCGGCAGGCCTCGGCTTCGCCATTCCGCAAAGCACCGCGCAGTCCGAGGTCGAGACGATGATCTCCGGCCAAAGCGTCACCCACGCCTTCCTGGGCATACTTATGGACGAGTCGAGCTCTTCGTCCGCCAGCTCCGCCGTCACGGTCGCGGCGGTCTACAAGGACACGGCGGCGGCGCAGGCGGGCCTGAAGACCGGCGATGTGATCACCAAGGTCGACGGCAACACCATGTCGAGCGCGTCTGACGTGCGCAAGGCGGTGGCCGCGAAGAAGGTGGGCGACGAGATCTCGATCACCTACACGCGCAACGGCCAGGAGGCCACGGGCACGGCCAAGCTCGGCGACGACAGCAGCTCGAAGACCGAGTACGCCGACGGCGGGTCGCCCGCGACGAACAACAGCTCCAACGGCAACTCGGGCAACAACTCGTACGGTTGGGGCTACGGCAATTCCGGCAACTCGGGCAACTCGGGCAACAGCGGCGGCTACGGCAACCTCTTCGACTTCTTCAACGGCTCGTCGGGCAACGGCGGCCCCAACTCGGGCAAC
>CAVFDV010000113.1:0-5609 GCA_963621315.1 Oscillibacter sp. MSJ-31
GTCTCCGCCAACGTGGAGAAGGCCATCAGGGCCGCCAGCAAGTAGCGAGGGCTTTCCAGGACGCCGCGCCTTTTCACGTACCCCGCGCGCGCCGTCCTGCAAGCCGATGCGGGCGCCTGCCTTTCCGTGTGGCGGGCGCCCGCCCCGTCTTGGGGCGCCCCCGTTTTGGGAGCGCCCCTTTTTCGGCGCCTAGCTTCCCCGGTTTTGCCGCAGCGCCCGCCTTGTCCGTCGCAGCACTGCTGCAACCTGCTTCAGGCTGCATGGGGGCTGCTGCGTTATAATTTTGCATTGCAAAAAGGAGGCTGCATGGCAGAGCTTATAGTCCATCAGAGGGTGATGCGGCGGCATCCCGACCTCGACGAGGCTGCGGTCAAGATTGCTTGGGAAAACGCCATCGCGTCGGCACCGCGCACCGGGGCGAGATGCAATCAGCACGTGGCCATAGGCTTCGACGGCAAGGCGCGTTTGCTGGAGATGGTTGCCGTTCGGTTGCGGGAGGGGGACTGGCTGATTTACCACGCGATGACGCCCCCGTCCGCAAAGACGTACGACGAGCTGGGAATAGAGAGGAGACGAAGATGACCGGCGCATACGTGGCAGATGACGGGACCGTTCTTACGGACGAGGTGCTCGACGAGCTTGCCGAGGAATACGAGGACGGCTCTTGGGAGGGCTGCAGCAAGGTCAGCCCGGGGCGCCCCCGCGTCTACGACGAGGACATGGAGACGGTGTCGTTTCGCCTGCCCAAGTCCCGCATCTTTGCAATCGGCGCCGTCGCGGAAAGCCGCGGCGAGAGCAGGTCGGAGTTCATCCGCGAGGCAATAGACGCGGCGCTTCTTGCGTGCGGGTAAAGGCGGTACCGCCGGCTGGCGCAGCTTGACAAGTGCACGCACGGCTTCAGGTCGTTGGAAAAATGTGATGAACACCTCTTAAAACGCTGGAAAAATGTGAGAGAGGTCTCTTAAAGGCTGGAAAAATGTGAAAGGGCTGCCGCCCGGCGCGCCATTGCCTGCGCCGCCGTCCGCATTTTCCTAATCGAAAACCCCGTATTTTCCTAACCGAGTTTGACGTAAAATCCTAATCGAGCACGCAACCCGCAGCTAGGAGCACATATGGAAAACGAGCGGAAACTCACGCCGGACGGCTACAGGAAGCGCCTTGTCGAAGGGCGCCTGGACGCCCTGATGCGCTCGTTTGGCTGCGTCGAGATCAACGGCCCCAAGTGGTGCGGGAAAACCTGGACCGCCAGGACACGCGCCGCAAGCATGGCAAGACTCGACGATGCCGCCGAGCGCGAGATGGCCCAGATGGACCCGGGCCTTGTCCTCGTCGGGGACTGCCCGCACCTTGTGGACGAGTGGCAGGAGGTCCCCCAGGTGTGGGATGCGGCGCGCCGCTTCGTCGACGACTCGGGAAACAAGAAGGGCATGCTTTTGCTCACGGGCTCGACCGCCCTGAAACCGAGCGAACGCGGCAAGGTCAGGCATTCGGGCGCCGGGCGCATAGCGCGTCTCTCGATGCGGCCGATGAGCCTTCTCGAATCCGGCGAATCGAGCGGTGCGGTCTCGCTGAAATCCCTATTCGAAGGAGGCGGGCTTGCTCCCAGGCGATGCGAATCCTCGATCGCCGACGTCGTGCGCTGGTGCATGCGCGGCGGGTGGCCCGCAAACTTCGGCCTTTCAGACGGCGATGCTGCGGAAACCGCAGTTCACTACATCAACGCGGTGCTCGACGTCAACGTCATCCAGGAAGGGCGCTCGCCCAAGCTGGCATTTGCCCTCATGCGCGCCCTTGCCTTAAACGCCGCGCAGGCGGCGACCCTCAAGACCCTCGCGAAGGATGCCGCGCAAGGCGCGAACGCGCCCGTCGAGGAGACGGTATCTGCGTATCTCGAGCTTTTCGAGCGCTTGAAGCTCACGGAAAACCTCTATGGGTGGGAGCCGCCGATGCGCGCAAAAGCCCGCGTGCGGGTGAAGCCGAAACGCTGCTTTTGCGACCCGTCCCTTGCGGTGGCTCTCCTCGAGGCGAGCCGCGATGCGCTTTTGCACGATGCCCAGACGCTGGGGCTGCTCTTTGAAAACCTCGTCGTCCGCGACCTGAGGGTCTTCCTCTCGACGTATGCGGGGCTTGGCAACAACGTCTGCTACTACCGCGACGAGACCGGCCTCGAGGTCGACGCCATCGTCGAGCATGCCGGGCGCTGGGCCGGCATCGAGATAAAGCTCAGCGACACGAAAGCCGACGAGGCGGCGGCGAACCTGAAGGAGCTTGCCCGGAAAATGTCGGAAAACCCCGCCGCGCAAAACGCCGAGCCCGCCTTTCTCGCCGTGGTGGTGGGGCGGGGAAGCCTCGCCTACACGCGTGACGACGGGGTCATGGTCATCCCGGCGGCGCTGCTCGGGCCATGACGGCCAAACGAAAAGCGCATTCCCTCTAAAAACGTTGTTGAATCTCCTCTGAAAACGTCGCTGGTTTCCCTCTAAAAGCGTAGTTGTTTTTCCTCTAAAAACGTTGGCGAACCTCCTCTAAAAGCGTATTACAATGCATTTCGGAAACACTTCACCGACTTTTCGGCGGCTGCAAAGAGAGGAAGGGGCCAGGTATGGAATACGGTTCCCTCAGGCACGACGGTTACATCCCCAGAATTTGCGACACGCAGCTCTCGGCTGCCCTCGACACGTTCGGAGCCGTAGAGGTCGCAGGGCCTATGTGGTGTGGGAAGACCTGGACCTCCCTGGCGTTTGCCGAAAGCGCCGCCCGCCTCGGACGCCCGGGGACGCGCGAGATTGCGCAGGCGGACCCGTCTTCCGTGCTCGCAGGCGCCCGCCCGCGCGTCATCGACGAATGGCAGGACGTGCCGTCCACCTGGGACGAGGTGCGCTACGAGGTGGACGCGTCCGGCGGCGGGCACGGCATGTTCATACTCACCGGCTCCTCCACCCCCGCCAAGGACAAGCTCGCCCACAGCGGCGCCGGGCGGATCGCGAGGATGCGCATGAGGACCATGTCGCTTGCAGAGATGGGGGATTCTTCTGCGGCAGTGTCGCTGGCCGGCCTCTTCAACGGGGATTTCGAGCCTTCGCCGGTGCAGCAGCGCCTGGCCCCCTTGGCCGAGATGGTGTGCAGGGGCGGCTGGCCGGCCATAGCGGGCGGGGGCGCGGGCAGCGCGTCGGCCTACATCGACTCGTATCTCGATGCGCTTTTCGACACGAGCATGCCGAGGCGCGGCTTTTCCCCGCAGGAGGCGCGGCGCGTGGCCCTTGCCCTCGCGCGCAACATGGGGACCGCGGCCAAGCTGCAGACGTTGGCGCGCGACGCCTTTCCCGAGAGGGCGGAACTGCAGGGCGCGAGCCGCAAGGTTTCGGAGCACATCGACGCGCTGGAATCCCTCTACATCGTCGAGGCGCTGCCGGGTTGGGACGCTCCCATCCGTTCGAAGACGAGGTTGCGGACCAAGCCAAAGCGCTATTTCGCCGACCCCTCCCTGGCTGCAAGCCTGCTCCAGGTCACGCCGGAGCGCCTCCTCGAAGACGGGCAGCTCTTCGGCATGTTGTTCGAGTCGCTGGCGATCCACGACCTGAGCGTGTACGCGTCGGCCCTCCCGTCGGCGCTGCCCGGGCCCGTGTCCTACTACCGCGACTCCGACGGGCTCGAGGTGGATGCGGTCGTCGAGCTGCGCGACGGCAGGTGGGCCGCCTTCGAGGTGAAGCTCGGCGAGAACAAGGTCGGCGAGGCCGTCGCCGCCCTTTCGAGGCTGCGCGGCAAGGTTGCGGCCAACCCCGCCGCCCGCAACCCCGCGCCCGAGTTCATGGCCGTCCTCGTGGGCGCGGGCGAGTTCGCCCGCTACGACAGGGAAAACGGGGTCTACATCATCCCCCTCACGGCCTTCGGCGCCTAGATTCCCCGGGTTTTGCCGCGCAGCTTCAGGTCGGCGAAAAATGTGATGAACACCCCCTGAAACACGTGGAAAATCGCGAACTTACTCCTTTTGGGGATTCGAGTTGCTCAGCCAATCGGCGGCGTCCACGATCCGTATCCCCTCGTGCTGGTATTCGGGCTGATACGTGCGCGCAATCAGCATCTTGGGGAAGGCGTCCTTTATCGCCAGCAGAGGGGATACTTCGCGCTCGAACGTCTTCTCCTCGGATATGCTGTTCGCCACTTGGATGTAGAGCTTCTCACCCCGCTTGATCGCAACGAAGTCGATTTCCTTCTTGTACAAGACACCGACATAGACCTCGTAGCCGCGGCGCAGAAGCTCCATCGCCACGATGTTTTCCAGCACGCGGCCATAATCCATGTTCTTGGTGTCAAGGCGCGCGAAGCGAAAACTCTGGTCGACAAGGTAGTATTTGTCTTCCGACCTCAGGTACCTCTTCCCGCGGATGTCGTAGCGGCGGAAGCGATAGAAGGCAAAGGCCTTGCACAGCGCGTCCACGTACTTGCCGATCGTTTTGTGATCGGCCTTCATTTTGCTTGATTCGAGCGTGTCGGCGATAGACCGTATCGAGGTTAGACTGCCCACGTTGTCCATGAGATAGTCTATGAGGGCATGGAGCAGTTGCTCGTTCTTCAATTTGTATTTGCCCACGATGTCGCGGACCACCAAGGCGTTCAAGACCTCGGAGTTGATGTAGCGGCGCTTTTGCTCTTCGGTCCTGTACAGGTACGAGCCCGCCATCCCTCCGTTTGAGATGTAGGCGGTCAGGCTGTCATAGACGTTTCGAGATGGGAAGTACTCCAGGTACTCTGCGAACGAAAATGGGTAAACGGGGATTTCATATGTCCTGCCCACAAACAACGTCGCCAGGTCGCTGCTTTGCAGGAACGCGTTCGACCCGGTGACGAATATGCTGTACTTCTCCCTGGCATGCAGGCTGTTTATGGCTTTTTCGAAGGAGGCGCACATCTGCACCTCGTCGACGAGCAGGTAGTTTTGCCGGCCGGGCATGTGGCGTTCCTCGACGTATGCTTCCATGGAGCGGTATTCCATGATGTCCTCGAAATCGGTCAGGTTGTAGTTGATGTGGATGATATTGGCATCCGGCCGCTGTTCGAGGATTTCCTGTGCCAAGGCCTCCACAAGCTTTGATTTGCCCGACCTGCGCACTCCGGTGATAACCTTGATATCGGGTGTGTCGACCAGTTCCAGCATCTCTGAAAGATACGTTGTGCGTTCTATGAGTCTCATGCCCGTCCTCCATGGTTGAAATAATTCATTCCCCAAATTTGAGAAAAATTTCATTTTGGGGAATTATACTTCCAATCCTGCCGTCTGGCATGTGAGTCGACGGTAGCGCTCACTTCGAAATCGCCTCTGTAAAACGGCCCTTCGGGGGTTTGTGCGGGTTGAAAGCTTGACAGGCCCGCATGCCTAGCAGCGGGAACCCTGCTCGGGTATGGTTGCATTTCCAGCCAAAAAAACGCGACCTGAAGAGAGGGCCCTTCGCATGTCGAACAGGATACTCAAGAAATGCCTCGGCCTGGACGGCGCCGTGGTCGAGGGCGCGAGAATCGAGGGCGAATCCATAATCGTCTCGGCGAGGCCGTGCCTGCCATACGCGGCGCGGCCGAGACCCTGGCAGACGGCGGCGTGCCGGAAGAGATCG
>CAVFDV010000114.1:0-445 GCA_963621315.1 Oscillibacter sp. MSJ-31
CGGGTTTGATGATGGCGGCCTTCTCCCCCGCGATCTGCTCCAGGGTGTCGCCCAAGATGCGCGTGTGGTCGAGTCCCACCCCCGTCAAGACGGAGACGGCCGGCTCCACGACGCTCGTCGCGTCCCACCTGCCCCCAAGCCCGCATTCGAGCACGGCGGCATCGACCCCTTCTTCGGCAAACCACCACAGGGCCGCCGCCGTCAAAAGCTCGAACTCCGTCGGGACGACGCCCGCCTTCTCCCCCGCCGCCACGGCCGCGTCGATGGCCTCGGCAAACGCCCCATCGGAAATCGCGCGCACCTGCCCGGAATCGCCCTCGAAGATCTCCATGCGCTCGTTGTAGCAGGTAAGCCCGGGCGAGGTGTAGAGGCCGATTTTGGCGGGGGCGTCCGTGGCGGCGCGCGTCCCCGCCGAAGGCACGCGCGCCGCAACGTCCCCCTCCCC
>CAVFDV010000114.1:455-5635 GCA_963621315.1 Oscillibacter sp. MSJ-31
GCGCATACTTGCACGAGCGCAGCCGTCATGCGCGCGGTCGAGGTCTTGCCGTTCGTGCCCGCCACCTGCAGGCACGCATAGCTTTTCTGGGGGTCTCCCATGGCGGCGCACATGCGCTCGATCGGCTCCAACGACAGGTCCATGCCGAAGCGCAACGCCTCGTGCAAGGTCGCGCATGCCCGCTCGTACTCCCGTTTCACCGCATATCCCCCTCCCGCGCCGCCGCGCGCCCGTGCCTGTCCCAAGGAAAGGCAATCTTAGCGCTGCGGCACACGCCCGGTCATGCGCGCGAGCGCGCCTTCTCGCGGGCGTTTTGGGCGACGAGCAAGACGCGGTTTTCCAGATTCACCGCGCTGGCACTGAAATCGTAGTCGAGCACGGAAAGCTCGATGCCCGGGTGCAGGCGCTGCATGCGCCGCAGGGCAGCGCGCGCGAACACATGGGCGCCCAGGCACCCGAAGGGCGCGATGCATATGACGTCGCGCACGCCGCTCACCTCGAAGAAGTCCATCGCGGGGCCGAGGAAATCCCTCTCGCAGGTGATGTCGCACAAGGGCGGCGCCAACACGCGAAATCCCTCCCCTTCGAGGCAGGAGACGACCGTCTTGGTGAACATGGTGTTCATCAGGGTGGCCGCGTTGCCGCATATGCCTATGACGGGACGCGCGTCGGCACCCGCATCGGCATCGGCATTGGCACCCGCGTCGGCAACGGGGCGTGCATCGGCGTCCGCGCTATCGCCGATGTCGGCGGGCGGGGTCGGTGCCGGGCACATGCCGCGCAATTCTGCTGTGGAAAAGGGGATAAGGCGCACCGGCGCATGCCCCGCGCGCTCCATGGCGCCGCGCAAAAGCCCGGGCAGCGCCACCTGCCGGCACTCGTGGCACAGCTCGGGCGCAAGCAGCATGCACTCCTTCGGCGCATCCGGGCAGGCGAGCGCGCGCGCATAATGCCCCACGAGGGCTATAGCGATGTTGCAGACGTCGTTGTCCACGAGCGCAAGGCCTGCCTCCATGTCCTCTTCTCCCACTTCGGGCAAAAGGCGCACGGTAAAGCCCCGCGCCTGCATGAGGCGGGCGACCTTCTCGTCCAAAGGGCCGAACACCCCCGGCACAAGCAAGACGCCGCCCGCATCCGCAGGCGCGGGCACGCGGGGCGCATCCTCCGGCACAGGCGCAAAGCGAGGCATGGACGCGTGCGCGTCGGATGCGTCCCCCGATGCAAGCGCAGGATGAGACACGGACGCGCACGCCGGCAGACGCGCAGGTTCAACAGATGCCCCGTCTGCCCCCGCCCCCGCATCCGGCAGCTCCCCGCGCCGCATGCGGGCGGCGTAGGCAAGCGAGCGCAGGCGTATGCGCATGGCGGCAAGGTCGACGATCTGGTCGACCTTGAGCTCGGCGAAGGGGTATCCGGCGCGCCGCAAGGCGGCATAGGCGTCGTCTGCGCGCATCGCGTCTGCCCCGCAGCCGAAGGAGCGCATTATCACAAGCTGCGCATCCGGCAGCTTCGAGAGGACGGCAGGCGAGCGCGAGGGCGCGCCCGCAAGCCCTGCGACGAGGGCGCTTCCCGGGCCGTCCGAAGGCGTGTCGTCCATCCCGCAGGTCCCCTGTTCAAGGACGGCGTAGCCCATGGAAGAGAGCAGGCCGTCGACGCCATGGCAGATGCCGAGGTCGGCATGGTAGGGGTGCCCCGCAAGCAAGGCGACGGGAAACTCGCCTACGCGGGCGCGCGCGGCAATCTCGGCGCTGCGGCGCGCCAGCTCCGAGAAAAACGCGCGGTAGGCCGCCTGCCCGCACGCGAACGCCTCTTCCAGTTCCCCTGCGCCCACGCAAAGCCCGGCATCCGCAAGCGAGGCGCGCACGGCGCCGGCGGCCTCGCCCCATGTGCGCATGCCCGATAGGTCGGGGGCCGCCAGACGCGCCTTTCCCAAGACGGCGCCCGCGTTGTCGGCCAGCATCGCGCCCGCGCGCTCGACCAGGGGGCATTCCACGAGGGCATCCGGCAGAGCCTTGCCGAGCAGCGCCGCGCGCGAGAAGGCAAAGCCCATGTTCGGCACGAAGACCAGCTCGGCGCCTTTGCGTGCAAGCTCTGCCGCATGGACGAGGAGCAACTTGGAGGGGTAGCACGCGCCCTCGACGCAGACCGCGCCCGTGTGCGCGCGGTACAGCTCCTCGCTCGATGCCGCGCCCGCGACCAGACGGCAGCCCAGCGCCTTGAAAAACGCCGCCCAAAACGGGTAGCTCTCGTAGAGGGCAAGCGCCTTCGGCACGCCGATGACCAAACGCGCGGCGCATCGGGAAGTCCCCTTCTCGCCCGCATCCGCCTCCTGCCCGCGTCCCGAGGCGTCGCAGCGGGCTATGAGGGCGTTTTTCAGCTTCACCATGTTCGGCGGCACGGCGCGTGCAGGACGCGTTTCGCGCGCCGCAGGCTCGCCGCCCTCCGGGATGCCCGCGCCTGCTCCCTCGCCTCCCAAGGCGTCTGCACCACCTGCGCCCTCTCCGCCGGCGCGCATGCCGGATATGGCTTCTCCGCCGGCACGCGCATCTGCCGCCTCGATGCGCGCGCCCTTCTCGCAGCGGTTTCCCGTCACGAAGACGCGCGTCGCTTGCGCGCCTTTCGCATCGCCTTTCTGCGAGAAGCGCGAGACCATGAGCTTGCAGCGGTTCTCGCAGGCAGCGCACCTCGTGGCGCGGCGCACGATGCGCAACGCGTCGAGCTGGTCCGTATCCAGCAGCCCCGAGCGCGCCTCTCCGCCTTCACCATTCCCGCCGCCTGCGCCCATGCAGGCGCCGGCCCCGGCACCGCAGGCCCCGTCCAACCGCCCGCACCGCCGCCGCCCTCGGCATCGCAGGCCCCGTCCAAACCGCCGCCCGCGTCCGCGCCGGCAGCGCAGCCTGCTTGCGCGCAGGCGTCCCCGGCAGCGGCCGCATCGACTCCCGTGCCGGCATCGCGCATGTCCTGCCACGCGTCGCGCGCGAGCAAGGCCGCCCCCCATGCGCCCATCAGCTCGGCACGGTCCGGACGTGCGGCCTCCACGCCGCATTCCAGCTCGAAGGCACGCAAGAGCGCGTCGTTGGCAAAGGCCCCGCCCTGCACCATCACATGCGTGCCCACATGCGGGAAACCGGGACGGCGCACGACCTTGAAGAGGATGTTTCTCGCGCATGCCCACACGACACCCGCCGCGATGTCGCCGCGAAAAGCCCCCTCCTTTTGCGCGTGCTTGACCCTGGACTCCATGAAGGTCGTGCAGCGGCAGCCCAGGTCCACAGGGCGTTCGGCAAACAGCGCCTCGCTCGAAAACGCCTCCTTCGTGCAGCGCATGGAGCGCGCGACCGCGTCGAAAAGCGACCCGCAGCCGGCGCTGCATGCCTCGTTCACGACGATGTCGTCGATCCGGCCGTCGCGCACGTAGAAGCATTTCACGTCCTGGCCGCCGACGTCTACGAGGAAATCGACGTCCGGCTCCAGTTCGAGCGCGGCGCGCAAGTGCGCGACCGTCTCCACCTCTCCCATGTCCACCCCGAAGGCCGCGCGGCAGAAATCCTCGCCGTACCCGACGACGCAGGCGCGGCGCACGGTCTTTTGCGGCGCCCAGGGGCTGTTCATCGCGCGGTACATGCGCCCGAGGATGCGCGGGAAGCTCTTGGCGACGTCGCCCTCGTTCCAGTCGTATTGCCAGGCAAGCATCGCGCCGGATATGTCGACGAGCACCATCTTCATCGTGGTCGAGCCGGCGTCTATGCCGAGGAAGGCGTCGCCGCCGCCCTTGTCCGCCAGGTCTGCGCGCGGGATGCGGCAGCCGGCATGGCGCGCGGAGAACTCCTCGTAGGCGCCCTTTGAGGAAAAGAGCGCGGGCAGGCGCCCTATGCCGTCGGCTTCCGAGAAGTCGGCGGCGCGCACGGCCGCCTCCAGCTTTGAGAGCAATACGGGCGCGCACGGCTCTGGGGATATGGCCGCGCCGCGCGCCACGAGCAGGTGGGCGCCGTCTGGCACGATCGCATGCGCCGCGTCGATGCCCGCGACCTTGCAAAACGCATCGCGCAAAGCGGGGATGTGCTGGAACGGCCCGCCCAGCAAGACGACCGTGCCGGCCAGGGGGCGCCCCGCCGACAAGCCGGCGACGGCCTGGGTGCACACGGCCTCGAGCACGCTGGCCGCGACGTCTTCCTTGCGCGCGCCTGCGGCCAGCAACGGGCGCACGTCCGAGCGCGCGAACACGGCACAACGCGAGGCGATGGGGTATATAGTGTTCGCGCCCAAGGCCAGCTTGTTCATGTCGCAGGGGCGCTTGCCCATCAAGGAAGCCATCAGGTCGATGAAACCGCCGGTGCCGCCCGCGCACACGGCGTTCATGCGCTGCTCGGGCGCGCCACTCAAATAGACGAGCTTGGAGTCCTCGCCGCCCATCTCGAGCACGGCGTCGGCATGTATGCCGCACGACTCGACCGCGCGCTTCAAGGCGACGACTTCCTGGACAAAGGGGACGGAGAGAAGCTGCGCCACGCGCATGCCGGCGCTGCCCGTCACGTGCAACTCGACCTCGCGGTCCCCGAAGCGCCATACGCAGTCGTGGACGGCCTCGACGAGCGTTTTCTGCACCTTCGAGCGGTGCCGGACATAGCTTTCGCACACGACCTGCCCGTCGGCGTCCAAAAGCACGAGCTTCAAGGTCTTGGAGCCTATGTCGATGCCGAGCCTGTCTGCCACTTCGGCACGCACTTCCTCTCCTCGCGCACGCGCGGCGCCCGCACGCAGCGCCCGCGCAAAACCGCACCTGCCGCACGCGGCGCGGGCAAACGACGCGGCAAAGCGCGCGCGGCGGCGCGCACCTGCGCTGTGCTCCTGCAAGCGAAAAGCTTACCCTGTATCCGCCGCCGCAGGCCCGGCGTCTTGGCCGCCGCCGGGTTGGTCTCGGTGATGGGGTCTGCACGCGCGCTTCCGTGCGCGGGAAAGGACGGGGCGATTCTACCCCGCGTCAGACCATGTGCCCGCGTAATAGGGATCGCTGTTCGAGGAGAAGTCGCCCGCCGAGGCCGAAAGGCGCGTGCCGTAGAGGTTCACCTCGCCGATGTCTGTCGTGCCCTTGAGGGAAAAGGAGCTGCCCCATATGCTGCCCGCCATGTCGCAAGAGACGCTGCGACCGTCTCGCGCGGCCACAGGGCCGGCCAGCGCGA
>CAVFDV010000115.1:0-5607 GCA_963621315.1 Oscillibacter sp. MSJ-31
CGACGCGCTTGCCGGCGCGGCCCTGTGCGGCAAGATGAACTCCGTCATCATCCTGACCGACGAGGGGCACCTCGGCAACATCGACAACGTCGTGGGCAAGAACAGGGTCACGCTGCAGGAGAGCTGCTACATCTTCGGCGGCACCTTGGCGGTTTCCGCCAATATGGAAAAGACCATCAGGGACGCCAGCGAGTAGCGAGGGCTTCCCGGAGACGGGCGCCCTTTTCACGCACCCTGCGCGCGCTGCCTGCATGAAGGGGGTATGGGCGGGCGCGCCGGGCGCGCCCTTTCACCCTTTCCACCCTTTCGTGTCAAGATGGTGAAGTTTCACGCCCCTATGCGCGCACATCTGCTATACCGAGGGGCATTCGCGCCGCGCGGCCTCGATTGCGGGGCGTGTTTCGGCGCGAAGGCATGGAAAAGACGACGCGAGAAGGCTGAAAGGAAGTACGGCATGCCCACGGCGACCCCATCGTTTGTGCATGTGGAAAAGCTCGAGCTGAAGACCTCCCAGGGGTCGGTGTACGAAAACCTCGGCTTTTCCCTCGAAAAAGGGCAGACGGCCTGCCTGCTCGGCGGGCAGGGCTCGGGCAAGACGGCCATGCTCCTGTCCGTGTGCGGGCGCATGAAGTTCACCGGCGGCAGCGCGCAGGTGGCCGGCTGGGACGTGCGCGAGAGCTTTCGCCGCGTGCGCCGCATCTCGCAGATCTCGTTCATCCCGGGGCTCAACGACGTGCAGCCCTTCCTCGCGCTCAAGCACATCGTCGCCGCCGAGCTGGCGCTCGTGGGAAAGCGCGGCAACAAGGCCACGACGGACGCCTACATGAAGGAGTGGGGCTTTTACGACAAGCTCAAGACCCGCTTCGAGGACCTGAACGCCTACGACAGGGCGGTCTTCGGCATCGTGCTGGCCATGACCGGCGACCCCGAGCTGCTCGTCGTCGACGACATCCAGACCGAGCTGACGCAGCACGAGAGCATAAAGCTCGTGGACCACATGCGCGACATCGCCCGCGCGCGAGACATCGCCGTGCTCTTCGGCTGCTCCGAATACGACATAGCAAACCACGCCGACGGCATCGTCATCGTCGATGCGGGGGCGCAAGCCCAGCGAAAGGCCGTCTTGCGCGACAACCCCGACCTGGTCCCCGCGCCCGTCATCGGGTACGCGAACCACGTCGAGTCGGGACGCGCGCGCACGACCCGCTCCGATTTGCGCGCGCAGAAAGCAGGTGCATAGCATATGAGGTCTCCGTTCACGGGCTTGCGCTTCGCGCGCCTCGAGTTCGACAATTTCCGCGCGGGCAAGATGATCAAGCTCGCCATCGTCGCCATCAGCCTGATCCCGCTCATCTACGGCGGGCTGTTCCTCGCGGCGTTTCTCGACCCCTACGGCAACCTGGTGAACGTGCCGGCCGCCGTCGTGAACCTCGACCGCGGCGCGAGCATCAACGGCGAGCAGCGCAACGTGGGCAGCGAGCTGTGCGACTCGTTGGTGGAAAACAACAACGACCGCATCGCGGGGCAGGCCAGCGGCTACAACTGGAAGTTCGTGGACGGCGCGGCGGCCGAGCGCGGCCTGGAGGACGCGACCTACTACATGGAGCTGATCATCCCCGAGGACTTCTCCGAGCACGTGGCCTCGGCCGATTCCGACAACCCCGCGCAGGCCATGCTGCAGGTCTACTTCAACCCCTCGACGAACCTGATCGCCCAGACCGTCGGGTCGAGCATGGTCACCAAGATAAAGGCCGAGCTGACGAACAAGATAGGCGAGGAGTACTACAAGAACATCTTCGTGAAGATCGACGAGGCCGCCGACAAGCTCCAGGACGCGGTGGACGGCACGAACACCCTGCGCGACGGCCTCGTGCAGGCAAAAGACGGCTCGCAGACCCTTTCCGACGGGCTGTCCACGCTCGCGGACGGCACCTCGACGCTTCTGGCCTCGACCTCCGCGCTGCCGTCTTCGACCGGAAAGCTCGCCGACGGCGCCGAGAGCGTGAGCAGCGGCGCGGGCCAGATCGCCTCGGGGGCAAGCCAGCTCTCGCAAGGCACGCAGCAGCTGAAAGACCAGACCTCCGAGCTGCCCGACCAGTCCGCGCAGCTGGCCGACGGCGGGCACAGCCTGGCAGACGGCATCGGCGAGGCCAACTCGGGCGTGGAGAAACTGTCCGCGGGCGCGTCGCAGGTGAAGGAGGGCATCGCGTCGTTGAAGGCGGGGATCGCCACCTTGCGCGACGGCTCCGACGACACGCAGGGCCTGGGCGATGCGGCGGCCGGCGCGCGCAAGATAGCCGACGGGCTGGAAAGCGCCCAGACGAGCCTTGCGGCGCTTTCCACCGCAGCGCAGGGACTTTCGACCTACGCGGGCGCGCTGCGCCAGATATCGGCGGGTATCGAGCAGGTCGCCCAGGCAGACCCCGCCGTGCAAACGCAGCTCATCTACCTGAAGTCCCAGCTCGACCTCGTCATCGACGGCGACGGCACGAAGGCAAACCCCGGCATCGCAGGCATCGCCTCGGCGCTGGCCGCCGTGGACACCTCCCAGCTCGTGGCCGCCCAGCAAGGCGCCGCGCAGCTCGCCGACGGCCTCGATTTGGCCGTGGCCTCCCTCGGCTCTGACGACGCCGAGGGAAAGGACACGGTGATGGGCGGGGTGAACGCGCTGCTCTCCGGCAGCTCGGCCCTCGAGGCAGGTCTCGACAGCCTGGGCAGCGGGCTTGACAGCGCCGTGGCAGGCGCCGGCACGCTCGCAAGCAGCCTCGACATATTGGGGCAGGCCTCGACCAAGCTGGTGGCAGGCGTGGGCACCCTAGACGACGGCGCGGGCGAGCTGGCAAGCGGGGCGCAGGCGCTGGCTGCCGGCTCCGAGACGCTGGCCGCCGGCAACCGCACCCTGGCGAACTCCTCGGGCGCGCTCGTGGACGGCGTCTCGCAGCTCGACTCGGGCGCCGGACAGCTCTCGGACGGCTCGAAGTCGCTTGTCGTCGGCTTGGGAGACGCGGTGGACGGCACCCAAGAGCTGGGGGATGGCATCGCGGACGGCCAGCAGCAAATGCGCGACAACACGGCGAACTCGGACGCGAAGGCCGCGATGATGGGCACGCCCGTCGAGGCCAACGGCGAGTCCGGCACGGGCGCCTCCATCACCAGCGTGGGCAACTACGGCACGGGATTCGCCCCCTACTTCATCGGCCTTGGCCTGTGGGTCGGCGCGCTCATGATCTCCTTTCTCATACGCAGCCTGAACAGCCGCATTCTCATGTCGAGCGCCTCGTCGGTCTCGGCGGTGCTTGCAAGCTACATCCCCATGGCGGCCATCGCCATCGTGCAGGCGGCGCTGCTGCTGCTCTTCGTGCAGTTCGGCCTTTCCATGGAGGTGAAGTACCCGCTTGCCTTCTATCTGTTCGGCGTCGTCACGGCCATGTGCTTTGCCGCCATCATCCAGTTCTTCCGGGCGAGCCTGGGCACGGTCGGCATGGTCGTCATCGTCGTCTTGCTCATGCTGCAGCTGTGCACGGCGGCGGGCACGTTTCCCATCGAGACCGAGCTGCCGTTTTTCCAGGTGCTCAACCCGTTTTTGCCCATGACCTACGTGGTGAACGGCTTCCGCATGGCGATGGCCGGCTTGAGCCTGGACTACTTCTGGCCGGATGCGGTGGTGCTCCTTGCCTTCATGGTCGGCTTCCTCGTGTGCACCTTGCTCGTGGCCCGCAAGAAGCGCCGCGCGAGCATGTCGACGCTGTATCCGCCGCTGCAACTCGCGAGCTGATGTTTTAGGGGGGCGGCCCTGCGGTGAAGAAGCGCTTCGACATCTTCGGGATGACGTGCGCCGCATGCGCGGGCCGGGTGGAGAAGGCCGCGGCCGGCGTCGCCGGCGTGGACGGCGCGGCCGTGAACCTGCTGAAGAACTCGATGGAGCTTGCCTACGACGGCCGGGCGTCTACCGAGGCCGCCGTCGTCGCGGCGGTGGAAAAGGCAGGCTACGGGGCGGCCGCGCATGACGCGGGCGCGGCAGGTGCGGCGAGCGCGGCAGCGGGGGCGTCCGGGCAAGCCGGCGCGCACGCGGGGGCGGGCGCCAGAGCGGGAGCCGGGGCGGGGACCGGGCGCGGCATCCCCCTCAAGACGCGCCTCGTCATCTCCACTGTCTTCACCGTCCCGCTCTTCTACCTGTCCATGGGCCACATGTTCGGCTGGCCTATGCCCGACGCCTTCATGGGGCATGCGCACATGATGGTGGCGGCGCTCGTGGAGTTCTTCTTGCTCCTGCCCGTCCTGTTCGTGAACTTCAAGTTCTTCCGCAGCGGTTTCCCCGCGCTCGTGCGCCTTTCCCCCAACATGGACTCGCTTGTCGCGATCGGGTGCGCGGCCTCGACGCTTTTCGGCATGGCGGCGCTGCTGCGCATGGGCTGGGCGCTCGGCTATGCCGACATGGACGCGGCGCATGCGGCCTTCGAGGACCTCTACTTCGAGAGCGCGGCCACGATCCTCACGCTCGTGACCGTGGGAAAGGCGCTCGAGGCGCGCGCGAAGTCCAAGACGACCGACGCGGTGGGGGCGCTCGTCTCGCTCGCGCCCGACACGGCGGTCCTGCTCGTGGACGGTCGCGAGGTGGAGACGGAGGCCTCGCAGGTGAAGGTGGGCGACGTCTTCGTCGTGCGCGCGGGCGCCGCCGTGCCGGCAGACGGCGTGGTCGTGGAGGGCGCGGGCTCGTTTGACGAGAGCGCGCTGACCGGCGAGAGCGTGCCGGTGGAAAAAGGCCCGGGAGACGCGCTCACGGGCGCGACGACGAGCGTGGGCGGATGGGTCGCGGCGCGGGCGACGGCGGTGGGCGAGGACACGGCGCTTTCGCACATCATCGCGCTCGTGGACGAGGCCACCTCCACGAAGGCGCCCGTCGAGAAGATGGCCGACAAGATATCGGGCGTGTTCGTGCCTATCGTCATGGGGCTTGCCGTGCTCACGTTCATCGTGTGGATGGCCGCGACGCGCGATGCGGGCGCGGCGCTTTCCCATGCCGTGTGCGTGCTCGTCATCTCGTGCCCGTGCGCGCTCGGGCTTGCCACGCCGACGGCGGTGATGGTGGGCACGGGGCGCGCGGCGCGTTCGGGCTTGCTGGTGAAAAGCGCCGAGGCCCTGGAGCGCGCGAGCGCCGTGTCCGTCGTGGCCTTCGACAAGACGGGCACCATCACGCAGGGACGGCCGCAGGTAGATGATGCGGTATGCGCGCCCGGGGTGGAGACGGCGCAGCTGGCGGCGCTTGCGGCCGTGCTCGAGGAGAAAAGCGAGCATCCGCTGGCGCAGGCGGCGATGCGCTGGGCTGCGGGCATCTTGGATGGTGAAGCAGATGGCGGGGGAGCGGGCCGCGGGGGAGCGGGCCGCGGGGGAGCGGGCCGTGCATCCGGCTTCGAGACCTTGCCGGGGCGCGGCGTGGCGGCTTGCGTGGACGACGTGCGCTGCCTTGCGGGCAACGAGGCGCTCATGCGCGGGGAAGGCGTCGACGTCTCCGCGCTTGCCGATGCCGCCGGTGCCGCCGCCGAAGCGGGAAAGACCCTGCTTTTCTTCGCGCGCGACACCCGCGTGCTCGGGTTTCTCGCGTGCGCC
>CAVFDV010000116.1:0-5529 GCA_963621315.1 Oscillibacter sp. MSJ-31
GTAGCTTCCTCGCGTTTTGCGGCACCCTCGCTGCGGCGATGGGCGTCCGGGGCGTGACGGGAGCCGATGTGGCTGAGGCAATCGAGACCAAGCTGATCGGCAAAGAGGCGGGCAAGCTCACCCCGGTCATCTGGATGGAGCTCGGCTCGTGCACCGGCTGCACCGAGTCGTTCGCCCAGGCAGACGACCCCGATCCGGCCACGTTGCTTCTCGAATATATCGCGTTGAACTACTCCGAGACCCTTTCCGCGGCCGCCGGCTACTCGCTTGAGGAAGCGCGCGAGCAGACCATCGAGGGCGCGAAGGGCAAGTACATCGTCGTCATCGAGGGCGCCGTCATGACGCGCTGGGACGGCGAGGCGCTGCGCATCGCCGGCGAGGCCACCTGCGCCCCGGGCGATTCCCCCGTGCTGCGCACCTGCAAGGACGCCGCGGCCGTCATCGCCGCAGGCTCGTGCGCCGTCGACGGCGGCTTTTGCGCCGCCTACCCCAACCCGGCGGGCGCCGAGGGCATCCAGAAGTACCTGCAGGACAACGGCGTGTCCACGCCGGTCATCAACGTGCCCTCCTGCCCGGTGAACCCGGCCACGCTGGTCGCCATCATCGTGCAGTACATCTTGCTGGGCACCCTGCCGGCGCTCAACGAGCTGAACATGCCGAGCGCGTACTTCGGCCAGACCATCCACGACAACTGCCCGCGCCGCGGGCACTTCGAGAACGGCGAGTTCGTCTACAAGTTCGGCTCGGAGGAGGAGGCCAAGGGCTACTGCCTCTACGCCGTGGGCTGCAAAGGCCCGCAGACCAGCTCGAACTGCGCGCAGGTCCGCTGGAACCGCCGGGTGAACTGGTGCGTCGACGCCGGCGCCCCCTGCATCGGCTGCGCAAGCGCCGACCCGCGCGTCACCCAGCGCAACTGGGTGGACAACAACGGGCCGTTCCTCGCGCGCCTGAAGACGCTGCGCATCGGCGACGTGCGCTTCAACCCCACGCCGATCGCGCTGGCCGTCACCGGCGTCATCGCGGTCGTGCTCGTCATCCACGGCATCGGCATGAAGGCCGCGGGCCGCACCAACGGCGGGCCGGACTACGAGAAGGAGCGCGCATGGTACGCCAAGCGCGGCCTCGTCTCCGGCGACACGGTGATCAGCGCGGCGGATGCCGAGGCGGCCGAGGAAGGCGCCGAGGCCGGCAAGGAGCCTGTGGCAAGCGGCGAGAAGGGCGGTGAATAGCACATGGCGACGCACAAGCACTCTATCATCGACCCGGTAGACCGCATCGAGGGCCATCTGCGCGTGGAGATGGAAGTGGAAGGCGGCAAGGTGTCCAACGCCTGGGTCTCCGGCGGGCTGTTCCGCGGCCTGGAGCTGATCCAGGAGGGGCGCGAGCCAACCGACGCGGCCATGATCGCCCAGCGCATCTGCGGCGTGTGCCCGGTCTCGCAAGGGCATGCCTCCATCTACGCGGCCGAGGAGGCCTACGGCATCAAGCACCCCGAGGGCGCGCGCTACGTGCGCAACCTCGTCGAGGGCGCCCAGTTCATGCACAGCCACATCCTGTGGTTCTACCAGCTCTCCGCGCTCGACTACGTCAACCCGCTGAACGCGCTCGACGCCGACATCGAGGCCACCTACGAGATCGCGCGCAAGCACGGCCTTGCCATCACGGACTTCGGCGCGGTGCAAGAGCGCCTGAAGAAGTTCGCTGAAAACGGCCAGTACTCCTGGCTGTCCGGCGGCTGGTTCATGGACGGCCAGGCCCCCGAGGCCTACAAGCTCTCGCCCGAGCTCGACCTGATCGCGACGGCCCACTACATCGAGGCCATCGACATGCAGGCCACGGCCGACGAGATCGCGGCGCTCGTGGGCGGCAAGATGCCCCACATCATGAGCTCCGTGCCGGGCGGCACGACCTTCGTGCCCAGCGTGGAAAAGCTCGACGACATCATCACGCGCGCCCAAAAGCTGCACGACTGGGTGCAAAACACGATGATCCCCGACGCCATCGCCATCGCGAGCGTCTACCTCGACGACGTGGCCGGCGTGGGCAACAACCAGCACGGCAACTTCATGGCCTACGGCGTCTTCGACGACGAGAGCTACGAGCCGGCCAAGCGCTACTTCCCCGCCGGCATCGTGCGCATGAAAAACGGCGAGGCCAAGCTCGAGGACTTCGACATCGACAAGCTGGCCGAGACGACCGCGCACGCCTACTACGCCGACAACGGCGATTTGCTGCACCCGACCAACGGCGTGACGGTGCCGCCCGAGACCTTCCCCGGCTACTACAAAGACGAGGCCAAGGAAGTCGTCAACGACAAATACACCTGGTCCAAGGCGCCGCGCTACGACGGGCAGCCCATGGAGGTCGGCCCGCTGGCCCGCGTGCTCGTCAGCTACCTGTCCGGCGTCGAGGGCATCAAGAACAACGTCGCGACCGTGCTGAAGGGCCTCGGCCTGCCCGTGGCCACCTCCTCGCTGATCGCGCTGAACTCCGCGCTCGGCCGCCTGGCCGCGCGTCCCATCGAGGCCGAGTTCGTCTCCGCCCGCATGATCGAATGGGCGGGAAAGCTCGCGGAGCTGCTGAAGGAATCCGACGGCAAGAACATCTGGTTCACCGACCGCGCCCGCGACACGGGCACCGGCCAGGGCGCGTGGGAGGCTCCGCGCGGCGCCCTCTACCACACGATGAGCATCGAGGGCAACCACATCACCCACTACCAGGCGATCGTGCCCTCCACGTGGAACATCTCGCCGCGCGACCAACAGGACGTGCCCGGCACCCTCGAGCAGGCGCTCATCGGCTGCCCCATCGACAACATCGAGGCGCCCATCCACGCGTTGCGCATCGTGCACGGCTACGATCCCTGCATCGCCTGCGCCATCCACCTCGTCGAACCCAAGACGGGCAAAGAGTTCCGAGCCGAGACGAGTCCTTGGGGAGGTCGATAGCAATGGCAGAAATCGCACACTATCGGGAGATGCACCCGCTGCCCTTCCAGATTACGCACTGGGTGAACCTCATCGCCATGATCTTGCTCATCTTGACGGGCATCGAGATCCACTACCCCGTCATCGGCGGCATCATGGGCCTGGCCCGCGGGGCGCATATCTTCTTCGGCCTCGTGTTCCTGATCAACTGCATCGTGCGCATCGTCTTGGCGTTCGTCATCAAAAGCTCGCCGATCGGCGGGTCGCGCGAGACGGTCACCGACTTTTGGAACTGGCTGCCGCAGAAGTACAACCGCCACCAGCTGGTCTCGTGGGTGAAGTACTACACCTTCTTCAAGAAGGACCATCCCCTGTCGGCAAAGCTCGGCGTTCCGCAAAAGCTCTCCTACCTGCTGATCGCCGTGGCCATCCTCTTCATGTCCTACACGGGCTTCTGCCTGTGGGCGCCGACCATGTACGTGCCGCTCTTCGCGGGCTTCACGAGCCTCGTCGGCGGCCTGATGAAGGTGCGCATCATCCACTACTTCATGATGTTCTTCTTCATCTGCTTCACCATGATCCACGGCTACCTGGCCTTGATCGACGGCGCCGCGCTGCCGCGCCTGATGTTTTTCAACAAGGAGTCGGGCGGCTACACGCAAGACCCCAAGACCTGGCACTTCAACGGCTACGATTCGCTTGGTGAAGAAGGCGAAGACGAGCTGCAGGCCATCCGCGAGCTGGGCGGCGGTGTGCCGGCGCCCGAGGAGGCCGAGGAGGCGAAGGCAAGCGCCTAGCGCCTAGCGCCTAGCGCCTGGCACTTGGCACTTGGCATCTAGCGCCCGCCGCCCCGCGTTCGGCACCCAGCGTGAAAACGCCTGCGCCGCGCGCCGGATGCGCGAGATGCGCGACGGGCCGAACGCCCGGGCCGACCTGATGAAATCCCCCGCCTGTCAAAAGGGCGGGGGATTTTTTTGCATGCAGCCCATGATGCGCGTATATTTAACTCGGACAAAACCGAGTCGGAAGGAACCGAGCTAATGAAATTCATCGGACGGGACTCAGAGCTCGCGCGCCTGGACAAGGAGTTTTCCAGGGATGCGCAAGGGGTTGCGCTGGTGTACGGACGGCGGCGCGTCGGAAAAAGCGAGCTGATCAAGCGCAGCCTTGAGGGCAGAGCGGCGAAAACGCTCTACTACGAGTGCAAGCAGACAACCGAGGCGGACAACGTCGAGAGCCTCTCCGCGCTCGCCTCAGACGTCCTCTCGCTTCCGCCCATGGCCTTCGGCGGCATCGAGAAGCTGCTCGATTTCCTCTTCACGCGCGCCGCAGACGAAAAGCTCGTCCTCGTGCTCGACGAGTATCCGTACCTGCACGAGGCCGTGAAAGGCCTCGACAGCATCCTGCAGTCCCTCATCGACAGGCACCGCGACGCATCGCGCATGAAGCTGGTCTTGTGCGGCTCGTACGTGAGCGTGATGAAAGGCCTGCTCGAACACGCCAACCCCCTGTACGGGAGGGCGGACCTCGTCATCGCCTTGAAGCCGATGGACTACTACGACTCGGCGAAGTTCTACCCCTCTTTCTCCGACGAGGACAAGGTGCGCCTTTTCAGCGTGTTCGGGGGCATCCCGTACTACAACAAGCTCGTCGCGGCGGACAAGAGCGTGCGCGAGAACATCATCGACCTCATCGCGGGAAGCGATTCGCGCCTCGAAAACGAGGTGTCCATGTATATCGCGGCCGAGATCTCGAAAATCTCCAACGCAAACGAGGTCTTCAGCGCGCTTGCGCAGGGCTACTCGAAGTACAAGGACCTGCTCGACCAGTCGCATGTCTCGAGCGGGCCTGCGATGGTGGACGTGCTCGGCAAGCTCATGGAGATGGAACTTGTGCAAAAACATGCGCCCATCAACGACCCGGGCAACAAGAGGAAATCGGGCTACAGGATCGCCGACCCGCTTTCCCTGTTCTATTTCAGGTACGTCTTCAGAAACCTGTCGCAGCGCGCCGTACTCGATTCCGAGACCTTCTACACCAGGTACATCGAGAAGGATTTCGAGGAGAGGCACGTGCCGCGCTTTTTCGAGGAGATATGCAGGCAGTATCTCGTGCGCCAAAACCGCATGGGAAACATCGCCGAGCCGTTCGACGAGATCGGCAAATACTGGTACGACGACCCCGTGCGCCATGCGAACGGCGAGTTCGACATCGTCACGCGCGACCCGAAGGGATACATCTTCTACGAGTCGAAGTTCCAGAAAAGCCCCCTCACCCGAAAGGCTATCGACGAGGAGATAGGGCAAGTCGAGGCAACGGGCCTGCATTGCTACAAGTACGGCTTCTTCTCGAGGAGCGGATTCAAGGTAGACCCCGGGGAAGACCTCGTGCTCGTCGATTTGCAGAGCATGTTCGCGTGAATTTCAAAGGAGGCATTGACATGGGAACAGGGTCAGTTTGGGGATGCATTCATAGAGAGCGCTTCATCACCCCCGAAACAAGAGACGAATTTTCCAGGCAACGTTTGAATGGCGCATATGTGCTCAGGCGGCGGCGTCGAGGCCGAGCTCGCGCAAGACGCAGCCCACCACGACGGGCACGG
>CAVFDV010000117.1:0-5463 GCA_963621315.1 Oscillibacter sp. MSJ-31
TATGGGGCTGCTCGACGCCCAGGACCTGCTCCATGCGCTCGGCCTCGAGCTCCTTTTCGTCGAGCGAGCGGATGAACATGAGGTAGGTGAGCTGGCTGACGACCTCCAGCGGGTTGGTGATGCCGCCCTCCCACATCTTCTGCCAGATGGCGTCTACCTTGGCCTTCGTTGCTCCTGTGATCATGCGGCTCCTCCTCCTTGCGCGCCGCTGCCGCCCTTCAGGCGCTCGCGGTCGACCGCCCAGCCCTTGATGGTGTAGTTTTTCACGATGGAGTTCGCCCATTTGCGGAACTGCACGGCGCGCAGGTTGTTCACCTTGAAGCCCACGGCGATGATCATCTGCAGGTTGTAGTGCTTCACCTCGCGGCGCACCTTCCGCGCGCCCTCGGTTTGAACTATTAAGTATTTCTTGATAGTTGAAGCAGGTTCCAGCTCCGCATCATCGTAGATTTTCCTTATGTGCTGGTTGATTGCGGCTGTGCTCACGTCGTAGAGCGCGGCCATCATCTTTTGCGTGAGCCAGATGTTCTCGTCCTCGTAGCGCATCTCGATGCTGTCCGAGCTGGTACCGGATGCGGCGACGTAGGTCAGGTACTCGGCTGCGCTCGCGCGAAAGTCGCTGTCTTTGCCCATGTCCATACCCCTTTCGTGCGGCTAGCCGAAATACTCCTGCGCCAAGCTGTCGTAGAGCGACGGCAGGTTAATCTCATGGGCCGCCACATCCTTCTTCGAAAGCTCTTTAAACTTGGCCTTCGTCGCTCCAGTGATCATGCGGCTCCTCGTCTTTTTCGCGTCTCGTTTCGCCTGATTATCGGCGCTTTGGGCTCTGTCGTCGAGGGCGCGGGCGGGTGAAAGCCCGCAATTGCGCTTGAAAGGGGCGGCAAAGGGGGTTTTCGCGCGCCCTTTCGCACGCCTCCGCCCGCCTTTCAGCGCCCGCTCGCTCGCCCGCGCGCGCCTTGCCCTTCACCCCCTCGCGTGCGCCGCGTGTGTCGCGCGTCCCTTTCCCGCGTCCGCGCCCCTTCGTTTTCTGCTACATTTATTCTCAGCAGAAATACGAAAGGAGGCGCAGGGTACAGGACGGCTTTTCGTCGTGGGGAGATACCGTGCGCCGCCTCGGCAGCCGTCTCCTCCACGCTATCGACTGAGAGGAGACAGTTCATGGCACTTCAACACGCACGCACATGCACGGCCCGCCTGTCGCGGCCGGCACGCCTTGCCTTCGGAGCCGCCGCCGTGTGCCTCGCGGCGGCCCTCGGGGGAGCCGGCATCTCCGCGGCAAACGCGGCCAACGGAGCCAACGCGGCCGGCACCGCCCAGCCGCAGGCAGAGACCGTCACGATCTCTTCCGCGCAAGACCTGGCGACGCTTGCCACCAGGGTGAACGCGGGCACCCTGGCGTCCGATGCCACGGTCGTGCTCGCAGGCGACATCGACCTGTCGTCGATCGCCTCGTGGACACCCATCGGCAACAGCGCCGACAAGCCCTTCACCGCGTCCTTCGACGGCAAGGGGCACAGCATCTCCGGGCTGGCGGTGTCTTCCACGGCCGGCGGCGCGGGTCTGTTCGGCTGGAACAAGGGCGCCATCGAGAACTTCACCCTGTCCGGCACGGTCACCGACAGCTCCAGCGTCAAGTTCGCGGGCGGCGTCGTCGCCTACAACGCCGCGACCGTCTCCAACGTGCACAGCTCCGTCGCCGTCAACGCGGGCGGCGTCTACTTCGTCGGCGGCATCACCGGCTACAACGACGGCGGCGCCTACTACGACGGCGACACCAAGACGACGACGCAGACCGGCGGGCAAGGCAAGATCGTGAACTGCTCGACGACCGGCTCCGTCACCGGCTGCAACAAGGTGGGCGGCATCGCGGGCGAGAACGCCGGCGCCATCTCGGCGTGCTTTTCCACCTCGACGGTCGACGGGACGAACACCAGCTCTAAAAACGGCGTCGGCGGCATAGCCGGGCGCAACGGCAACAACGACACCGCCTCGACGACGGGGACCATCGAGAGCTGCTACTTCAAGGGCACGGTCGGCAGGAGCGGCCAGAAATGGGTCGGCGGCATCGCCGGCTTCAACAACGCGCTGTCCTCGGTGAAGAACTGCTACATGGCCGGCACGCTCGTCAAGGGCGAGAAGATGTACAACGCCGTCATCGGCGGCGACGAGCACTCCACGGGCACGGGCGTCGTGCAAAACAACTACGCGCTCAGCACCATCTCGGGGTCCGGCACGACGGAAAACGAGGCGGGCATCTCGAAGAGCGCCGACGAGCTGAAGGCGGCCGCAGGGCTGCTCGGCAGCGCGTACGCGGCCGACACGGGCAGCATCAACCAGGGCTACCCCGTCCTTCTCTGGCAGCAGACGGTCGCCGTCACGGGCGTCTCCGTCGCGCCGACGAGCGCGAGCCTGTCCGTCGGCGGCACCGTCGACCTCACGGCCACCATCACGCCGGCAAACGCCACGGACAAGGGGTTGTCCTGGAAGAGCGGCGATGCGGCCGTGGCGACGGTCGTGCCCGCAAACGACGGCGTCTCCGCGCAGGTGACGGGCGTTGCGCCGGGCACGGCCACCATCACCGTGACCACCGACGACGGCGCTTTCACCGCGACTTGCGACATCACCGTCACGGCCGCGCTCATCGACATCTCGGGCGGCTCGATCGCGGCGATCGGCGACCAGGTCGAGACGGGCAGCGCTATCACGCCCGAGCTCGTGGTGACGGCCGCCGACGGCACGAAGCTGTCCGCGGGCACCGACTACGAGGCGGTCTACACGAACAACGTGGAGCCCGGCACGGCGCACGTCGTCGTCACGGGCACCGGCGCCTACACGGGCACGCTCGAGGCCGACTTCACCATCACGGCAAAGCCCGCGCCCGGGCCTGCGCCGAGCGCCTCGCTGTGGGAGCGCCTGGCCGGCGGCACCGCGTTCGGCACGATGAAGGCCATCGTGAACGAGGGCTGGGACACGAGCGAGTACGCGATCCTCGCGACGAGCAAGGGCTACCAGGACGCGTTGGCCTCGGTGGGCCTTGCGGGCATGCTCGAGTGCCCCGTGCTGATCACCGACCCGTCCGCGCTTTCCGGCACGACCAAGGCCGTGCTGGGCGCCAAGCAGGTGAAGAAGGTCATTATCGTGGGCGGCGAGCAGGCGGTGTCTGCCGCCGTCGCCAAGCAGGTCGCCGCGCTCGGCATCTCGGTGAAGCGCGTGGCGGGCGCTACCGCCGCGGGCACGGCGCGCGCGATCTACAAGTACGGCAAGGACATCAACGGGGACTGGGGCAGCGACGCCATCGTGGCCACCTGCGATTCCTACCAGGACGCGCTGTCCATCGCGCCGTACGCCTACGCGAAGAAGGCGCCGATCTTCCTCACCTCGGCCGGCAAGAAGGAGCTGTCCGACAACATCTACGACATGGTGAAAAACGCCGAGTTCAAGCGGACCATCATCGTCGGCGGCACGGCGGCCGTGAAGGGGACCATGGACTCCAAGCTGGACAACCCCGTGCGCCTGGCGGGCAACACCGCCTACGGCACCTCCAAGAAGGTCGCCGAGTTTTGCTTGAAGGAGGGCATGAGCGTCGCGCACATGGGCGTGGCCACGGGCCGCAGCTACTACGACGCGCTTTCCGGCGCGGCGCTGTGCGGCAAGATGAACTCCGTCATCATCCTGGCCGACGACGGGCACCTCGACAACATCGGCAACGTGGTGGGAAAGAACAAGGCCCAGCTGCAGGAGAACTGCTATGTCTTCGGCGGGCCGAACGCGGTCTCGGACACGGTCTATAAGGCCATCGAGGCGGCGAGCAAGTAGGCACGGCGCCCCGCGCGCGGCGCAGGTTGAAGTAGGCGCGGCGCCCCGCGCGCGGCGTAGGTTGTTGCGCGAGCGTGGTGCAAACGCGGCGCCGACGCGCCATTCGCGCGGCGCAACATGGCGCAAGCACGGCGCCGGCGTGATACCGTCGCGGGTGTGGCGTTGGCACGGCGCCGACGCGCCATTCGCGCGGCGCAAGTTTCGGGAGGGGGGCTTTCCTGCGGGATGCGGGGAGGCCCCCTTCTTCCGTGAAGGGGCATGTGCGTATGCGCGCCCCGCCTGCGCGCCCGCTTGTGCGCCGGGGTCGGGCGCGTGCGTGAGAGCCCGCGAGGGCGCTTGGGGCTGGGCGCGTGCGCGAAGTCCTGCAGGGGCGCCGGGAGCCGGAAGAGCGGGTGCTTTGAGTTGGAACCCGGGGCCGGGGACGGTCGGGCCGGTCGGGGGTGGAGGTGAACGTGAAAACAGGCGTGTGCATGCGTGAAAACCCGGGCGCTTGCGGTATCATCGGGAGAACTTCAGGCACGTGCGAGTGAAAAAGCGAGGTGCGAGGCACATGGGTCTTTTCGGAAAGAGCAAGAAGGCGGCTGCCGGGCAGCAGGACGCGCAGGCGCAAAACGCGCAAGCGCAGGGCGCGCAGGCGCCCGTGACGTTTCCCCCCGTCGGGGGAGGGGCGCCTTATGCCGGCGCCGGCGTTGGCGCTGCCGCCCAGGGCGAGTGGCCGGCGCCTGTGGCTGCCGGCGCCGCAAACGCCGCAGCCGGCATGCCGGGTGCCGCGGGCGCCGCGTTCGGAGCGCCGGGTGCCGCGCAGGGCGCTGCGGGCGCCGTCCCGTCCGATGCGGCGGGCGCGGTGCCGGTGCAGGGCTTCCAGGCCGCGTCCCAGGACTTGCAGCCTCTTCAACCTGCGCAAGAGCCCCAAACCCCCGCGCAAGAGGAGCCGCATGAGGCGCGCCAGCGCCGCGAGGAGTCCCTCTCCGAGCTGGCCGCGGCGCGCGAGCAGCTCATGGCCAAGCTGGGCGAGAGCGTGTATCCGTTGCTGAAAGAGGTGCCCGAGGTCCAGATAGGCCGCGAGGACCTGTTCTCGCGCATCGCAGAGCTCGACGAGCAGGTCGCCCAGGCCGAGGCGCGCGCCGCCTACGAGCAGGAGACGCGCCGCCTGCAGGAGCTGCAGCGCCGCCAGGCGCAAGAGCGCGCGCAACGCGAGCAGGAGGCGCAGCAGCAAGCTCAATTGCAAGCCCGGGCGGCGCAGCAAGAGCTGCAGGCCCAGCAGCAGGCCCAGGCCGCGCAGCAGCAGGAGCTGCAGCAAGCGCAGGAGCTTGCCCGTCAGGCGGTGGTGCAACAGCAGGCGCAGGCACCCCGGCAGACGATGTCGCAACCCCGGGCAAGCGCAACCTACGGGAGCTTTGCGCAGCAGCAAGAGCCCTTGCAGCAGCAGACGGCGGCGGTGCAGCAGACGCAGACCTTCCAGCAGACGGCCGGCCAGCAGGCGGCAGGCGCCGCCCAAGGTGCGCCGGCCGCGCAGGAGCAGCCGGCTGCCGAGCAGCCCGTGGTGCAGCAATACCGCTGCCCGCGCTGCGGCAACCCCGTCGACCAGCACGCGCCCTTCTGCGGCTATTGCGGCTGCCTGTTCCAGTCTGCGGAGCAGGGCTAGGC